>NZ_OZ245358.1:1233333-1581666 GCF_965226395.1 Bacterioplanoides sp. | reverse complement strand
GTTGGACCAGGCCAGTATTGGCAATTGTGTCGGCGCACCTTTCTCCCCTGGAATTGAAACCACCTGGATTGTGCGCAGTAAAAATATCTACGATGCACCACTGCATTTGCGGATGGCGCATTTTATGGGAGATAACCAGGCACTGGCGACCTACTACTCAAAAAATGGTTTAAGTACGACCGCCAACGAAGCAGATGGCCAGGGTTGTGAACCCGGTGATTTGACCAAACGAATGGCGATTCCGTGGCAGGCCGACTTTAACGAATGTACCGTGCAAACGCCGAATATTACCAATCCACTGGTAAATCAATTAGCCGATGGCACTGGTATCGAAGTGCCACCGGCTTATTACGTTTATTGGTGGCCACCACAAAGCCCGATGCATGTGGTTGCAGGTAGCCTTGAACCCGGCGATCAGGTTATTGATGCCATGTTGTCGAATATCGACGGTCAGACCGTTATTCCAGCCGGTCAGCGGGTTCCTTACCATCGTGGTGTTGAAGATGCTGAACAGATTATTCAATACTGGGGCATGTTGGGCTTTATTGTGAATGAAGGTACCCAGAGTTATCCGTACTTTGTAGAAAAAGAACGCAATACCGTCAGCCTCGGTCAGGCGTGGATGAATCAGAACACGATGAAAGGTAAGGGCTGAAATGATGTTGGAACATTCACCGATTCCTGCGGTTGATGTTGCCATCATTGGTGGTGGTCCGGCGGGTTGTGCCGCCGGACTGACACTGCTGAAAAAAGGCGGCATTTCAGTAGCAGTCCTCGAAGCCGATGATTACAGCCAACACCGCATTGGCGAAAGTTTATCGCCGGGCTGCAGAGCCTTGCTCGATTATCTGCAGGTCTGGCCTGAATTTTCGCAGATGAACTCTCTTAAGACTTACTCCAGCAATGCCGCCTGGGGAAGCGAACAGGCACATTCTCTCGATTATTTATTCACGCTGCACGGCTCTGGCTGGCAGCTTGATCGGCGTGCATTTGATCGGATGTTGTCGCGCCAGTTTCAACGACAAGGGGGCGAGTTAATTGCTGATTTTCGGGTTCAGCAACTGGAACGTCATGCTGATTACTGGCAGCTAAAAAACAAACAACAGAGTTTATTAGCCAGCTATGTTATTGATGCCAGCGGCCGTAACAGCAATATTGCCCGTAAGCTGGGAGCCCAGCGTGTTAAGTGTGATCAGTTAACCGGAGTCGCCGTGATTTCCGATATTGAAAACGCTGACGATGCTTCGGTGTTGGTTGAGGCGTGTGAATATGGCTGGTGGTACAGCGCCATTTTACCGGACAATAAACTGGTTATGGTGTTGATGGCCGATGCCGATACCATCAGCCAGGATAATCTTGCACAAGAAGACAATTGGTGGCAATCACTGGCGCAAATGCCACTGACATTACAACGCAGCAAAAATGCGAGTAATTTCTCCAGTCCTAAATCCTGGCCGGCGTTTTCGTCTTATTTAAAAACGCCTTACGGCGATCATTGGCTGGCGGTGGGTGATGCTGCGGCATCCTATGATCCGTTATCGTCCAGTGGCATTCCCCATGCTTTAGGCAGTGGTGTGCGTGGTGCACTGGCAGCCATCGCACAATTGGAAGGTCAGCAACCGGAAAAACTCAATCTGTATCGGCAAACTTTAATTGCTGAATATCAGCAATATTTTAATACCCGGGGGGACTATTATCGCCGGGTTAATCGCTGGCCTGAGTCTCGCTTCTGGCAACGGCGGCAGGCGCATATTGAACTGGCAGCAGAGCAACCATTGCAATTAATCCCGTCGTTTAATAAACGTTATCCTGATACCTTTCTGGATCAAAGCCGGTCGCAAGAATTAATTGCGCCACTGGAACAACAAGCACAAATGTCAGCTGTTGAGTTGGTTCGGACGTTTCAGCAATCACGCCCGATGGAGTCTGAACAGAATATTATTCTGGCACTACAACAGTTATTGCAGGGAGGTGTGATCAGCGCCTCATATTAATTCGAAAGGTCTGAACGTATGCCCATCACATCCAAGTATTACTGCTCTCTGATCGCTGTCTGGATATTGTTGATCAGCATACTGTCTGCCAGCACAGCGGCCAGTGCCGAACTGGAGGCTGGTATTGGCATCGGCTACGCCCATGTACCCGACTATATCGGCAGTGATGAAGCCGAAGACTATGTCTTACCTTTTCCTTATCTCCGGTACCGCAGTGAAAATTTCAGTGTTGATCGTAATGCTGTACAGGGGAACTTATGGCGTTCTGGTAACTGGTCGTTGGAATTGAGTTTCGGTGGTGCCGTCCGGGTTAAGAGTGACGATAACGAGGCACGTGAGGGCATGGATGATCTCGACTTTGTGGGCGAAGCCGGCCCGGCGCTGCATTATTATTTTCGCGGTGATCGTAACAGTGATAACGCACTTTTTCTGATGCTGCCATTACGTTCAGCCGCCAGCACCGACTTCAGTTCCATTACATTACGTGGCATGACGTTTAATCCTACGCTGCGTTGGCGGCGAATTTATTCGATTAATTCGGTAGCAGTCAGACCGCAGCTGAGCCTGGTTATGCGGTCAGCCAGCCAGGCGTATCATGAGTATTTTTACGGTGTGGAGCGGGAATTTGAAACCGCAGAACGTGAAGCCTATAGCGCTAATGCAGGTTACGGTGGTTATAGCATTAACTACAGTACCGCGCTGTTATGGGATAGTTATCTGATTGCCGGGTTTGTTGGTTACTCGGATATCAGAGATGCTACTTTTTCGGATAGCCCGCTGGTAAGACAAAACAGCAACCTGACCTTTGGTCTGGCTGCTGCATATGTGTTTTAAAGGAAAAGTGGAAGGTCCTCTCTCTGATCAGACCTGAAACTTATTAAGGTTGGTGTGCAGGTCAATCAGGCGCTTAGCAATATTTTCGTTAGATTCAGAAGTGGCTTTAGCCCCTTGGCTGGTGGTTTCGGCAATTTCGGCAATATTGCGCAAATTTACTTTCACTTCATTTGATACGGCGGCCTGCTGAGACGCGGCACTGGAAATTTGCTGATTAAAGTCGTTAATTTCATTGACCGCTTCACGTGCCTGTTCAAAAATCCGGCTGGTCTCCAGACTGTGATCCAGGCATTCGGAGGTGATTTTATTGCCTTTTTCCATACTGGCGACAGCGTTGTGGGCTTCGGTTTGCAGTCGTTGTACCAACCCTTGAATATCTTCTGTTGAGGATTGGGTGCGTTGCGCGAGTGAGCGAACTTCATCGGCAACAACTGCAAAGCCCCGGCCAGTGTCGCCTGCGCGAGCGGCTTCAATCGCGGCATTGAGCGCTAATAAATTGGTCTGCTCAGCAATGCCCTGAATGGATTCCAGTACACTGCCAATATTGTTGGTTTCTGACACCAGCGACTGAATAACCCTGGATGCTTCCTGAATCTCAAGTGCAAGGTTTTCAATCACACTTTGGGTTTGTACTGCGCTGTCACGCCCCAGAGTGACCCGGTCACGCACCTGAGCCGTGATCGTTGAAGCGCTGGAAGTACTGTGTGCCACTTCTTCGATGGTGTTATTCATCTGGCTCACCAGTGATGCCACCTGGTCGGTTTCACTGCGCTGGCGTTCAACATTGGTCAGCGTGGTTTGCATAACCTGTAACGCAGTTTCTGACGAGCGCCCTAATTCATCGGCTTGTTGATTGGTGTTAGCAATCATATTACGCAAAACATCGATGAAATGATTAAAAGCCCGAGCCACTTCGCCGGTTTCATCATTACTTTTGGCATCCAGTTGTTGTCGTAAGTCGCCATCACCACGTGATATTTCTTGCAAACGATCGCGTAAATGATTAATGGGCGAGACAATGGTTGTGCTGATTAAAAAAGGCAAAATGGCGCTGATAATTAATGCCACGATGGCGATAATAGCGATGATTTTTTGGCCGTATTGCTCATCCTCTTCGGCTTTTAATGCGGATTTTAAGGTGAAATCCTGGATCCGTTGTTGCATCTCAATCAACTGTACTTCCAGTTGATCTTCGGCTTTTTCAACCCGGCTGATATCCGAACTGATGCTGATCACTCCACTGCTTTTGGCTTGCTTAATAATGGCGTTAATATCCGTTACTAATTGTTTATAAGCAGCCTCGGCAGACTTCAGATCTCGCTGAAGGCTTGAAAACTCCTGACGCGCCAGTGGGTCGTGTAATAACGGAGTAGCAGCGGTAATAAATTGGTCTGCATCAATAATTTCTTTGGCCACTTTTTCCTGTAGCTGAGTTAATTTATGAATGCTTTTTTCCAGCTCGTCACGATATTGCGTTTGGCCCTGTTCAATCAAGGATGCTTTTAATAAGCTGCGCTCAAATAAAACTGCCTGTTCTAACTGATGTTCAGTCAGTGTGGTTAATTTATTCGCTAACGGGATATCTTCTTCGGCGATATCGATCAGTTCTTTACCGATTTTACTCATCTGGCTGTAAGAAACGGCTGCAGTAATCAACAGCAGCAATAATTGTAAAGTGCCAAGCAAATAAATCTTATGTGCAATCTTCAGGTTCTTCATATTGTATTTCCGGTACGGCTTGTATCGCGAAAGTAATTCAGCAGTGACAAGGCAAAACTATTCAGTTGATCGGTTGAGTTGGGCTCCGGTTTGGTCAGCCATTCGCTGTAACCATCCGGTAGAGAAACGGGGGTGTCAGAAAAGTAATGAAAGCCCATGCGCCAGTCGGAAAAACTGCGTTGCGTGATGGTTTTACGTGACAGGGTGTGGATATGGGTGTGACGCGGGTCCTGACAGATTGTGTTGAATAGCCGGTCGATGTGCTGCGGCTCACCTTCTAATAGCTGAATAAAGGTGCCTTGCCCATCATAAAGCAACAGGCCACTGATTCCGGCTGAGGTGTTGTTTTGGCGACAGCACTGCAACAACTGCTCAAGTTGCGAAGTATCCAGCCGTTCGGTCGATTTACTCACGTATATCAACTCAAGTGTCATCGGCAGTCCCTTAACATTAGTTTATTAAAAATGACGACTTGCCTCATACACCATAAATGGATGGGGCAACGTCTTAATAACCTAGTTGAAGACTCAACCTTTGCAACTTCTGGCTTTGATAAGAGGAGAGGATTTGTTGTGAAAGAAAGGGGTATGTGTTGTGGCCGGTTTAAGCTGAAAATACTGTTTTCGGCGGATAAAACAGCAGCCTGATTTTTGGTCTGGCTGCTGCTTTGTGATTCGGATTATCCAACTTTGGCGAGTGGACGACCGATCACAATCGATGCAATCAGCGCTGCACCCAGCACCCAGCAATAAATCACCGAGTCCATCAGTTGCAGCGGTGATAATCCGGCAATAGAAGCGGCCAGTAACATTTGTGCGCCCCAGGGAATAATGCCCTGTACCACACATGAGGTGATGTCCATCAGGCTGGCGCTACGGCGCGGATCAACCTGATAGCGGCCGGCGATATCTTTGGCTAAACCACCGCTGATCAGAATCGCTACCGTGTTGTTGGCGGTACATAAGTTGGATACCGCAACGGCTAAGCTGAGGCTGGTTTCACCACTGCGTTGCTGGTTATCTTTAGCTTCTTTGCGACGGCTGAGCCTGTCGATTTGTTGCGCCAGCCATTCCAGCCCCCCTGCTTGTTTCATCATATATGCCAAGCCACCAATCAGCAGCGACAGGATCATAATTTCCTGCATACCGGTGTAACCGGCGTAAATATCTTTGGCCCATTGGGCAATATGATAGTCATCAACCAGTAACAGCCCGGTCAGACCCGCTAGCACAATGCCCGCCAGCAACACCACCAGAACATTCAGGCCCGATACCGCCAATACCAACACCAACAAATAAGGCATCATTTTGACTGCGCTGTGTTCGGTGTTATCGCTGACTTGTACTTCACTGCCTTGCAGGTACAACCACACCATGGTGATCAGCGCTGCCGGGATAGCAATCTTCAGGTTCATACGGAATTTATCCGCCATGGAGCAGCCCTGGGTGCGGGTGGCGGCAATGGTAGTATCAGAAATAATCGACAGGTTATCGCCAAACATAGCACCACCGACTACGGTGCCGACGGTGAGCGCCAGTGACAGGTCGGTAGCTTCGGTCAGGCCAACGGCAATCGGGGCCACGGCCGCGATGGTACCCATGGACGTACCCATGGCAGTGGCCATAAAGGCGGTCATCAGGAATAAACCAGGCAACACCAATGACGGCGGAATAATGCTCAGGCCAAAATTAACCGTGGCATCAACACCACCAATGGCTTTGGCGACGCTGGCAAAACCTCCGGCCAACAGGAAAATCAGCAGCATGGTGATCAGAGTGGGATCACTACAGCCTTTAATAAACTGCTCCACACGCTGATTCAGCGAACCACTGGCGAATAACACCGCCAGCACAATGGCAGGCAGAATCGCCACCGGCGCTGAGATTTCATAAAAGGCAAACTCAATGCCCTGAGCCTGATAAAACAGACCGCTGCCAATAAATAAGGATAAGAACAGCACCATAGGTAATAGTGCCAGGGGGGAAGGTCTGGTCATAGCCGATTCCAAAAAAAGCGCGCTATTCTAATGAAACCTGACCAATTGGATAGTAATTTTTCGTTATAAGGATGTGAGGCTATCAGGGGCCGAATAACCAGCCCCTGCATCGGGTGCTTATTGTGCGCCCGCTGCCTGTAAGATTTCCGCATACTCCGCGCCCTGAGTATGGCTGGAGATGGTGGCTAACAGGCTGCTGCCATCGAGGTTTTTGGCGTTCAGGTTATGGCCTTCTGCCACAAACAGGTCGATGTACTGTTTGAAGGTCGCCGGAACCATATGACGGTAGGCGCGAATCACGGCCAGGTAATCGGCTTCGGTACCGTCATGGCTTTCAACATCAATAAATGCGCGCAGCTGTTGTTCTGTCCAGTCGCCACCAAATACTTTTTCTTTATCTTTCTTTAACATCTCTCAGCTCTGCTTTTTTGTTTATAAAACGTCTGACCGCTGTCGCGATCAGCTGATTTTGCGGTACATAATATCCCAAACACCGTGGCCTTTGCGCTCACCGCGTTTTTCAAACTTGGTGTAAGGGCGGTGGTCCGGGCGATCCACACACTGGCCTTGCCCAGCGATATTCTCGTAGCCTTCAGCGACGTCCATCACTTCCAGCATATGCTCGCTGTAAGGCTCCCAATCGGTCGCCATATGGAAGATGCCACCCGGTTTCAGTACACGGCGCAGGGTCTGGGCAAACTCACCATTGACGATACGACGTTTGTGGTGCTTCTTCTTATGCCATGGATCGGGGAAGAACAGCTGCACGGTATCCAGGCTGTTGTCCGGAATCAGCTTTAATACTTCAATGGCGTCATCTTTGTAGGTGCGCAGGTTGGTGACACCAGCTTCTTCGGCGTGATTCAGTAATGAACCAACCCCCGGCAGATGCACTTCCACACCAATAAAGTCTTTTTCCGGGGCGGCTTGTGCCATCTGCACTAACGACTGACCCATGCCGTAACCAATCTCCAGTACCACATGACTGTCTCGACCGAACACCTGCTTCGGATCAATCGGGCCATCTTCAAGCTCCATGCCCATGATGGGCCACTGGCGCTCCAGTGCACCTTCCTGGCCTTTGGTTAAACGGCCAGCACGAATAACAAAGCTTTTAATACCACGGCGGTACTGTTTTTTCTCGGTGCTTGAGTGGGTATCAGCTTCCGAAGTGGCGGCAGCTTCACTATGCGCCGCTGAATCATGGTTCTGGTTTTCTTCAGTCACGGTGTTTCTCTGGTGATAAAAATATCAGGCCTAAGAATAGCTCTAAGCCTGTTTGGAATCGGGTAATTTTAGCGCAGCCACGGCCATCAGTCCCCAACCAATTAACCAGCTGACTCCACCAATCGGAGTAATCATGCCCAGAGGGCGGATGCCGGTCAGGGCCATGGCATACAAACTGCCACTGAATAACAGCAGGCCAACCACCATCAGGGTGGCAGAGCGCTGCAGCCAGGTTTTGCTCGTACCGGATGGCAACAGCAGCAAGGAAACCGCCAGAGCCAGCAGCACAACGCTGTGTACCAAGTGATACTGCACTGCGGTTTGCCACACCGTTAGCATCTTCTCCGACAGCACATGCTTTAACCCGTGGGCACCAAAAGCACCAAGAGCAACTCCGGTGAACCCGGCGATGGCGGCAGACAGTAAGGTGGGTTTAGCGTGCATATTGGGTATCTCCGCAATGGTTGGAGAAAATCGCGAATTATACAGCAGTTGTATGCTGGAGCCAGATACAGAATTTTGAATAACTCTGGGCTACTCGACAATAAATCGACGGCCTGACCAATAAATAAGATCGTAGTCATTACAGTCGAGGCATTTGTACCATCTCACTCTCTGGTTTTTTATTAATATACCGCTATATCCCGTTATCCCTGGATGAGTGAATATTTGAGTCTCGTTCTCTGAGCGAATGGCAATGAATCTTCCTTTTTCTCCGGAAAGCGTATCGTAAATTCCCACCGAAATTCTTTCCGGGTGTGGGTGGTCATTAATGTTTACGTTAATATTCTGAAATAGTCCTGAACGTTCGACCGAATTAAACTGTTCTTCAGTCAGATGAGTTTTCAAAAAGTCGGGTGTTAAATTTGAAATTTTTTGTAAGCCCGAAGGAAAAATTTTTATCAGATCACTGTCGAGAGTAATTTCTGTGGCTGGAAATTCCTTGAGCTGCCACCATGATACTGTGACAGGCTGCGCTAATGCTGGCACACTTAACAAGATTCTGAATACGACTCGACACATACACCTCAACATATAAATGGTTCTCGGCAGTACAATTAATTAAATGTTGCGGATTCACATTGTCGTAAAAATTCTTTCGAGAATGTATCTGAGTATAGATTCAGAAAATTATCCCAGCTGTTAGCTATTGTAATATTAATCTTTAATCCGGAGCCATCTTCAAACTCAAAAAAACCACTTAAGTAATAACATGCAGTAGCCGCAGACTCTGCATGTTGATTGAATATCGCTGCCATCGATTTATGGTGATTGGTGAACACCTTCATATAATCATGCAATAAAGACTGCGATAACATCGCATTATTTTTCTCTTTGATTAGGTTGGCAACAAAAATAAAGCGTTTCACCATCTCGGGTGATGAATCTTTTGCTAATGTGTTGTCTACAACAGAGACGTATATTTCATCATGCAGCTTGGTTTGCTGTAGGGAACTGTAGCGAATGGATTCATTGCTATGCTTGAATATAATGTGCTCATCAATACCAAGAGACCAGCGCAATAGTTCTGCATCATATTCAAAAGATAAGGAAGCGTTAGAGAAAAACAGTGCGAATAGAATAATCAGAGCGCTTGGGTTCATACATCGCTATCCTTAGTATATACCGTTTCATTTTCTCCGTTTTTAGGAGTCACTGCATCATCTATTTTTATGTGATTCTGACCGAAGGGTAAACCATTACTAAGAGTTCTGCGGCAGATAAAAAGTGTTTATTCAATATGAATAGTGGTTTCTATACAAAGCTTATACACCCAAGCCAGCCGGAAGCTGTTAGAATGCTGCCCCACTTCTATACACCAAGCTGACAAACGAGGCAGGCGGTGAAATACAAAGATCTGCGTGACTTTATCAAAATGCTGGAAAAACGCGGTGAGCTGAAACGCATCAGTTACCCGGTTGATCCTCATCTGGAAATGACCGAAATCTCCGATCGGGTGCTGCGTGCCAAAGGCCCGGCCTTGTTGTTTGAGAATCCCAAAGGGTATGACATGCCGGTGCTGGCGAACCTGTTTGGTACGCCGGAGCGGGTTGCCATAGGCATGGGTGAAGAAAGCATCGAAGCCCTGCGCGAAGTGGGTAAGTTGCTGGCGTTTCTGAAAGAGCCGGAACCGCCGAAAGGCATGAAGGATGCCTGGTCGAAGCTACCTATCTTCAAGAAAGTCCTGAGCATGGGGCCAAAAGAAGTCAAAAAAGCCGACTGTCAGCAGGTGGTGTTGGAAGGTGATGAGGTCGATTTAAGCAAAATCCCGGTGCAGCATTGCTGGCCTGGCGATGGTGGGCCACTCATTACCTGGCCGCTGGTAATCACCAAAGGGCCGCATAAAGAGCGTCATAACCTGGGGATTTATCGTCAGCAGGTGATTGGTAAAAACCGCGTCATCATGCGTTGGTTAAGTCATCGTGGTGGGGCGTTAGATTTTCTGGAGTGGAAAAAAGCCCACCCGGGAGAGCCCTTCCCTGTCACGGTGGCGCTGGGTGCTGATCCAGCCACGATTCTGGGGGCCGTTACCCCGGTGCCCGATACCTTAAGTGAATACGCCTTTGCCGGATTATTGCGTGATAGCCGCACCGAGCTGGTGAAAAGTATCGGCAATGATTTGCTGGTGCCTGCTTCGGCTGAGATTGTATTAGAGGGTGTGATTCACCCAGATGATATGGCACCGGAAGGCCCGTTTGGCGATCACACCGGTTATTACAACGAAGTGGATGACTTCCCGGTATTCACCGTGGAGCGCATTACTCATCGCAAGAAACCCATCTACCACAGCACCTACACCGGTCGCCCGCCGGATGAACCCGCGATTTTGGGGGTGGCATTAAACGAAGTGTTTGTTCCGATTCTGCAAAAGCAATTCCCGGAAATTGTCGACTTTTATCTGCCGCCGGAAGGGTGTTCGTACCGCATGGCAGTGGTGAGTATGAAGAAGCAATATCCTGGTCATGCTAAGCGGGTGATGATGGGCGTGTGGTCGTTCCTGCGCCAGTTTATGTACACCAAGTTTGTGATTGTGGTGGACGACGATGTCGATACCCGTAATTGGGAAGATGTGATGTGGGCCATTACTACACGAATGGACCCGGCCCGCGATACCACTCTGATTGAAAACACGCCGATTGATTACCTGGACTTCGCCTCTCCCGTCTCGGGCTTAGGTTCGAAGATGGGGATGGATGCTACCAATAAATGGCCGGGAGAAACCGACCGTGAATGGGGCACGCCGATTGTGATGGATCAGGACGTAAAAGATAAAGTCGATGCTATTTGGGATGAGCTGGGACTCTGAGTTAACCCCGCTAAACAGTAAGTAATACTGATGTTTTTCAAAGCAGCAACAGGATGTTGCGGTAGGCTGACAGGCACAAGGACGTGCCTTCCAGCCGGCGGCTGAAAAATATCAGTGTTGCTTACGGTGCTGTTTGAAGAGAGGCCTCTGCTCTGATGAAAACCCACAAAATAACCTTTCAGCCTAACGGCGTGACCATTCTCTGCCGAGAAGACGAAGCCATCGCCGATGCGGCGTTGCGTCAGGGCGTGATTGTGCCCGTTAGTTGTGAAAACGGAATCTGCCAGATTTGCCAGGGAGATCGGATCAGCGGTGAGCTAAATTTTCGCAACTCGCTCGGAGAGTCCATACTTGATAACGATAATCAGGTATTATGCTGCGTCGCCCAACCCAAGACCGATATTGAGATTGTTATGAATGATGTGTATGCGCCCAACCATAAACCGGAAGTGGCGCTGGCTTGCCAGATCCCCTCGGTCAGCTTGATGGCGGATAATATGTATCGGGTTGAACTGCTGGCTCCAGCGGGAAAATCATTCGACTACTGGCCGGGTCAGTATCTGATGCTGGATGTGGAAGATGAAAACGGCGAAGCCAAACAATTCCCGTATTCGATTGCCTCAGCGCCCGGTGATATGACCGGTGGCGACCGCCGTCGTCTGGAATTACATATCGCCGCGAACAGCCCAACGGCCGAAGCGGTGGTGAAGTTTCTGCAAAATGCCGTCGTAGTACGTGCGACTTTACCGGGTGGTGATTGTTTATTAACCCCGGATTTTATCCACAGCTATAAACAGCAACCGTTATTAATGGTGGCAGCGGGCAGTGGTTTCTCGCAGATGAAGGCGTTAATCGAAGGGGCGTTAACGCTGAATCCAGAGCAGGAAATTCACCTGTACTGGTCAAACCGCGCGGCCATTGGTTTTTATCTGAGTGACCTGCCACAACAGTGGGCCTATGATTACCCTAACTTCCATTATCACCCGATTATTGAACAACACACCGACGACTGGAATGGCCGCGCCGGTTGGATTTATCAGGTGATTCACGAAGATTTTGATGATTTAAGTCAGGTACAGATGTTTGCCTGTGGTTCACCGAATATGGTGTATGGCACGCTGGATCAGTTAGAAAAACTGGGCCTGACCCAGGAGAATATGCATTCGGACGTGTTTGCTTACGCCCCCCGTCCTGCTTAAGCAACGAGGGGGTAAACCTTACTGCCCTAAGGCCAGCTGAAAATGCTGGCAGGCTGAGGTTTCGTTACCTTCGGCCATCAACAGCTTACCCATCTCCGCGTGCAGCTCGGGCATGCCTTTGATTTTTAAGCCGGTTTGTAAGAACTCCCGGGCTTTATCCAGATCATCCTGACGCAACGCCAGACGGCCCAGAATCAACAGCAATATCGGGTCATTCGGGCGCTCGGTCAGTTGCTGTTCGGCAAACAACAGTTGCTGGCTGGTATCTCCATTTAAGCGACCATACAGACAAATCAGATCGTCATGCCAGACACTGCTGAGGGCGTTGCGCAGCTCCTGTTCCGCCAGCTTTTCCGCCCCTTGCTCCAGCAATAGTTCGGTGTAGCGTTTTACGATTGGCTGAGAGATGCGCATCGCGCGGGGCATCTGCTGATAAATATCTTTCAGCGATTGCACCTGAGTGCCACCATAACTGTGTGCTGCGCGTTCCAGTAGCTGCAATTGCACATTTTGTTCTAACTTGCTGAGTTCTTCGGCAGGAATCCGCGCCAGTTTTTTCAGCGTGGGTAACAGCTCGTTGAGTGACACCCAGTCTTCCAGTTCCTGATAGGTTTTGACAAGCAACTTCAGCACATAGGCGTGTCTGGGGTGTTTGCTACGCAAACGTAACAGCACCGCCAGTGCTTGTTCAAACTGCTTACGCGACTGTAATAACTGCACCTGAGTAATGCCAACGGCCAGTTCGGAGCCCTTGGTGCTTTGGCTGGCGGCTTTCAGCAATTCGTCGGTGGAATCGGTATCGCCCTGTTCATAAGCAGCGCGGGCGGCGGCCAGATAGTTAATCAGCGGCGTGTCTGAGTTTTCAGCGGATGAGCGCAACTGGCGCTCTGCACGTCGCCACTGACCCTGAGCCAGTGCCAGAAAACCACGAGTAGTCAGGCGGCGTGCACGGGCACGTCCACGTTCTTTACGCCATTCGTTAAAGCGCCAGTCGCTGCCCAGTAACAGCAGGCTGGCACGGATCACGATGTACATCACCACGGTGGTGACTGTAAGAATCAGCAGGAAAAACCATAAGCTGGTTTCCAGCGTATAAACATCCCAGCTTAACAGCACGTAGCCTGAGTCTATGCTGACCAGCGTGCCGAAAAACAGGCCGGCCAGTAAGGTGAAGATGAAACATAACACCAGTATTTTCATGCGCCGGGCTCCTGTGCTGCATCAGAAGCCACGCTGCCACGACGTTGTTGTTCAACCAGCTTTTGCAGAGTCAGCAAGGAGCTGCTGATATCCGGCACCTGCGGATTCACATCCCAGCCCTGCAATTCGGTTAATGACGCACGGGCGGCACGGGTGCGCTCGTCATCAATCATCAGGTATTCATCCAGCCACTCACTGATACGTTTCAGGCTGTGCTGATACAGGTCGGTTTGTTCGCGTAACAACGCCACCTGAGCCTGCTCCAGCATCAGATGCATGTTTTGTTGCAGATAATATTGCTGGTCGGGAGTCAGTGGCGCAGCAATGGGTTCATTGCGGGTGCGAATGCGCACCATGTCAGAAATACTGCTGCTGATGTGATGCCATAACTGCCAGTACCACACCTGTTGCTCCAGCACTTCAACCGGTTGTTGGCTGGCCGGCTCCTGAATCAGTTTCTCCGGCATCCACGGTAGGCTGGTCACTTGTTGTTGTAATGCCTGCAGGCGAGTAATGGCACCAACATTATCAATCGCCGGAACGGCGCGTAGTGCCAGCAGCTCACGGGCAATCTCTGCACGAACGCTGTTCATACGTGGGTTACGGGTTTCCAGTAATACATTATCCGCTGCGGTTAACATGCTGACAGCACCACTCCAGTCGCGCTCCAGCTGTAAGCGCTGATTGGCCAGACGCAGCAGGTATTCGGCCTCGGCTAACAGCCAGTCCTGACGCTCGGCGCCAGGTAATTTACCCAGACGATCGGTGTTGTGTGCTACTTGTTGTTGCAGGCTGTTAGCTGACTCAGTGAGCGCCTGTGCCTGAGCAACCATTTGTTGCTCCCGCTGGGCCAGTTCATCGGCTTTAGCCTGGGCCTGAGCTAAGCGGTCGCGTAACACGGCAATATCAGCCTGAGTGGTTTGTTGCTGGGTCCAGCCGAGATAACCGGCATAGGCCGCCAGTGCAAACAGGCCCAGCATCAGCACCAGGTTAATCCAGGAAAGAGGGTGTGGGCCGCTGCGCTGAGGCTGTTCGGCAGGGGTCAGCGTCGTTGTTGACGGAGCCTCGGCACTTGTGGTCTTCGTGGTCTCGTTGGCACTGGTTTTCTCGATATCGTTGTTATCGGCAGGCGTATCGTTGCTCACACTGGGTTCCTTTCATCACTTTGCGAGTGAAGTTAACGTTTTTATTGTTGCCGGCTAACCCAGTCTCGCAGCTGGGCCAGTACATCCTGATCACGGGCACTGGTAGCAACCAATACCTGTGGATAACCTTTGGCTCTGGCTTTTTCGGCAACCCGCTCACTGGGTACCAGAATGGCCGTTACCTGAGCAGCAAGATTGTCTACCTGCTGCTCGATAATATCCAGCCCCTGACCACTACTTAGTAGCAATAACGCCGGTTGTTGCAGCAAGGTCTGCCACTGTTGGCTGGAGTAAGGGATCTGACGACGTTCGTACAATTCGGCGTAGTCGACCTGAGCCCCGCGTTGGCGCAGCACGTTGGCCAGAGTTTCGCGCCCACCTAAACCGCGCCAGATCAGGATTTTTTCATCCTGTACCTGTTGCAGCGATGCCAGTTGCAGCAGCCCTTCGCTGTCATAGTGTTGTTCGGGCATCTGCACCGGATGTAACTCGGTTTTTAATTCATCGGCGGTGGTGGGGCCAACAGCATACCAGCGAATAGCTTCCGGTGGTTGTGGCCAGTAGGTGTCCAGCCATTGCAGCCCGCTTTGCGCGGCATTTTTGCTGATGGCAATAACGGCCTGGTAATGATCAATATTAAGCATCCGCTGGCGCAGCAGGCTGGCCTGTTTGTCATCCGCAATCGGCACAATCTCAATCAGAGGCTGATGCACAAGCTCAAACTGGGGAAAGTCAGCCGCAATAGCAGCCATAAGCGCCTGCTGCTGGCCTTCCGGGCGGGTCACAATAATGCGTAACGCATCTGGCTTGGGGGAGTCTGCCAAGGCTTATTTCACCTCGTGGCCGTACACTTGCTGCAGAATTTTCCCGGCACCTTGTTGCAGCAGGTGCTCGGCGGCGGCAATACCAATGGCTTCGGCATCAGCGGCCAGGCCATTTTGCCCGGTGCGCAGCATTTGAGCACCATCAACGCTGCCCACCAGGCCACGCAACGCCAGTTGCTCGCCATCCAGTTCGGCATAGGCCGCAATCGGTACCTGACAGCCGCCCTGCAGGCGACGATTCAGGGCTCGCTCGGCCAGTACACAAGCGGCGGTTGGCGCGTGAGCCAGGGGTTTAATCAGTTCGTGAACCGCTTCATCACCGCTGCGCCATTCAATACCCAAAGCACCCTGACCACCGGCTGGCAGTGATTGTTCTGATGGAATAAAACTGGCAATACGATCGTCCATTTCCATACGCAGCAGGCCCGCTGCAGCAAGAATAATGGCATCGAATTCACCGTCATCCAGCTTGCTTAAGCGTGTTTGTACGTTGCCGCGCAGGCTTTTGATTTGCAGATCCGGGCGCTGCTGTTGAATCTGACACTGACGACGCAGGCTTGAAGTACCAACAACCGCACCTTGTGGTAGTTCATCAATCGACTTGTAGGTGTTAGAAACAAACGCATCCAGCGGGTTTTCACGCTCACAAATCACACCCAGCTCCAGGCCTTCCGGGAATTCCATGGGCACGTCTTTCATCGAGTGCACGGCGATATCGGCATCGCCGTTGAGCATGGCGGTTTCCAGCTCTTTTACAAACAAGCCTTTACCACCAATTTTCGCCAGTGGAGTATCAAGAATTTTGTCACCCTTGGTGGTGAAGGTCACCAGCTCAATGATTAAGCCGTGGTGCAGGGCTTCCAGACGGGCCTTGATATGTTCCGCCTGCCACATAGCCAGAGGGCTTTTACGGGTAGCAATGCGCAGCGTTTTAATGGTTGAGGTGGTAGAGGCAGACATACACTTTCTTCGCTGATAAAAAATTACCCGCATGATACCAGCGCTGGGCCGGTATCAGAAATGATGTGGGTCGTGGTATTTACTCCACCGTCACACTCTTCGCTAGGTTGCGTGGCTGATCAACGTCGGTACCTTTGATCACGGCCACATGGTAGCTCAGCAATTGCAGTGGCAGGGTGTAGAGAATCGGCGCAATGATGTCGTCGCAATGCGGCACGGCCATCACCTGCATATTGCTTTCCGGGCGAATGTCGGCGGCTTCATCGGCAAATACATATAGCTCACCACCACGAGCGCGCACTTCTTCGATATTCGACTTAAGTTTTTCCACTAGGTCGTTGTGAGGTGCGACTACGACGATTGGCATTTCTGCATCGATCAGTGCCAGTGGGCCGTGCTTCAGTTCACCTGCGGCGTAGGCTTCTGCATGGATGTAGGAGATTTCTTTTAGCTTCAGCGCCCCTTCCATGGCAATTGGGTATTGATCGCCACGGCCCAAGAACAAGGCATGATGCTTCTCAGCAAATTGCTCGGCCAGCTTTTCAATGTCGCTGTTCATTTGCAGCGATTTATCAATCAGGCCCGGCAGGTGAGTTAAAGCATCGGCAATGCGTTTTTCACCGGCGGCATCCAATCCTCGACCTCGGCCAAGCGCAACGGTTAACAGTAATAAGCCAACCAGCTGGGTGGTGAACGCTTTGGTGGAGGCCACGCCAATTTCCGCACCTGCGCGGGTCATCAGTGCCATATCTGATTCACGCACCAGTGATGATCCCGGCACGTTACAGATGGTCAGGGACTTAGCGAAGCCCAGCTCTTTGGCTAAGCGTAAAGCGGCTAAGGTATCGGCGGTTTCACCACTCTGAGAGATGGTGACTAACAGTGAATTCGGCCGTACCACGGATTTGCGGTAGCGGAACTCGGAGGCAATTTCGATATTACAGGCCACACCGGCCAGTTCTTCGATCCAGTAACGGGCAGTCATACCCGCATGGTAAGAGGTGCCACACGCGATAATCTGTACCTGCTCGATATCGCTCAGATCGCCGAGTGCATCCAGATTTAACTGGTCGCCCACTAAGCGACCTTCGAGTGTATTGGCAATGGCCTGCGGCTGTTCGTAAATTTCCTTCATCATGTAATGACGAAATTCACCTTTATCGCCAGCGTCGTGCTCAACGGTGCTTTCTTTGGCTTCGCGTTCTACCGGCTGGTTGTTGAGGTCGTAAACATCAACAGTTTCACGGGTGATCTCTGCTACGTCACCTTCTTCTAAGAAGGCAAACTTACGGGTTACAGGCAGCAGTGCCAGTTGGTCGGAAGCAACAAAATGTTCGCCAATACCAAAACCAACCACCAAGGGTGAGCCAGAGCGAGCGACGACCATACGATTCGGGTCCTGGCGATTCACCACCACCATGCCGTAAGCACCTTCGAGCAATGTGCGGGTCGTCATCACCGCATCGCGCAGGGAGTTGGCGGTTTTTAATTCGCGTTCAACCAGATGGGCGATCACTTCGGTATCGGTTTGTGAGGTAAACACATAGCCCTGAGCTTTGAGCTCATCACGCAGGGTTTCGTGGTTTTCGATAATGCCGTTGTGCACCACGGCAATATCACCGGATACATGTGGGTGGGCATTGGCTTCGGACGGCTCACCGTGGGTGGCCCAACGTGTATGCGCAATACCGGTACCGCCGGGCAGAGGTTGTTCTGCTACCGCATCCGCCAGCGCCTGTACTTTGCCCAAGCGACGTAAACGGCCCAGTTGTTGATCGCTATTAATAACTGCCACACCGGCGGAGTCGTAACCGCGATATTCCAGACGTTTCAGGCCTTCTAATAAAATCTGTACCACGTCCCTTTGCGCAACTGCGCCAACAATGCCACACATAGGTTTCTTCCTTATTTAAATCTGTTCTGGCGTAACACGAATGACCTGCACGCCCTGTTGTTCTAGTTGGTGTTGATACTCGTCGGATAAACGTTCATCAGTAATCAGTTTTTCCACCTGATCCCAGGGCAGCTCAAGGTTGGGGATACGGCGATTTACCTTGTCCGCTTCGGCCAACACAATCACTTCCCGGGCTGAGGACGCCATCACCCGGCTAAGGCCCAGTAATTCATTAAAGGTGGTGGTGCCACGTTCAAGGTCGATGCCATCACAACCAATAAACAGCTGATCAAAATCGTAAGACTGCAGCACTTGTTCAGCGATTTGTCCCTGAAAGGATTCGGAGTGAGCATCCCAGGTACCACCTGTCATCAGTAAGGTGGGTTCGTTTTCCAGCTCACGAATGGCATTGGCGACAATTAACGAGTTGGTCATCACGACTAACCCTTGCTTGCGATTCAGCTCCGGGATCAATGCTGCGGTGGTACTACCAAAATCAATAATGATGCGGTTATGATCACGAATGCAGGCGGAAGCGGCGGCCGCGATGGCTTGTTTACGCTGCGATAGCTCTGGTTTTTGTGATGGCTGATCTTCGGGCAATAATTCCTGAGGCAGTGGAATGGCACCACCATAGCGGCGCAATAACATGCCGCTTTTTTCCAGTGTTGCCAGATCCTTACGAATCGTAACTTCAGACGTTTCAAAATCACGTGCCAATGCTTCAACCTGAACTTCGCCCTGTTCGGACAGACGTTGAAGAATGCTTTGGCGGCGTTGAACGGTATTTCGTTTGGGCATGGGATAAGGTGGATTTTAAAAAGAAGTTTCGGTTCGTAAGTTTGTAGGCGAAACTTTAACAAACCGAAAGAAGAAGGCAAATAAAAAAGCATCAAGCCAGATTGTTTTTGCCGCCGCCCCGAAGGGCCATCCCTGGCCCTGCCGGGCTACCGCAGCATGCTCACTCGCACATCCTTGTGCTTCACCCTCTGGGCAGCGTTGCTGTGCAAAAGTTCTATCCTGAACTTTAGTGTTGCTGCTCAAAAAACAATCTGACTCGATACTTTTCGGTAGATCAACCAATGATACAGCGGTTACGGCCTTCGGCTTTGGCCTGATACAGCGCTTTATCGGCGCGTTCAAATACCGTTTCGCCGTCTTCCAGAGAGTGGAATTCGCTAACACCAAACGACATGGTGATTGGGACCCGCTCTTTGCGGAAATTAAATGGGCTGTTTTCCACTTTTGTGCGCAGTTTCTCCATCGCGGCCAAGGCTTCTTCGGCGTTGGTTTCCGGCATCAGGATGACAAACTCTTCGCCCCCATAACGACCAATAAAATCAACATCGCGTAAAGACTTGCGCATGGCTTTGGCTAATAATTGCAAAACTTTATCGCCTGCGAGGTGGCCATAGTTATCATTGATGCGCTTGAAATGGTCTACATCGGCAACAACCAGCGTAAGCGATCCACCATAACGGGCTTTACGGGTCAGCTCTTCATCCAACCTCTGCTGATAGGCATCGCGGTTGGGTAAACCGGTTAAACCATCGTGAGTCGCACGACGTTTGTGCTCTTCAATAATTTGCCGGGCCTGACTGGCTTCCTGCTCCATTTCACTCAGGCGTGCCTGAAGCATTTCCAGTTTTTCCGCCAGACGTTGCTCGCGTTTGGTTTCGTCTTCCTGATACTTTTCCATGGCGCGGACAATCAGCGTCAGATGCTCGCGAACACTGGAGCCCAGTTCTCCCAGATCTTCTGAGCCAGTGACCACAGAGCGGATATCGGCAATCTGGTCGCGTACCAGAGCGTCCAGATCCTGGCGGGCTTTTTCGCGTTCTGCCTGACCGCTGGTAGCATCTGTGACCAGAACCTGAATGGCCTGCAGGCGTTGATCCAGATTCTGCAAGAAACGCTCAAATTCCTGCTGGCCACTGCCTAAGCAATCGATCAGAAATTCAGCGGTATCTTCCAGCAGCGGTACTAATTCGTACCAGTTCAGCCCTTTGCCTAAGCGAGTTTGTAAGCTGGTGGCGGTACCGGTCAGACGATCAGGAATCACCAGTTGAGATAACAGATTGATCAGGGTGTCGGACACTTCCTGAGCAATATGAGAAAAGCCGGGTTCTTGTTCATCACCTTGCTTTTCATCCTGCAGGGTGACTTCGGTTTCTTCCTCAAACTCTTCATTGTTGGGTTTAAACCAGCGTTGCCACCATTTGGACTTGGGTTCGTTGTAACCTTCCAGTGTCGCGACTTCGCCAACAATCTGAACCCAGTTCTGCAGCTGGGTGGTATAGCCAGACCAGCTTTCTAATTCAGAGCTGGCCTGTTTGCGCACCTGTTTAATGCGTTTTAACAAAGGACGAGGCAGGGGGCATAGCAACAACTTGCTGGCAACATCATTCAGTTGACCCAGCAGCACTTCGGCCTGAGCGGAATTTTGTGATTCGAACCGCTGTACGGCACGCTCCAGCTCATCCATGGTTTTGTTCATGCCCGTGGCGCCGGGCTTCAGGGCGTCACGCAATGCTTTGAGCGGAGTGTCGACGGTTGACGACTGACCTTCAGCGAGCAGAGAAACCATTACCAGACCACGACGGTAGTTATCCAGATCTTCTTCGCTGGAGCGTTTCAGTTTCTCGTGGTCTTCAATCAGGTTCAGATACTTTTCACGCCAGCGTCGGGCTGAGTCAGAACCGGCTCCCTTGGCCATGGGTACTCACCTTGTTGTTCAAATCATGTGCGTGGAAGTATAGAAGATGCAGACAAATCTGCTGATTAAAAACAACTTTGTTAATAATGGAGGGTGGGCGGGGTAAGCTGTGGGGTTTTGGCAGGGATAAGATCGGCAGCCAGACAGGCCACCAATCTTTGGTCAAGCTTAGATGATTATCGATCTGATAAGGCCTGACGTTCTTTTTCGATCAGATAATCCACTACTTTCAGCATCTGGTTCTGACCACCTGCTGTTTGAGCGGTAACAACGTATTTACCTTGTACGATCAGTGCTGGTACACCAGTGATTTTGAACGCACGGATACGCTGGTCGCCTTGCTTCATACGGCTTTTAACGGTGAAAGACTCATACGCTTTATCGAAATCTTTTGCTGAAACACCCGCTTTTTTAACCAGAAAATCGCGCTGATCATCACGATCCAGCAGACGTTGTTTTTCGATATGCAGAGCACGGAAAATCGCATCATGCACCTGAGGTAATACACCCAGTACATCTGCTACGTAATACAGCTGTGCATGAACAACCCAGGCGCGACCAAACATTGCCGGAACACCCGTGAAGCTGACATCCGCTGCCAGTTGTTGTTTCCACGGCTTCAGGACACTTTCCAGGTGGAAGCAGTGTGGGCAGCCATACCAGAAGGCTTCTTCAACGTGGATTTTGCCATCGGCTAATACCGGAACGGGCTGATCCAGTACCGTGTATTGCTTGCCTGCTTCATAAGGTGCAGCCTGAGAGAACGAAGCCGTGAGCAGTACCACTGTCGCCAGCATCCATTTCTTAACCTGAGAAAACATATATTGCTCCCGTTGTTGCGGTCATGGTTGTAAAAGAAAGAATTCGCATTCTTGCATAAAAGAGGGAGTTGCGCCCACTAACGGCTATGAAAAGCTTGGTAAAGCCGGACTGAATCAGGATAAGCGGCCTTATGCTTAGATTGCAGGCATAAAAAAAGCGGCCGAAGCCGCTTTTTCTAAGAGCTGGCGATTAACGCAGGCCCTGAATGTAAGATGCAACTGCTTCGATCTCAGTCGCATGCATACGCTTAGCGATATCACGCATAACACGGGTGTCGCCATCGTTCTGACGTTGCTCCATGCTGAACTTGTTCAGCTGAGCTTTGGTGTAGTCAGCATGCTGACCCGCCAGACGTGGGAAACCTGCGTTTTCGATACCCGCACCTGCCGGGCCATGACATGCCAGACAAGCGGGAATGCCTTTATCTTCAACACCGGCACGGTAAATACGCTGACCCAGTTCAACTAGGTTTTCATCAGCGCCACCGGCGGTCGGTGCCTGAGAAGCATAGTAGGCAGCCAGATCGGCAATATCTTCATCGCTCAGACCTGCAACAAACGCCGTCATCTCAGGAACCTGACGTTTACCGTCACGAATGTCTTTGATCTGTTTGTTCAGGTAGCGTTCGCCCTGACCAGCCAGTTTCGGGAAGGTGGGAGCCAGGCTGTTACCATCAGCGCCGTGACAGGCACCACAGGTGGCGGCTTTGGCTTTTCCAGCGTCTGCATCACCAGCGTGAGCAACAGACATCAATCCGGCAGAAACGATCAGGCTAATCAACAGGTTTTTCATCATCAGGTCCAGGTTATAAGTAAATTCGTTGTCTTACTTCGGCGCAGCCATATGGTTGATCAGTTGCTTGTACTGATCAGCGGTACAATCCATGCACAAACCGCGTGGAGGCATTGCACCTTTACCATTGGTCACACTGGCGACCAGTGCGTCCATACCGGTTGCCATACGTGCTTCCCAGGCAGCCGCATCAAAGGCTTTAGGGGCACCGGCAACACCCGCAGCGTGGCACGCTGCACAAGCTTGCTTGTACTTAGTATCTACGTCGAAAGCGTTTACGTTTGCACTCATCGCTACAACTGCAGCGGCCATCACAGCTAATTTTTTCATCTTGTGAGTCTCTCTCTATTGCTCATTTTTAGAAGCTTAGCCTCGAACTCATCGCCCTGTGATAGAATGAGAGCGTCATCCAAAGGCGATGCATTATATAACATTAAATTCAGGGCGGTCATTACGTTTACCTTATGTTAGATCAAGAATCATTGACCTACACCAATACACACTTCGTTAAAAGTGCGGCAAAACTGAATCAATGCCCCATGGATGTGTTGCGGGAAGTCGCATTTGCCGGGCGTTCGAACGCCGGAAAGTCCAGTGCACTGAATACGCTTACCGGCAATAAAAAGCTGGCGCGTACCAGTAAAACGCCTGGCCGTACCCAGCTGATTAACTACTTTCAGATCGCAGAAACGCCGTTATGTCTGGTGGATTTGCCCGGCTATGGCTTTGCCAAGGTACCGGTTGCCAAGAAAAATGAATGGCAAAAAGAGCTGGGTAACTATCTGGATAAGCGTGAAGTGCTGGTTGGGCTGGTGCTGCTGATGGATATCCGCCATCCGCTGAAAGAGTTTGATAACTCCATGCTGGATTGGGCACGGGAAAAGCAGATGCCAGTGCATATCCTGCTCACCAAGGCCGACAAACTCAAGCGCGGCCCGGCGCAGAATACCTTGTTGCAGGTAAAGAAAGCCGTCAAAGACCTTGGCGACCTGGTGACAGTGCAAACCTTCTCATCGCACAACGGTGATGGTCTGAAGATTCTTAAGAATCGTTTAAACAGCTGGTTGCTGCCTCCAGAAGCCGACGCAGAAGAAGACTTAGCCGTGGGTGTGCCCGATCCGGAATAACGCCTTCATTGCTGTATTGCCTGAGCAGAAAGGGTCAATCGTATGGTTGGCCCTTTTTTGTTTTTCTAAGCTATGAATTGAATGTTTTTGATTGTAAAAAACAATTAACTTTTTTGTCTGCGGAACCCAAAACCCGGATCAGCGTCTATAGTGAATATATTCCCGCTGGGAACAGAATGGTGAAAAGCCATTACTTCTCCATAGGTAGTTCTTTTTCTTCGGTACTTCCCCAATGATCCGAAGTTGACCCGGTAGTTCGCCCCCAATGACTATCGGGTCTTTTTTTGCCCCCTTTACTCAACGAGCTATTTACGTTGCCTTTGTCTCTTTTAGCTTCCAGTAAGTCATTAATGCCAATATCTCTTCACCCTGTTGCGCCTGATACTGACTAAAACCTGTTAACAGGTGCAGGTCATAATCTTATCGGAGTGATGTGATGTCTAAGTTGGTGAACGAAAAGGATCTCGAATTTTTACTGTATCAGGTGTTTGATGCTGAGCAGCTGACTCAGATGGCGCGATTTAGTGATCACGATCGCACCACGTTTGATGGCATTCTGAAAACATCGGAGCAAATGGCGGAGCATGATTTTCTGCCGCATAACGCCAAAGCCGATGCGCAGGAGCCACAGTTTGACGGTGAAACCGTTACCACCATTCCTGAGGTAAAAGCCGCCTGGAAGCATTTCGCCGAGTCCGGCCTGATATCGGCCCGCCATAATTTTGCCGATGGTGGTATGCAATTGCCATCCCTGATTCATGCCGCCTGTAATGCCTATTTTCTGGCTGCGAATCCATCAACGGCGGGTTACCCTTTCTTAACCAGCGCGGCGGCGAACGTGATTCATGCTTTTGGCAGTGAGCAGCAGAAGTCTACCTTTCTGCCGCCAATGTTTGATGGTCGTTTTGCCGGAACCATGGCTTTAACCGAACCGGATGTTGGCTCGTCGCTGGGCGACCTGACCACCAAAGCCATTCCTCACGCCGATGGCAGTTATCGTATTAAAGGCCAGAAAATGTATATCTCTGGTGGTGATCAGGATATCACCGAGAATATTGTGCATTTGGTGTTGGCACGCATCGAAGGCGCTCCGGCCGGTGTAAAAGGTATCTCGCTGTTTATTGTGCCGAAATTTTTAACCAATCCCGATGGCTCCCTGGCCGGACGTAACGACGTTAAACTGGCTGGCCTGTTACATAAAATGGGTTATCGCGGCACTACTTCTACTGTATTGAACTTTGGTGAGCAGGATAACTGCCATGGCTATTTAATTGGCGAAGCCAATAAAGGCCTGTCGTACATGTTCAAAATGATGAACGAAGCGCGTATTGGTGTTGGCCTTGGTGCCGCCATGATTGGCTACCGGGGTTATCTGGAATCACTCGATTACGCCCGGAACCGCCCTCAGGGCCGCCATATCGATAATCGGGAACCGAATTCCAAACCTATAAATATTGTTGAACATGCGGATGTAAAACGTATGTTGCTGGCGCAAAAAAGTTATGTCGAAGGCTCGCTGGCATTATGTTTATTTGCCTCGCGGCTGGTGGACGAAATGGAAGGCGAAGTTGATCAGAGCAAAGCAGAAGACAGCGCTATTCTGCTCGATTTATTAACGCCTATCGTTAAATCTTTTCCGTCTTATTATGGCCCGCGTGCGAATGACTTAGCGATTCAGGTGCTGGGTGGTTCCGGTTATATCCGCGAATATCCGGTGGAGCAGTGTTATCGCGATAATCGTTTAAATCCAATTCACGAAGGTACTCATGGTATTCAGTCTTTGGATTTATTAGGGCGGAAAATGTGGCAATACAATGGCAAAGGCCAGCAACTGCTGCTGGCGAAGGTTAAACAAACATTAAGGTCTGCCATTCAGAAAAGGCCGCTAACCCCGCTGGTTGAAATGTATCAGCGACATCTCACCGTATTTATTGAATGTGTTATGGCTTTAGGCCAAAAACTGCAACAGGGTGAGGTTGAACAAGGCTTGGCTAACTCGGCTGTTTTCCTGGATATGATGGGCAAGATGGTGATTGGCTGGTTGTGGTTAGAGATGGCTGACAAAGCCGTTGAAACGTTTGCTGATTCTGATGTGGAAGAAGACCAGCAATTCCTAGCTGGCAAACTACAAGCAGCGCAGTATTTTATGCGCTGGGAAATGGGTGAGATTAATCATCAGGCCAAATTATTAACGACGTTTGATACCACTTGCTTGGATATGCAGGCGGATTGGTTTTGAGGGTGTATAAAAAATAGATGTTCATTATTATGATGGATCATAATAATATTCACCAATGTAAGGTCAGATGTCATTAAGTAGTTAAAAATATGGAGAATGTAGAAATTGAGTAAAATTTTAACGGGAGAGTGCTTGTGTGGGCACGTAAAATTCTCGATGAATGACAATTTTAAGGCTTTCTATCATTGTCATTGCAAACAATGCCAACAATTAACAGGCTCGGCATTTGCTTCAAATATATTCACAGATCCAGATAATATAGAATGGGTTAGCGGTGAAGGTAATGTTGTTACTTATGAACATCCAGAAAGAGAGTTTTCTAAAGCGTTTTGCAGAGAATGTGGTTCAGCGCTGCCATTTGTTAATAAAACTAAAACATCACTTATTGTGCCAGCAGGCTCGCTAAATGAGATGCCAGATATAAAACCTCAAGCCAATATATTCTCATCAGAAGAAGCGTGTTGGTTAAAAGAAGGGTTAGAAGCTAAAAACTTTAGTGGCTTTCCTGAATGAATATATTATTAAACCAATAATATAAGGTACTCGTTTAGCCGATAGGAACGGTCTGGCTGTCAATAGATAAAATTATTAAGGTATACGAATGTTATGGAAATATGTATGATCATGAAGGATTATATACCTCTTATATCTGTTGTAGTGGTTGTCATTGGCTGGTTCGTAAATAATATTTTATCTCGCAAGCATGAAATAGCTAAAAGACGATTGGAGTACCGCCTCGGAGCTCTCGAATCATTTTTACCTGTTTGGTTCACAATGCAAAAATACGGAGCGCCATTTGAGGCTGATCCTGATTTGTTAAAAAAAATTGAAACTGCTCGCTCTAATATTCAACTTTACGGAAAGCAAGATGAGATTGATGGAATTGAGAGGTTTATCGAGTGCCTTGAGAGTAACGATGTTGAGAATGGAGTAAAAAATTTACACAAATTTATTGTACTGATTAAATCAAGAATCAGGGGTGAGTTAAATATAAAATAACAAGACTGCTGATATAGTAGTGATAATATAAAATTATCTCATCACCACTTATCCAGCGCATCTTTATCTTTCTGAAGCGCTTCTACCCAGCGGTCACCTGACTCAATGGTTTCTTTTTTCCAGAACGGTGCCCGGTTTTTCAGGAAATCCATAATAAAATGGCAGGCTTCAAACGCAGCCTCTCGATGGCTGCTGCTAACGGCAACAAATACAATCTGATCAGAAATATGTAGTTGGCCAACCCGATGAATTAAACGAACACGGTTTAACATCGGCCAGCGTTCACGAGCTTCGGCCACAATACTCTGTAGTGATTTCTCAGTCATCGCTGGGTAATGCTCCAGATATAACCCAGTGACTTCTGAGCCCTGATTCATTTCCCGTACCTGACCAACAAAAAATACAATAGCACCGTCTTCTCGGTTATTGTCACGCATAGCCTGATATTCGGCGTTGATATCAAAGTCGGCTTCCTGAACGCGGATAAAGTCATGCATAACTGGATACCTGAAAATTTAACCGCCGGTAACGGGTGGGAAAAAAGCAACTTCATCCGATGCAGTTACTTCGGTGGCTTCGTTATTAATTAACTCCTGGTTAATCGCAACCAGCGCTCTGCCGCTTTGCAATAAATCGGTATGATCTGGAAACCGGACAAGCAGCGCTTCGCGTATTTCATTAACCCGAGCAGGTAATTCGATATTCAGTTCAGTACTGTCGCAGTTTAAGCGCTCTCGCAGCTGGGCAAAAAATAACACTTTCATTGCTATTCTCCTGCCTGCCAGTGGCCGGTTTTGCCGCCTTGTTTTTCCAGCACTCTGACACTGGAAATCTCCATGCCCGGATCAACCGCTTTGCACATATCAAACAACGTAAGTGCGGTAACAGAAACCGCCGTGAGTGCTTCCATTTCAACACCAGTCTGGCCGGTTAATTTACAGAGAGACTCGATCCGCACACGGTTTTGCTCTGGCTCTGGCTGAAATTCCACTGCGACTTTGGATAACATCAGCGGGTGACACAATGGAATCAGGTTGCTGGTTTGTTTGGCGGCCTGAATACCGGCGATGCGCGCAACAGAAAATACATCACCTTTGTGATGATCTCCGGCGAGAATTTTCGCCAGAGTCTCAGCGCTCATATTGACGTAACCTTCCGCCCGAGCAACCCGGACAGTCGCTGCCTTTGCGCTAACGTCGACCATATTGGCTTCGCCATTGGCATTTACATGAGAAAATTCAGACATATTCTTTTATTCCATTCCCATCACAATTATTAACCGCGGCTTTCGCATTCAGCCGTGCTGACTTGCTTTAATTGCGGCACAAAATTACACGGGCGATGGGTGCTGTTTAACTGGGTTTTAATAATTTCATCCCAGGCAGTACGACAGGCATTGGTGGAACCCGGCATACAGAAAATAACTGTACCGTTCGATAAACCGGCAATTGCGCGGCTTTGCACGGTAGAAGTGCCAATCTGCTGGAATGAAATCTGACGGAACAGTTCGCCAAAGCCGTCGATGGTTTTATCAAACAGAGGCGTTACGGCTTCGGGGGTAGAGTCACGACCGGTAAAACCGGTGCCACCTGTTACCAAAATGGCTTGTGTGGTTTCGTCAGCGATCCAGTTAGCGATCTGAGCACGAATCTTATACACATCGTCGATTACGATTTTTTTATCGCACAGCGAGTGCCCTTCGGCCTGCAATGACTCGACCAGTAACTTGCCGCTGGTGTCGGTATCTTCGGTGCGGCTATCGGATACGGTTAAGACGGCAATGTTCAGTGCAATAAAGTCGTCGGTAAATGTTTTGGCCATGATTATGGTTCCCATTCATGTCACGTAGGAAATGAAAGAGTATTGCTTTTCTGAACAGCGACAGGATGTCGCGGTAGGATCGCCAGCACATGGATGTGCTGTCCGATCCGGTGGTGAAAAGTAATGCCCTTTTATTTCGAGGTTTTTAAGTAAAGAAAACAAGCAAAATATACCTTTAGCCGCCGCGCCGAAGGTACATCCCTGTACCTGCCGCGCTACCGCGATATCCTATCGCTGCTATAAAGGTATATTTTGCTTATTTCCCTCGGTTAATAATTTCTGAATAGCCAACCACTGTTCGGGGGTGTTGGCATTAGTCAAAAACTTCTCATCTTCGTTATACGGTATTGCCTGGCTGCCCAGCTTGGTTAATAAACCCCGGACACTCAGATTGCCATTCTTACAATTCAATTGCTGTTCAAGGTATTGAATCAACGGATCTGAAAGCGGTAAAAACAACGGCAAAAAATGACCCTGATAAAAACAGGCTGACTGATTTTCCAAACCATCATTAATCAAGGTATTCAGATTCGATGTCTGAATAAAAGGCAAATCCACTGGCAATAACAATAAATAATCACACTGATGTTTTAACACCTGAATCAGAGAATAAATGGCCCCCAACGGCCCTTTCTCTTCAACCAAATCCTGAATAAATTTACACCCCAGTTGTTGCTGCTCTTCAGAATTAAGCGCCCGGCTAATAACTGCCTGTTGAATCACGCTATCGTCGATCAACGGCTGAATAACAGAACAAGCTCGCTGTAACTGACTTTGCTGTTGATTATCCTGTAATAATGCTTTGTCGGTGCCCATTCGGCTGGATAAACCACCGGCCAGAATGGCGGCAATGATTCTGGAATTACGCGATGGCATCATCAAGAGTACTCATCAACCGTCCCTCTTAACCGCCGATCTGAGCAAAGTGCTGAATGGCACCGGTTTGCCCGTCATGCAGAAAATGGGTCGCTTTTTTATCGCGTAATAATCCCTGAATGGCAGTTTCCAGCTCGGCTTGTTTACCTTCTGCCATTAAATGACGAAGATCATAACCTTGCTCGCCAAACAGGCATAAATGCAGTTTGCCCAACGCGGTAATACGCAGGCGGTTACAACTGGAACAAAAATCTTTGCTGTACGGCATAATCAGACCAATGCTACCGCGATAATCCGGGTGATCGAACTCCTGCGCCGGGCCAGCGTCTTTATTACGGATTTTCTGCTGCCAGCCATTTGCCAATAGTTGCTGTTTAATCTGCTCACCACTGAGATGATTTTTGGCAAAATAATCCGGGTTCTGCCCGGTTTCCATCAGCTCAATAAAGCGTAAAGTGACAGGTGTCGTTTTAATCCAGTTCAGGAAACTGTTGAGCTCATTGGCGTTGTGGCTTTTCAGTAAAACTGCGTTGACTTTGACGTCTTTAAAACCCAGCTCAAACGCACGATCAATGCCAGTGAGGATTTCCTGCAGGCGATCATGGCCGGTAATGGTCTGAAAAACTTTCGGGTCTAAACTGTCGATACTGACATTTAATTGATCCAGCCCAGCAGCTTTCCAGCTGTCGATGTGCTGGTTGATTTTATAGCCGTTGGTGGTCAGCGCCACGGTTTCAATGCCTGGCGTTTGTTTCAGAGCGGCGATGATGTCAGGCAGGTCTTTGCGCAATACCGGCTCACCACCGGTGATACGAATTTTACGGGTACCATGGGCGGCAAAGGTTTGGGCTAGCTGACGGATTTCTTCCAGCGATAATGGCTCGGTTTTATCCAAACACTGATAACCATCGGGCAGGCAATAATCGCAACGAAAGTTGCAGACATCGGTAATCGACAGGCGCAGGTAGCTGAAACGCCGGCCATGCGTGTCCTGAAAGTCATCATTTAAGATGACCTGAGTGTCATAAGACTCCAGCTCCCCTGAGCCGAGCTCAGTGAGCGGAATCCGGGTATACGAATTCATCTCTCTACACCTTTCCAAATGCGGGAGGCCCGGTGGTTTCCCACAGAACCCTGGTGATGTAACGCCCAAACGGTATGTCCGGGAGCCATCACGGCTGACACGTCGTATCTGGGCTCACCAGGATGTGAGCACCAAACTTAGACGGGAAAGCTTCGGCGTTAAGGCATTATTCTAGATGAGACTGGAGCAGAAGGGAAAGGTTCAGGTGGACTCTGCTTACTCCCTCAGCTGCGCCACTTCGCAATCCAGCACCTCAGCCCAGCCGCGCAAGGTTTCGACATGCGGTTTATTGCCCAGTTTCTCGGCTTGGGCAATTGCTCCCTGGGTGACTCCCAGCTGTTGAGCCAGCTGAGCCTGCGATAAGCCGCGATACTTACGCCAGGCGGCCATTGCACTCAGGTCTTTTTCGATCATTAGCCCAACCACTTCATGGGGAATCGTGACCTTGTTGTCGGCTGCAATCAGCGCCTGATACTCCTCATAAGGTACAACTGCATACAGCGGGTTGCCCTGAGAATCACGGATCAACTGAGGCTGACTGACGTTATTACTAACCGCTGAGGTATCAATATGTTCGCTCATCTCGTTTTCTCACTTCTTGCACCGTCAGGATGCGTACACCGTTATCCAGATCAAATAAAACCCGGTAATTACCGACTCGTAGCCGGTAACCAGCTGAATGATGCTTCAGTGCTTTTACGTTAGAAGCATTGGTTGGACAATCCTTTAAGCCGTCGACAGCAGAAAAAATGGCTTTGCGCTGCTTATCTGGCTGTATCTTACGCAGTTGTTTCACTGCCGTTTTTGTCCATTCAATTGAATACATGCACCACTCCCTGGTTGAGTTTATGGTACTCATTGATGGCCAGATTTCAATAAAATATTAGTAAATTATGTTGATATGCTAATTTCTTTGGTGGGAATCCTAATTTAAGACCGGAGGCCCTGAAACATTCCATTCCCTATACCACCTTGCCCCTCCATCGCTCAGGCGCTAGCCTCTGCCCTTCCAAATCCAATAAGAAGATCTCTCATGCTGCGCTGGCTCTGGCAATTTGTTCGCCCTTATAAACTCCGTTTAACCATTGCCATCGTGGCGCTGGTCATGACCGCTGGCCTGACCTTAGGTCTGGGGCAGGGGGTACGTCTGATGGTGGATAACGGTTTTGCAGCGCAGTCGACCCAAGGGCTGGCCGATGCGCTGAGCATCTTTGGCGTATTGGTGGTGCTGGTATCCGTTGGTGCCTATTTCCGTTTCTATATGATTTCCTGGTTGGGTGAGCGAGTGGTGGCGGATATCCGTAAGCAGCTGTACCAGCACCTGGTCAGTCTGCCGCCCAGTTTTTTTGAAGATAACCTTGCCGGTGAAATCCAGAGCCGGGTAACCACCGATACCACGTTGTTGCAAACCGTGATTGGTTCTTCCTTTTCGTTTGCGTTGCGCAATTCACTGACGTTTCTCGGCGGTATTACGCTGATGTTTATCAGCAATTTAAAACTCAGTTTAATTGTTTTAATTGCTGTTCCCCTGATTGTTTTTCCGATGATTTATCTGGGTCGTAAGGTGAAAAAACTATCGCGTGACAGTCAGGATAAAATTGCCCATGTTGGTGCCTGGGCGGGTGAAAGCCTGCAGCATATTAAAGTGGTTCAGGCGTTTACCCGGGAAGATATTGTTACCCAGCAGTTCAGTGACGCTGCTGAAGGCGCGTTTGATGTAGCGCTACGCCGGATTCGCCAAAGGGCCTTTTTAATTATGCTGGTAATGATGCTGGTGATGGGGTCCGTTGCAGGCATGTTATATATCGGCGGCAGCGATGTGATTTCCGGCCAGTTATCCGGCGGTGAACTGGCAGCGTTTGTGTTTTACGCCCTTATGGTCGCAGGCTCATTAGCCGCGGTGACCGAAGTCTACGGCGAAGTACAACGTGCCGCTGGTGCAGCAGAGCGTATTCGTGAATTATTCGCCACCGAAGCCGAAATTCAATCGCCACTGTCGAATAAACCAGCGGCAGAACCTGCTCCAGCGGCTAGCGCGTCTGATTCTTTATTAAGCTTTCAGCAAGTGGGTTATCACTATCCATCCCGACCTGATCGTCAGGCGGTTTCAGATCTGACGCTGAATATTAAAGCCGGTGAGCGCATCGCTTTAGTCGGTCCATCGGGTGCGGGAAAATCCACTCTGTTTGATTTATTGCTGCGCTTTCGTGATCCGCAGCAGGGCGATATTTTATTACACGGAAAGCGTATTAAAGACTGGAATCTGCAAGCATTACGCAGCCAGTTTGCGTTAGTACCACAACAGCCGGTGTTATTCAGTGCAAACGTCTGGGATAACCTGAGGTACGGTAAGCCAAATGCCAGTGAAGCAGAAATTCTTGCTGCGGCGAAAGCAGCCCACGCCGATGAATTTATTGAGCAATTACCTGAAAAATATCAGTCATTTTTAGGTGAACAAGGCGTGAAATTATCCGGTGGGCAAAAACAGCGGTTAGCCATCGCCCGGGCGATTTTACGCGACCCGGAAATTTTATTACTTGATGAAGCCACCAGTGCCCTGGATGCTCAGAGTGAACATCTGGTACAGCAGGCGCTGGATGAGCTGATGAAGGATCGCACCACCTTTATTATTGCCCACCGCTTAGCCACCGTGATGCATGTTGACCGTATTGCTGTGTTTGATCAGGGCAAGTTGGTGGCGATTGGTTCACATCAGGAATTATTAAATACCTCCCCGCTGTATAAGCGTTTGGCAGAGTTGCAGTTTAATTCTGAATCGCAGGCTAAGGCCTGCTAATAATCCACAAAATTAATGAGTGCCGGAGTCATCAAACAATCCCGGCACCGGGCTTTCTAAAATGGCTGCGATGGTACGCACAATATCCAGTTCAACACTGCGTAATTGATCATCGGCCTGTACACATGCTGCCAGTGCTTTAATAAACCGGCCTTTTACATGAGGGTAAGCCTCAGTCAGTTTCGCCAGTGCCAGATTCAACGGTTTTAACGAGGTGTTGTGTGGTTGTAACATCACCTTACCTGAGTCAAAACCGGCAACCTGAACCGCGCTGTTAAATGCGGCTTCCGCTGCGGCCTGTGAATCATGGCCATAGTGAGCAAGATACGATAATACCGTGGCAATTTCTGAGTTGAGTTTTTCAGCCTTATTGTATTTGGCTTTTATCGGTTTAACCTCGCTGAACGCAGGCTCCAGATAACGTAATACCAGCCGATATAAACACCACTCAAAAATATCAATTTCGCCATCGGCTTTAGCAAGCTGAACAATGGTGGTGCGGAATTCCTGATATTGCACCGCGGATAACTGCTTTAATGCCGGGAAGGCTTTTTCAACCAGAGGTAAGCGTTCTTTGGCATCCAGTTGTTCTGACAACGGAATCAGACGCAGCACGGTTTTAAATAAATCATCACCATGGTTCTGACGAATCTGATCTAATTGCTGGTCGTGTACCAAGCGCTCTTTCGGGGCGAGTAACAACAAGAATAATAACGCCCGGGCGCTGTAAGTTTCATGGGCAGCATCGGTGAGTTTTTGCAGTGCCTGAATTGAGAGCGCCTGATCAGAAAGTTCTTGGGCTGAGTTTTCCGTTGCTGCCGAAGCCTGAAATTCAATCGGAGCTTTTTCGGTTAATGACGCAGCGGCTGCAACCGTGGCAGCAACGGCTGTCAGTTTGTCTGTGCCAGTAATGGTGTTGGTACTGGAGTTGTCGGCTGAAACAAACTGTGGAGATTCCTGCTCTGCTTGCTGCCGGGTTTGAGGCGCCAGGTATTGACCGTTCCAGTGTTTATCGACACGCTGAATACGCTCATCAATGGGCGGGTGAGTCTGAAACCAGCCAAAGCGAAAAGGTAATGCCTGACCAAAAAATAAATGGGAAGTTTCATCACGCTCCGGTGAAGAAATCTCGCTGCCAGCACCATAACCAATCACTTTTAGTGCGCCGCTGATGCTATCTGGGTTACGGGTAAATTGTACTGCTGAGGCATCGGCTAAAAATTCGCGCTGGCGTGATACTGCGGATTTAATGAGATTGCCAAAAAATACCCCGCCATAACCAATCACCATTAAACCACCACCAATGGCGATTAATGGCAGTGGGTTGTTTTTATTATTGCTGGAACGGTATCGGCCACCACGTAGCGCCGCTTCAAATAAAAAACGGCCAATCATACCGATAAATAAAATGCCAAATAAAATCGCCATTAAGCGAATATTTAAGCGCATATCGCCATTAAAAATATGGCTGAATTCATGGGCAATAACGCCTTGTAACTGGTCTCGGGTTAGCTGCTCCATACAGCCTTTGGTCACACCGATTACCGCATCCGATGGCTGATAACCAGCAGCAAAAGCGTTAATGCTGTTGTCGGCCAGTACATAGACGGGCGGCACTGGCATACCGGAGGCAATCGCCATTTCTTCCACCACATTTAATAAGCGCTTTTCATAGAAGTTTTTACTGTCTGGGTTTAACAGGCGACCGCCTAAGGATTCCGCCACGGTTTTACCACCACCTCTCAGCATCAGCCACTTAACCAGGCTGGCGACACCAATCACGATCAGAACACCCAGTGTAATTAAGGCCCATTGTTCAATGGTGACATAATCTAAAATGGTGGGAGTGGCGGGCATGCCTGTGGTGGGGTCATCCGCCAGATTAACCACATCCTGATATTGACCAATCAGCTGTTCGTCGCCATACCAGAGCACGGTTGCCACCAGTAAATTTAATAAAACAATCAGGGTAATCACGGCCAGCGCAAAAAGCATTACCAGTTGGCCGGTACGCTTTCGGGCCTGATCCTGATGGCTGAAAAAATCCATAAAAGACCCTTTCGCTAAAAAGCATAAAAAATTCCCGGTAAAAACCGGGAATATAAAAATTAAAACGAGACTTTGGGCGCGGCCTGAATTTGTGCGCTGTCTTCAAATTCTAATAATTCGGCATCGCTTGAGTGGCCAAAAGTATTAGCAAAAAAGACCGGAGGGAATGACTGACGATAGGTATTGTAAGCCGTAACCGCGTCATTAAAGGCCTGGCGTGCAAAGGCAATCTTATTTTCGGTGCTGCTCAGTTCTTCTGAAACCTGCATCATATTCTGGTTTGCTTTTAAGTCCGGGTAAGCTTCCATGGTGACATTTAAGCGTCCCATGGCATTGGCCAGCATACCTTCAGCACCTGCTAATTGTTTCATGGCATCCGCCGCACCGGGATGTTGTGCTGCGGCCTTTAAGCCAGCGGCTGCTTCGTTACGTGCAGCGACTACGGCTTCCAGTGTTTCACTTTCGTGCTTCAGATACGCCTTTGCGGTTTCTACCAAGTTGGGAATCAGGTCATAACGACGCTTTAACTGAACTTCAATTTGTGAAAAGCCATTTTCGTAGCGGTTTTTTAACATCACCAGTTTGTTATAAATGCCAATCACATAAATGATGATTAACGCGATAATAACCAGTGTGACGATTGTGCTGATATCCATAGCCTGTGTCCTGATGTTAGTTGCTGTTATTTAACCCAATTGCCATTGGCATCCTGATAAGCCTGGCCTGCTGCTTTGGCTTTGGAGGTCAGTTTTTCACCGGCAATTTTTTCAATATTAGCCAGCTGGGTATTCTGCTTGTTGGCAATTTGCTGATATTTGGCTTTGCGCTTGTTATTGATTTCAGCAATTAAAGCCGCCGCATCGGTATTGCTGCTGACTAATAATCCCAGATAGCCATTGCTTTTTTCGCCTACCAGTTTCTGGCTTTTGGCAGCACCCAGATCTAGTGCCCAGGCCGACAATGAAAACAGCATGGCGCTCAGTAATACAGTCAATTTTTTCATGGTGATATTCCTTATGCTGTGATCAGAACAAATCGTCTTCAGATTCAAACAGGTTTTCCAGGTCTTTCTCGACCTTAACCCGTACCTCATGTTCGATTTTTACGTTGAGGTTAATGGTGATTGGCTTTTCCGGAGCGGCTACTTTGAGGGTGCAGCCAGACATTGCTACAAACAGCGGCAATAAAAACGCCAGACCAATTATTTGCATGTAGGATTTCATAGATCGTTTCCTGTGATGAATCAGATTACTCTAACGTGGTGCGGTTGTTTCTAACAAGCCTTAAGGAAAATAGTTGGGCTTTTCGTCAATGCCCAATACCTCGCGGCGGATCAGATCCAGCGCGGCATGCGCGACAAAATGCTGAAAGCGCTTTCTTTCAAATGGTAAAAACAGTTTTACCGTTTTCAGCTTGCTGGTATTAGCACTGGTGTCAGCGCGGCCCCAGGCCAGCCATACCGTGCCTACCGGCTTGTCGTCACTGCCACCACCTGGCCCGGCAATGCCACTCACCGCAACGGCCCAGTCACTGTTGCTGTTGGTCAGGGCACCACGGGCCATTTCCACAACAACAGCCTCTGATACCGCGCCATGTTTATCTAAGGTGGACCCTTGTACACCAATCATCTGTTGTTTCATGTCATTGGAGTAGGTGACAAAACCCGCACCAAATACCGCTGACGAGCCAGCAATGGCGGTGATACGCGAAGCAATTAAACCACCGGTGCAGGATTCTGCGGTGGTGATGGTTTGCTGACGGCTTGCCAGTTGTTCAACCAATAGCTGAGCTAACTGAACCGAACCGTCGCCAATCACGTGAGCGCCTAATACCTGCTTTACCCGCTGTGCCAGATCGTCGAGCTTATTTTCGGCGGCCTGTGTGCGGGCGGTGAGTTTAACCTCAACCTGAGCACTGGCGGCACGAAAGCCCAACTCCACATCCTCTGGCCAATCAGTAATGTGTTTACGCAATTTTAATTGCAGTGAGGACTCACCCATGCCAAACACCTGCAGGCGTTTGGTGGAGTGTGGCTCAATGGTGGTGAACTGCTGCTGAATGGCAGGCAGAATCGCCAGCTCGGTCATGGCTTTGAGTTCGTGTGGTACACCGGGGGTGAAAAACATCAGGCATTGATTGTGTTCACAATAAAACCCCGGGGCACTGCCACGGGTGTTTTCAATAATGTTCACCCCTTTGGGTAACAGCGCTTGTTTCTGATTCGCCGGGTTCATGGGGTAATTGCGTTGGGTGCACCATTGTTCGATCTGTGCCAGTGCAACCGGGTTTTCTTCCAGCTCAACGCCCAGTACTTCGGCTAAGGCCTGCGCGGTTTTATCGTCTTCGGTTGGCCCCAGGCCACCGTTGACAATCAGAACATCGGCGGCGGCTGACAGGGCGTCCATTTCACTGACCAAATCTTCCAGCGCATCGCCTACCGTTACTTTTTTGCCGGGTCGTAGCCCCAGTGTGGCTAACTGATCGGCCAGCATGGCGCTATTGCTGTCGACAATATCGCCGCTGAGCAGTTCGTCACCGGTGAGCAACAAGAAGACTTTGGGTTGCATATTCAGGCCTCTGTGAGGGAAGAAGAATGACATTGGATAATGGTGTTAAATACCCATTAACAGGAAATCGAGCGCAGCAATAATATCGTCCCGGTTTAATCGTAAACTGCCTTCTTTAGTGATTAAAAATGAAGACGATACCGTTGTAACCTGGTGGGTCAGTAGCGCATATGGCCGGTTGTTAATGTCTACCACGGGGCATAGGTTTTTGGGGTAAGGTCTGGTTTCTGAAGCCGGCACTATAGGAATAACCACCCGGCTGTTCAGGTCGGCCAAAAGGCCAGTTTGTATATCAACAAAATAGGGGTACGCTGCTTGGCTATCGGGGTCGTTATTGGCATACAAGTCGTATTGCTGCATTAAAACCCCCGGTGCTTATCGGCAAATAAACCGTTCGACTCCGCCAGCTGATTACATTGTTCAATGGCTTGTTGATTTTCTGCCAGCCACTCTTTGCGTTTGCTTCTCCGGACTTCATCCTCTAATGCGCTTTCTAAGGTCGCTGACAGATTCACTTTTAAGCTTTTGGCTTCGCTCAGTAAGCTGCTATTAATGCTGACATTGGTTGCTTTTTTAGGAGCCGTTTTATCAAAAACTTCGCGCATGGCAGATACCTCACATAAATAATGCGTATAGGTTATACGCATGCTATCAAGCGGCAGGAGTTGAAACAACTTGTGCCTGAAAAACTCGCTCTGATAAAGGTTAAGCCTGATACGCGGGCATGGCCTGCGTCACTTTATAAATATAGTTGCGCGCTTCCTGGTACTTTAAATTCTGGCGTAAATGCGCATACACCTGAGTGGGTGTCATGGCATTGATGCGCTTGGCCGCCGCGGATACCGAGGTATTGCCACTAAAGGCGCGGGCGACATTACCAGCGCCGGTATTATAAGCGGCAATGGTGCAGAACTGGCGGCTCCTGGGGTTGGTAATGGCTTTTAAGTAGCGGGTATCCAGCAGGTTCAGGTAAGCACACCCCAGCTCGATATTGGTTTCTGGCTGAAACAGTTCGGAACCCGATAGTAAACGCTCACGGCCGTAAGCATGTTTACTGGCATCACGACCGGCACTGCCCGGAACAATCTGCATCAGGCCAAAAGCCGGAATATGGCTGCGTGCCATTGGGTTAAACGCCGATTCGGTTTGCATAATGGCGAGTACCAATGGCACGGGGACATTCCATTTGCGGGCAGCGGCTTTTACGGTGGGCAGATACCCTTGGGCGCGTTGTGGTACGGCATTGGTATTCAGGGGAATGGTGACGGTAATCACATCGCCTTTACGAGTTGTTTCCTGCTGTTGTTTGGCTTGCTCTAATAAGCGATTGATATCCTCTGGCGCGATCTGGGTGACACTGTCGGCGGATGTGGGTGCTTGCTTACCGGCTGCATCGGCTAATACCGGGTCCTGTTGATACGACTCACCAATGGTCGCTGCGATCACCTTTTCAAATTCAGCACGGATACGCTGTTCAGATAAACGTGCACCGTCGAGGTTGGTGAACGACAGTCGCACTTCGTTGCGCTCAAAGTCGACCACACGCTTGCTGCTCAGATCCTGGTTGTATTCAACCCACTGGGTTCTGCCCGATAGCTCTGGTGATGCCCAAACGCGGCTCACCCGGCGCTGATAACTGCGATAGGCTTCAAGGTAGCGGCTGCGATAGCGCTGCCAGTCCAGTTTTAAGTTATCCACACCGGCTTGCTGCTGGCGTTTATAACGCTCAAATTCGGTTTCTGCCCGTGCCGCATTGGCGGGTAATAACAAACTGCTGGGTAGTAACAGGGCAGCGGGCAATAGTGTGAATAGCTGGCGGCGTTTCATGGTGATTTCCATAACGGGAGTCGCGGATCTTATCAGTAATATGATGACGAAAAGCTTAACCTTAGCTGACTGCGTAACGGCTGACCATGCGTGAAACCCCGTCATCATGATGACTCAGAGCAGTAAGCCGCACGAAAAGTGACCAAGTTTTGAGTTTGATCAGTGCTTTCTGGGCGATCAGAATTTAAACCCCCACAAAATGCCGTTATAATGCCCGCCGATTTTAACTTTTATTATTTTAATAAATGGGTAAGCCGTAGCGGCTTATGAGAGGACACTTCCGTGAAACAACTGAAAGCTTTGATTCTGGCTGCAGCTGCTCTGGTAGCGGCGCAAACCTTCGCTAACACCGACGCTCAGAACGATAAGATTCGTGAACGCATCAAGCCAGTTGGCGAAGTGTGTGTCGGTGCTGATTGTGGTGGCGCTGTTGTCGCTGCGTCTGGCCCACGCTCGGGTGAAGAAGTTTACAACACCGCTTGTGGCGCTTGTCACGGTGCTGGCATTCTGGGCGCACCCAAAAATGGTGATAAAGCTGCATGGGACGACCGCCTGAGCAAAGGTATGGATCAGACTCTGGCGAACGCCATCAACGGTATCAATGCTATGCCGCCAAAAGGTAACTGCGCGACCTGTTCTGATGACGAAATCCTGGGCGCCATCAAGTTTATGTCTGGTCGTTAATCGACTGCCGATATAAACGCCAGATACTAAAAAGCCGCTGCAAATGATGAGTTTGCAGCGGCTTTTTTGTGTTTGCGAACTTTAAGCTTCTATATCACGCTCGGCGCTTCTCCAGCTTGGCCTGATACTCGCCAGGATCTTTAATTGCGGTCATTTCTGCGCCAGACTGCTGTTGCTTGCGGCGGTTCGCCAGACGACCTACCCACCACCGCAGCGCCCCGGCCCGTAATGCCTGATTCCAGCAGGCGTGCTCTGTATCGGTTAAGGTTCTTACCGATTGATAGCCATCCAGCAGCGCCTGTTGCTTGTCGCCCAACCAGTTGCCTTGTTTGTCGCAGCACCAGTCGTTGGCGACGATGGCAAGATCCATCAGTAATACACCGGAGCTGGCGTGGTACAGATCAAGGATAGCGCCCACCCGATCGGCGCTTTCGCCCTCAACAAACAGGGCATTATCGTGAAATAAATCGCCATGAATCCAACCTGTTGGCAGTGATTGCCATTGAGTCTGATTCGCCTGTTGCCACTGAACTTCGGCAGCCAGCAGAGATTTCTCTGTTGTGGATAAGTCATCAGCCAGTTTATCCAGCATATTGCTGGCCCACTCCAGGCCGTGCTCATCCGGGCGGTTTTGTGGCAGATCACGCGCGGCCTGATGCAGCTCCGCTAATGCGGCGCCAATGGCGAAACAATGTGCTGCAGACGGCTGCTCAATATGGTTGCCGGGCAAGCGGTGGCACAAAATAGCGGGCTTATTTTCTAATGTGTGTAACCACTCACCTTGTTGATCATCCAGCGGCGCCGGAACCTGTAGCCCGGCTTTGCCCAGATGATGCGCCAGCGTGACCAGCTCCCGCACTTCGTCATACTGATGTTGTTCAAACAGGGTCAGAACAAACTCACCCTGGGTGGTGGTAACAAAGAAGTTGGTGTTTTCGACACCGGCTTCGATGCCTTGGTAATGTTGCAGCTCACCCAGCGGGAAACCCTGCATAAAGGTTTCGACCTGAGCCTGAGTGAGCGGAGTATATACGGACATAATATGTTTTAAGCTATTTCTGTTAACCGTTACCGAGGCAGGCAAAGCAAGGCAAATTTGATGGAGCAAGCGCAGTTTATTGAAATAAATGAGCATTGTGAGATCAAATTTAACGCAGCATTGGCAACGCAGGTAGGGGTTAAGGTTACCAACGGAAGATGACCCAGCTCGGCACCCGCATCTCCGGGTCATCTTTACGCATAAAATCACCATCCGCCTCGTGGGTTGGAATCAGGTAATACGGAGGCCCCTTCTTCGGAACCACTTTAATTTCACTGATTTTGCCGTTGATACGAAACTCGTAATAGGTGTTATCGCCATCATTACGGATGGTCACGGTTTCACCCACCGGGTCATCGGCCTGAACCAGCGAAGCGAATAAACCGGTTACCGAAATCAGGGCAACAGCCAGTGTTTTTTTAAACGCCATGGTAGAATACTCCCCTTTATTTAACTTCAGTGTATCGCGTTGCCAGAGCAAGTGCATTATCACTAAACCAGTCGCCCTAAACCAAGGATTAGATCAATATTATGTCGCAGCCCGTTATTCTTGTTGATGGTTCTTCTTACCTGTTCCGCGCCTTCCATGCGATTCCATTGCTGACCAATTCCAAAGGGCTGCACACCAATGCCATCAAAGGTGTGATCAGCATGATCAAACGCCTGCAAAAGGATTACCCAGAATCCGAAGTGGTGGTGGTGTTTGATGCCAAGGGCAAAACCTTCCGCAACGATATGTATGCCGAGTACAAGGCCAATCGTCCACCCATGCCGGAAGAGCTGCGTGAACAGATTGCACCGATTCACAACATTATCCGCGCCATGGGTTTACCACTGCTGATTATTGAAGGCGTGGAAGCGGATGATGTGATTGGTACGCTAGCGGCACAGGCGACCGCTGCCAAGCGTGATGTGATTGTTTCGACCGGCGATAAAGACATGGCACAGCTGGTGAACGAGCATGTATCTCTGATTAACACCATGACCGATACCTTTATGGATATCGACGGTGTGAAAGCCAAATTTGGCATTGGCCCGGAGCTGATTATCGACTTCCTGGCGTTGATGGGTGACAAGGTCGATAACATCCCGGGTGTGCCAAAAGTGGGCGAAAAAACCGCCGTTGGTCTGTTGGCCGGGTTAGGCAGTTTAGAAACGATTTACGACAACCTCGACGAGGTGAAGACCCTGAGCTTCCGTGGTGCCAAAACCTTAGCACCGCGTTTGGAAGAGCATAAAGAGCAGGCGTTTTTATCAAAAGAATTAGCCACCATTAAATGTGATGTGATACTGGAAAAAAACATCACAGAATTATTGGCTGAACCAGCGAATAACGATGAGCTATTAAACTTATTCCAGCAAATGGAATTTAAAGCCTGGATTGCAGAACTGTCCGGCAAAGGGGGGGCAGGCAACGGAAATGCTGATAAAACGGCGGCTTCTGTCGCGAGCGAAGCGCTGGAAGACGATGATGACTTACCTGCCAAATTAGAAGGCGAATACGAGGTTATTTTCGAGCAAACACAGCTGGATGGCTGGCTGGAAAAATTAAAAGCCTCTGAATTATTTGCCTTCGATACCGAAACCACTTCACTCAATTATAAAGACGCAGAAATTGTCGGCGTATCGTTTGCGGTAGAAGCAGGAGAAGCCGCCTATGTGCCGCTGGCTCACGATTACGAAGGCGCTCCACAACAGCTGGAACGTGATGCTGTACTCGCTCTGTTAAAACCCATTCTGGAAGATAATAACCAGAAAAAAGTTGGCCAGCATATGAAGTACGACCAACACGTGCTGGCGAATCATGGTATTCAACTACAAGGCGTTGCGTTTGATACTCAGCTGGAATCCTATGTTTTAAATTCCGTTGCTACTCGCCATGATATGGATAGCTTAGCGCTGAAATATCTGGGCCATAAATGCATCAGCTTCGAAGAAGTCGCTGGTAAAGGCGCAAAACAAAAAACCTTTAATCAGGTAGAGATTGAAGTCGCCGGGCCTTACGCCGCTGAAGACGCGGATATTACCCTGCGTTTACATCAGACCTTGTGGAAAAAATTAGAGAAAGTCGATTCGTTAAAAACCGTCTTTACCGACATCGAAATGGGTGCCATGCCGGTGTTGTGTGACATGGAAGAACTGGGTGCGTTAATTGATGCCGATTTATTGCACGAGCAAAGTGCTGAGATCGAACAAAAATTACAGCAGTTAGAACAACAAGCGCATGATGTTGCTGGTGAAGTGTTTAATCTGGCTTCGCCAAAACAACTCGGCGCTATTTTATTTGAAAAGCTGGAGTTACCCGTTCGTAAAAAAACCCCCAAAGGTGCACCGTCTACCGCCGAAGAAGTGCTGCTGGAACTGGCGGAAGAATTCGAATTACCGCGCATTATTATTGAACACCGTGGTCTGGCGAAATTAAAAAGTACCTATACCGATAAACTGCCATTAATGATGAATGCCAAAACCGGGCGAGTGCATACCTCCTATCATCAGGCAGTCGCGGCAACCGGGCGTTTATCTTCCAGTGATCCCAACCTGCAGAATATTCCGATTCGCAGTGACGAAGGCCGCCGCATTCGCCAGGCATTTGTTGCCCCTGAAGGTTATAAGCTGGTGGCCGCTGATTACAGTCAGGTTGAGCTGCGGATTATGGCGCATCTGTCGGACGACGAAGGCTTGTTAAAAGCGTTTCAGGAAGGTCGTGACGTGCACCGGGCAACTGCTGCTGAGGTGTTTGGTGTTAGCGAAGAAGACGTGACCGATAACCAACGTCGCAGCGCCAAAGCGATTAACTTTGGTTTGATTTATGGCATGTCCGCTTTTGGTCTGGCGAAACAGCTGGGTATTGGTCGTGCTGAAGCGCAGGACTACGTGAATCTGTACTTCCAGCGTTACCCGGGTGTTCAGGCGTATATGGATAACACCCGCGAAAATGCCAAAGAAAAAGGCTACGTCGAAACCATCTTTGGACGTCGTTTATATCTGCCGGATATCCGGGCGAAAAATGCACCACGCCGTCAACATGCTGAGCGTACCGCGATTAACGCACCGATGCAGGGAACCGCTGCGGATATTATTAAACGTGCCATGATTCAGGTAGCTGCTTGGTTGCCGCAATCTGGTTTTGATGCACGCCTGCTCATGCAGGTGCACGATGAATTAATTTTAGAAGTACGTGATGATCAGGCCGAAGCCTTTGCCACGGAGCTGCAACAAAAAATGCAAAACGCGGCTGAATTAAAAGTGCCTCTGTTAGTGGAAGCGGGTATTGGCGATAACTGGGATCAGGCGCACTAGTTAAAGGGCTCTGGTTCTAACGCAAAAAATATTAAGGCAGGGAAGTATTGATATGAGCAAGCTGATTTTATCTCTAGACGGTGGTGGCGTACGTGGCGCGGCCACCACCCAGTTTCTCACTCAGGTTGAGCGTGAATTAAAACGTTATAATAAAAGCCTGCGCGACGAAGTGGATTTTTTTGCTGGTACCAGTGCCGGTGGCACCATTGCATTGGCGCTGGCAACCACTGATAAATCCCTGGCAGAGATTGATGAGCTGCACGGTGACACCACTGCAAGCATTTTATTCACAAAAAACGGGGGCTTTTTCAGCCGTTTATTGCCCGGCATTTTAACACCCAGATATAAACGCTCCGGCAAACTGGAGGTGTTAAATCAGATTCTGGGCGATGCAACGCTGGGTAATGTAGCAGATAATAAAGAAGCTTTGGTCGTGACCTATGATGTGCAATCGCGCACGCCGATTGTGATTAAATCCACCGACGCGCAACATCGGGAATTACTCTGCACCCAAATTGTTGATGCCACGTCCGCAGCTCCAACCTATTTCCCAACCGCAGATCTTCATATTAAAGGCCAGGACACCTGGTCAATTGATGGTGGTGTGGTGGCGAACAACCCAACCATGTGCGCCATTGCTGAAGCACGCAAACATTTCCGCACACCGCTGGATCAAATGCGGGTTATTTCGGTGGGAACCGGCCATCGTACTCAGCCGGTTAATGGCAGAGCGTCGCAACGCTGGGGCGCAATTCAATGGGCAGTTAAAGGTCAGATACTGGATATTCTGTCGGATGAGCGCATTGTCGCGTATCAGGCACAAACCATCACCCGGCCCGGCAGTTATATCCGGGTCGACAGTGAACTATCACCACAGCCCGGAATGCCATCACCACCAGAACAGGCGCTGGATGATGTTGACCCGGATAATATCCGTCGTATTCGTGATATGGGGAAATTCTGGTTTGATCGTTATGGTGAGCAGGTGGTGTCGCTGATTTTAAATCAGTATCAGGGGCCATCATTAGGCCGGATTGATGTGCAGACAGGTTTGCCCTTAGTGATTGCTGAATAATTTAAAAATGCGCCCGTTAATAACGGGCGCATTAACTTGTCAGAAAGACAAATTACCATTCTTGCGGATATTCAAAATTCGGATATTCGATACCAATTGCTTTACCAAATTTATTGGCAAATAAACCGTTCGGATCGAGTTTGCCGACCTGCTTATTAAAGCGCTCTAAATGATCGCCATAAACACCCAGGTCACGCTGTAGCGTAAACATCCAGTCCTGATTACCGTATTGCTCCGCGTACATATTTTTACCCCAGTGGCCACGTGCACCAAAATCGGTAATTAATTTACGCATCACTTCTTCATACGGGCCCATATATTCGGCAAATTGTTGGGCATTCAGATCAACCGGAACAAAAATCGGCATTTCAATATGAATGGCGGTACTGCCATTTTCGAAACCGTTACCCGCACCGGTGTAAGCCATTAATGCCTGATCTCCTACTTTGGAGAAGCGTACAAAAATACCAATCAGAGGTACCGGAATTTCACGGTTCTTACTGTTTAAGCCATTATTAAATTCCCGTACATATTCCATTGCGGCCTGAACATGCTGTTGTGGCACCGCCACTTCCCAATCCATCTGGAAGGTTTCCCGGTCGACTGTATCAATCAAATGACTGGAGGTAATACGATGGGTAGGGCCGGTAGCGTTGGAGGTATAGCGTTTTCTGCCATCAATGGTTTTGGTTAATATCGGCGTTAAATGCCAGCCGGAACGACGCATAAACGCCATACGCTCATGAGTTTGTGCTGACGGTTTGGCCGCGCCGATCTGAAAAATCTGCATGGTGTCGGAGGCACTCAGCTGATCAAAATCGACATAAGGGAATAACAGTTCGTTATTGGCTCCGGGTTCAGCGGCCAGCTGGGTAGTTTTACCACAGGTACGCAGATATTGGTTCAGGCTTGGGAACCAGTTGTACTGGCCATAATCACATTCCTGAATATCTTCCAGCACGGTTTTTTTACCGAATAATTCATCTTCTTCATGGAAGGTGACTTTAACCTGAGTATTGGTCGCATCTGATACTTCTAAGCGTACGCGGGTTAATACGCCGAGATAACCTAAATGAGTGGTCAGCGATTTCCATAAATCCGGATCGGTTTTTCCGGTTGTGCCGCGTGAATAGGTATTTAAGGCACCACTGGCGTCGATTAAATCGATAGACACTACTTGCTGCGATAATACATTCGGATTTTTGGGTGAGCTGCCATGGGCCGATGTGCCTAAGGCACCGGCAACGGAAACGTCGCGCCAACCCAGGTGAACATAACCTAAGCCTTTATCGCGCTCGAATAACCATTCGCCTACTTCGTGCAGGCTGGCACCGGCGGCGACATTGACGACCTCTGTCCCTTCAAAGGTTTCCAGTGACATGCCTAACGCTTGTTGCTGCTGATTAAACTGGTCCATCACCAGTACAATGCCATCGTTACACACAATGGTGGTCGCTGAGCCGGAGGTGGTGTTGTAACCCCGGCCGCTGGTCATTTTGACGCGTTTTTTCTCACGGTTGGCACGAGCAATAATCTGCTGAATTTGTTCAACTGATGTGGGGTGAATCACTTCTTCAATATCGTGACATAAGGTCTGATAGTTAAACGACGCCAACTTATAATCGGAACAGTCAGCCGGGCAGTTATTGCGGGTTTCGATACCATTACAGACCAGGTCACCACAGGTCGCCATGACTTCAACGCCCGGTAAATGTTGTTCGCTACGTAAAGTACCTTTTAAACTGTTGAGCGTTCCGGCAATGGTTAGTAGCGGGTCGGTCACCTTCTCCAGATTATTTTCCGATGGGCAGTATTCTTTTGTGCCATTAGCATCTTTATTAACACTGCACACCAGCACGTAAATAGCGCCAATTTCCATTTTGAATTTCGCCGGGAATTCATACACCAGCTTTTCACCACTGTTATTGGCCGGAATCTCAGCCAGTACGGGTGCCAGACCTAAGCCCAGTTTGTTTTTTGCCACATCTCCCCAGTAAACCCGGTAATGACTCAGGTTTGTTTGGTTTTCAGCAGGCCAGATCTCAACCCCCTCAAGCAAACGAATGGGGGCAATATTCGCGGGGTTGGTGTCGGCGGTATAGGTAATGCGGACTTTTTCGGCGACATCGACGGGCGCAGGTGTGGGTGGCTTGCTCATCGCCAATGAGAGTTGAGCCAGTAATAACGTGCTGCTCAGCAGCAGCCATTTGAATGGCGTCTTCCAGTTCATTGAGTTCATGTTATTTGTCATTCCTTGTAATTTAAAATGAGACTGTGGTACGAGTTTTCCATACTGCTCTTGATTGTAAAAGCGCACAATTGCAAAAACTGCATGTAGCCTGAGGGTATTTCAAGGCATAATGCCGGGCCTTTGGCCGGATTGTGATCATTATGATTTTTTTGCTGTTTTTAGCCGTTGGTGCCGTTGCGGGTTTATTGGCCGGGCTGTTTGGTATTGGTGGTGGTATGGTGATTGTGCCGGTACTGGTGCTGACCTTTGCTGCCCAGGGCATCAGTGAAGCGGTGTTAACCCATATGGCAGTTGCTACCTCGCTGGCAACCATTGTTTTTACCTCCATCAGCTCGGTGCGAGAACATCATCGTAACGGTGCTGTCGACTGGCCATTAGTCGGGCAAATGACGCTGGGAATTGTTGCCGGTACGGGGTTAGGGGTGTTGCTGATCTCCAGTGTGCCGGGCCCGGTATTGCAAAAGATTATTGGTGTGTTTGCCTTATTGTTGGCAGCCAAAATGTTTCTGGGCCTTAACCCGGACAGTGATGGCTCGCGTCCCGGTAAGCTGGGCTTAACTTCTGCGGGTGGTGTGATTGGCTTCGGGTCATCCTGGTTTGGCATTGGTGGCGGCACCTTTACCGTGCCGTATTTAACCTGGATGAAGGTGCCGATGCGTCAGGCGGTAGCAACTTCCGCGGCATGCGGTTTACCTATTGCCTTAACCGGTGCCATCAGTAACGTGGTGGTCGGTTGGAATCATGCGGATTTACCCGACTGGAGCACAGGTTTTTTATACTGGCCGGCGATTGGTGGCATTGTACTCACCAGTGTGCCTTTTGCCAAAGTTGGTGCCAAGTTGGCGCATACGCTTGACCAAACCTTACTGAAAAAGGCCTTTGCTGCACTGCTGGTTGTGGTTGGATTGCGCTTTTTACTGTCATAAGACGGTGTTAATTTTTTCGCTTTAATCAAATTGCTGGGATGCTTCTATGCTGACTTACCCTGATATCGATCCGGTTGCTGTGGCCATCGGGCCTCTGAAAATTCACTGGTACGGGCTGATGTATTTATTGGCGTTTGGTACCAGTTGGTGGCTGGCCAATGTGCGTGCGAAACGCCCTGGTTCAGGCTGGACACCGGAGCAGGTATCCGACCTGATCTTCTTCGGTGCCATGGGGGTGATTCTGGGTGGCCGTTGTGGCTATGTGCTGTTTTACAACTTTCCTCAGTTTCTTGAAGACCCGTTATGGTTATTGCGGGTCTGGGAAGGTGGCATGTCGTTCCACGGTGGTTTATTAGGTGTGTTAGCCGCGCTGGCGTGGTTTGGTCATAAGTACAAAAAGAACTTTTTTGATGTGGGTGACTTTGTCGCCCCCTTTGTGCCACTGGGCCTGATGTTTGGACGTATTGGCAACTTTATTGGTGGTGAGTTATGGGGCCGGGTTGCCGATCCGCAATCGGTGCCGTGGGCAATGGTTTTCCCCCGTGCCGGTGATTTACCCCGTCACCCATCGCAGCTGTATCAGGCGGCATTAGAAGGGTTGCTGCTGTTTGTAATTTTATGGTGGTTTTCCAACAAACCACGGCCACAAAAAGCCGTTGGTGCGGCATTTCTGATAGGATATGGCCTGTTCCGCAGCATTGCTGAGTTCTTCCGCGAACCGGATGCTCATATCGGCTTTGATCTGTTTGGCTGGATGAGCCGGGGCCAGCTGTTGAGCCTGCCAATGATTGCTCTGGGTATCGCCTTTATGATCTGGGCGTACCGCAGCGATAAAACCCGCCAGGCAACTGCGAACTGAATTGACTGAACACACTGAGACTGAAGCATGAAACAATACCTCGATCTGATGCGCCATGTGCGCGAAAACGGCACCTTTAAAGAGGACCGTACCGGTACCGGTACTTACAGCTGTTTTGGTTATCAGATGCGCTTCGACCTCAGTGAAGGTTTCCCGCTGGTAACGACCAAAAAACTGCACCTGCGCTCGATTATTCACGAACTACTGTGGTTCCTCAGTGGTGATACCAACATTCGCTACCTGAAGGAAAATGGCGTCAGTATCTGGGATGAATGGGCTGACGAAGATGGCAACCTTGGCCCGGTTTACGGTTCACAATGGCGCTCCTGGCCAACTCCGGATGGCGGCCATATTGATCAGATCACTCAGGTGATTGAGCAGATCAAAAACAACCCGGATTCACGTCGTATCATCGTCAGTGCCTGGAACGTGGCTGAAGTGAATAATATGGCACTGCCGCCATGCCATGCGTTTTTCCAGTTTTACGTCGCCGATGGCAAATTATCCTGCCAGCTGTATCAGCGCAGTGCCGATATCTTTTTAGGCGTTCCTTTTAACATCGCCAGCTATGCGTTGTTAGTTCATATGGTGGCGCAGCAGTGTGATATGGAAGTCGGTGATTTCGTCTGGACCGGTGGTGATACACATTTGTACGCCAATCATCTGGAGCAAACTGACCTGCAATTAGGCCGTGAGCCTTTGGCGTTACCACAATTGAAAATTCACCGTAAACCCGATTCAATTTTCGATTATAAATTTGAAGACTTTGAAATTGTGGGTTACGAGTCTCACCCTCATATTAAAGCGCCGGTTGCGGTTTAATACATCCGTCTAATTCATCGGCTTTATCGACAAAACCCTTTTTAAATAAGGGTTTTTGTACATGAAGTAACCGGTATTCTGAAAAGCAAATGACCGTTTATCGTATATTTGCTACCGAGCTCACAAAAGTGGCTGATGTTTTCAATAAATGTCAGTCCTGACAGGATGAAGACCTGTCAAATTACGCCTGCTGACTATACTGAAGGCGTGTTTCTTGAATTCAATTCTTATGTCTTCATCCCTGTTGTCACAATCTGATGCCTCGCCGGGTCTGATGTTGTCATTACTGCAGCGCCAGGAAGTTCCTGTGGTGTTGTACGATGGCCCGTTTCTGGTGGTTGATGATCTTGATGAACTGGGCTCAGAAATGGCCAGTCAGTACGACGTTATCCTGCTGCTGGCGGAGGCTCCGGGCAGTGAACTGAATGCCGCGGTTGAACGTATTCAGCTGACCTTACCGGATATGGCGATAGTGGTAGCCTTGCCAGATCAGCCTGCAGCCGCGGTGATCGCACAGTATATTCTCAGCGGTGTGCAGGAAGTTGTATCTCTGGGTATGACCACTCTTGATGACTGGCATCAGGCTTTTCAACTGGCACTCAGCCGCAAACAATACGAATCTCACCTAAAGCGCTTTTCTCATTATGACCCGCTGACCCAGCTGGCCAATCGCAGTTTATTTCAGGATCGGCTGGAACACAGCTTGTTGCAGAACCAGCGACGTGAGCGTGGCATGGGGATTTTGCTGCTGGATATTGATCGCTTCCGGGTCGTGAACGACATTTATGGTCATCAGATTGGTGATGAGCTGCTGGTGGCCTGCACTCAACGCATGCTGGATAAGGTGCGCCGCTCCGATACCCTGGCCCGTTTGGGGAGCAATAATTTTGCGGTCATCCTTGATGATATTAATGATGCCGATTGTATGCAGCGGGTTGCCGATAAGCTCAGTCAGGCGTTTAACCATTCATTTACCATTGGTGGTAACGAAATTTTTATCAGTGTCAGCATGGGAATGGAGCTGGCCAGCCGGGTGACTTACGATGCCGGACAGCTGATGCGACATGCTGAACTGGCGTTGCATCAGGCCAAACGTAATGGGCGTAATGCCAGTTTGCTGTATCAGGGTGAACGATCACCGGCAGATAAGGTGCGGTTGGGGCTGGAAAGTGCGTTGCACCACGCGATGGATCGTGAAGAGCTGCATCTGGTTTATCAGCCTCAGGCCATTGTTGATAGTGGTGTCTTTGTTGGAGTCGAAGCCTTGTTGCGCTGGCAACATCCGGTATTGGGCAATGTGCCGCCTTCAGTTTTTATTCCGGTACTGGAAGATACGGGTCTGATTGAGAGTTTTGGGCAATGGGCGCTGGAGCAATCCTGCCAGCAGTTTGCTGATTGGATCAATGCCGGAAAATTATCGCCCACCACCAAACTATCGGTGAACTTATCGCCGCGTCAGCTTCATCAGGGGGATTTGGTGACTCAGGTACAACGGGCGTTAAACCGCAGTGGTCTGGCTGCCCGATGTCTGACTCTGGAAGTTACTGAAAGTATGTTGATGAATAACCTTGATCAGAGTGTATCCATGCTGGCGCAGCTGCGCCAATTGGGTATGTCAGTTGCGATTGATGACTTTGGTACTGGTTATTCATCCCTGTCTTATTTAAAAGATCTGCCGATCGATTACCTGAAAATTGACCGGGTATTTGTCAAAGACATTGTGGAAGACGCCAACGATGCGGCTATCGCTAATTCGATTATCGGGCTGGCTCATAACCTGGGGTTAAAAGTCATCGCCGAAGGCGTTGAAGAAGCAGAAACACTGGAAATGCTGCGCTTGTTTGGCTGTGACCAGTATCAGGGGTATTTTTATTCCAAGCCGGTGCGGGCCGATGAGGTGATTCAGCTACTCGCACCGGAATAATCTTTCAATCGACCCCGTTCCCTCGTTATTATCGTTTCTTTTTGTGGAATCCGAATTGTGAAGCTGTCATTGATTGTTGCACTGGCACAGAACCATGTTATCGGCCGTGATAACAAACTGCCCTGGTACCTGCCGAATGATCTGAAATATTTTAAGCAGGTGACTCTGGGAAAACCGGTCATTATGGGGCGCAAGACCTACGAAAGCATTGGCAAGCCTCTGCCGGGGCGCACCAATATCATTATTACCCGTCAAACTGACTATCAGCCCGCCGGTGCCAGCGACAGCGTAAAAGTGGTTGAATCGCTGCAAGCTGCACAGGCTCTGGCAGAAAGTATTGCACTGATTGATGGTCAGTCAGAAGCCATGATTATTGGTGGCGCTGAGATCTATACTCTGGCTTTACCGCTGGTGGATCGTATGTACCTGACCGAAGTGCATGCCGATGTGGAGGGAGATGCCTATTTCCCTCAATTTGAACGCCAGGGGTGGCATCAGGTTGCAGGTGAAGACTTCTCAGCGGAAGGCCCTAACCCGTATGACTATAGCTTCAACGTGTACGAACGTGCCTGAGAGCCTTTGAGTGATGACTGAGCACACGATACAAGCGGAAAAAGTCATTGGCTGGCACCCGGAAGATTTGGTATCGCAACTCCCGCCGCTGGATTGGCAGTCATTACCATTGGCAGATAGCCCGGCCTGGCAGGAATATCGCCAACATTACCGGCTGCATTTTCTGCAGCTGGAGTCGGTAACCCATTATGCCGGCAAGATCGCATTGTGTGGTTACGACATTGCGGTTCAGCTCTGGCGTCAGCCTAATGCCAAAGGAACGGCATTGCTGATGCACGGCTATTACGACCATGCCGGGATTTATGGCTCGCTGATTGAATTCTGTCTGCAGCAAGGCCTGGATGTGGTGATCTATGACCTGCCCGGGCATGGTTTATCCAGTGGAGATCGGGCCTCTATCAGCAGTTTTCAGGATTACGATGATATTTTCAGCCAGGTACTGCAGCAGCTGCAATCTCACCTTGATGGCGATCTGTACCTGTTTGGTCAGAGTACCGGTGGTGCTGTCTGTATCAATTACCTGCTGAAACGGCAATTAACACCAGCTCAGTCTCCCTTTGCCGCTATTACCTTATTTGCTCCCCTGATACGGCCAAAAGGCTGGAATAAAGCCAAAATCCTGCACAGTGTTCTGAGTTTTGCGTTAAAACGGATCAAGCGAACTTTTAATCAGAACTCAGCCGATGCCGATTTTCTGCGTTTTATCGCCGAGCATGATCCACTGCAGCCGCGTTACCTGAGTGTTCGTTGGGTAGGCGCTCTGCGACAGTGGATTCCGTTTATTGAATCCCAAATTAAAAATGATATTAATATCAACATCATTCAGGGAGATGCAGACAACACCGTAGACTGGTGTCATAATCTGTCCATCCTGTCGCAAAAGTTCCCGAATCGTCAGGTCTTTATGCTGCCAGGAGGGCAACATCATCTGGTGAATGAGTCACTCGAGAATCGCTCGGTAATCTATCAGCAGATAGCAAAATGGCTGAATCTGGGTTGATTCGCCAACAGGCTGCGTAACAAGCAACGGCCTCAAAAAAGGACGTGATCAGGAAGGATAACCCCCAATATGGAAGTGGAATAAACAGGAGTATCCATGGAAGAACGTATAAAAAATAATAAAAAACTTATCCGCCAGTTTATTGAACTGGTCTGGAATCAGGGCCGCTTAAATCTGGCGAACTCTCTGATAACCCCCGAATTTACCTATCATGCCAGCATGATTGATGAACCGATGGACCTGATGCGTATGGGAACGATGGTGAATGCCCTGCGTGAGTCCTTTGATGATTTTACTATCTCGGTTGATGAACTGGTGGCAGAAGGAAACCAAATCGTCAGTCAGTCCACCTTAACCGGTACGCTGGTGAAGCCACTGATGGGGTTTGAACCCAGTGACCGCGTGATTTGTTTAAATGCCATGACCTTCTGGAAAGTGCGTCTGGGGGCGATTCAGTCTGGGCACTCGCTGCTGGATACCGCAGACCTGATTCATCAGACACAAAGTCTGCCACAACCGGGCAGAGCATTTAAGCTGATGGCAAGCGAATAAGACAAATCCGGACAGTTTTATCGGGTTATCCCGTCAGAGGGCAAAAAATTACTGGCGGGTGCCCCAATGTGAGGATCAGGGCATATTGTCGCTTGATAATCACGCATGCCTACCCTAACGTGCGCTGAATCGGCGCACTTTTTAGTCACAAAAATAATAAATAAGCCTTAACGCCGGACCTTTGTTATTCACATTTCAGAATAATGCAGGCACAAAGGCAAGCTGGTCTGCCATTTGCTTTGGAAAATGAAGTAAAAATAACTGAGTGCAATAAGAACATCATCTTATTGTCATGCTCAGCTATAAAAATGCTGTCACATTGAACAGGGCAGCACATAACAAGAAAAATGATGGCAGTGGCATTATGTTCTTGCGCCAGCAAGACATCACATTGGGGAAAGATATTATGAAAAAGCCAGATTTACTGGTCATCCTGACTTTGGTTGTTGCTCTGGGCGCGACCATCACCAGCATGAGTGCCGAGCAACGCCCGGCATCTGTAATTGCCTCAGAAAGCAGTATTCGCTAACAAACGACAGACCTCGCCATCAGGTTGTTAAAACGGATGGAATTCGTTGTCTGTGGCGATGGCGCTGATGCCAATATCCCAAGGCTCGGCGGGTAGTTGTGGAACCTGTTGAAAGGCATAAGCGCAGCCGACTAATTCTGGTTGTTGTCCCTTGGCGTCTGCAATGCCACAAGGCGTTTGAGTCATAAAAGCCAGTGTACGGTCGTAATAGCCGCCGCCCATCCCCAGGCGATTGCCACGCTGATCAAATGCCACCAGTGGTAAACACACCATGCTTAAAAACCGTGCGCTCACACGTTTGCTGTGACCAAAATCAGGCTCAGCAATGCCATAGCGGTTGTTCCGCATCACAGTGTTACTGTCATACCGTATAAAACTTAAGTGACCTTTACGTACCGGATGCAACACCGGCAAAAATACCTGCTTGCCGCGCCGCCAGAGGTCTTCAATCACATCGCGGGTATCAATTTCACCATCATTGCTTAAATACAGTGCTACCCGTTGTGCGGCACAAAATCGTGCGTTCTGACGCAGGCTGGTTAGCAGGCCATGTCCTGCCTGGCGGCGTTGTTGTGGCGATAACGAGCGACGTTTGCGGCGAATCAGTTTGCGCAGTTCAGACTTATTCATAGGGAGGATTATGGCTGGTGGTGTGCCTGAAAAATGGATGCTCCCCACTGTGCCGCTGTCATAAATAAAGGCCTTGAACCCTGTGGTCCAAGGTGGCAGGCCAGACATTAAATCAGGCTTTCCGTCGGGCGGACATGCACACATTAACGAATGAACCTTCCATAATAAAAAGCATCGGCTCAGGTCTTTATTGACTGGCTAACACCCCAGGAAGCGGGCGCAGTATAACAAAGTCGTGGCTAGATCTATAGCGCGGAGTTAGAGCTCCAGTTGTGAATCTTTATCCAGTGCGTCATCAATCATCTGATGAATCTTATTCAGGCGTTCACTGCTGTTGCCCTGCTGTTGTTGCAGTTGTAACAGGTCGTGAGTGATGTTGAGAGCAGCAATCACTGCGATGCGGTCGGTTCCTAAAACCTTACCTGCGTTGGAGCTGGCAGTTTTAATCTCAGCCATTTTTTCATTCAGATAACGCGCGGCATGGCGCAGCTCGGCTTCGGCACCGTCCGGGCAGTTGACCCGGTAATCGCGTTCGAGAATATTCAGTTCCAGTGTTTTCGCGTTAGCCACTGTTACGCTCCAGAGTCTGCAGACGGTTGATCATTTCATTCACTTTACGACGCGCAATTTCATTTTGCTGGGTGAGTTTCGAGCGCTCGGCTTGCCAGGACGCTTCTGCGGCCCGCATGGCACGGTTCTGCTCGCGCAATTCTTCCTGAACGCGCAGCAGCTTTTCGATTTTTTGTTGCAGATGTTGCAGTTGTAAATCTTGCATCATAACTCAGGAGATGTGATTGAAAGCTTACTATAAGAGGCGGTTGCCTGATGGGTCAATTGCAGCAGGATAATCTGCGGCGACAAACGCACCAGAGGATAATATTTAGCAGCTTCCGGGCAGTTTGCAATGGTAGAATGGCGTTGTTTTTTATGAAGGGTTTGGTTTTATCGCTATGAATATCAATTTTTCGGATACCGCAGATGTCTGGCTGGAGTCCCGCTGTTACCAGACGCCCTCGGCGTTACACGGCTGGCTGACGGGTTTTCTCAGTGCCGGTGCACGGTTAACGTCTGCGGAGTGGCTGACGGAAGCCGAAGCCTATCTGGAATTAGAAGAAGCGCCGGCCGATAAACTCAAAACCACGCTGATCAGCTTTTATGACGAAGTACTCAGCAGCCTGAGCGGTGAAGACATGAGCTACCAGCCATTACTACCCCCAGATGATGAAGCCGATGTGGTGGAACAGGTCGATTGTCTGGCGGAGTGGAGCAAAGGCTTCCTCGACGGTATTGGTGCTTCCGGTAAGTTGCAGGGCAACAAACTGCCGGAGGATGTGACCGAGGTATTACGTGATCTGGATGCCTTCTCAAATGCCAGTGTGGATGACCCGAAAGATCCGGAAAATGAAGCGCTCTACCTGGAGCTGGCGGAACATGCACGTATCGCGGCATTAACGGTTTTTTATGGCATGAACCAGAAGCCGTCTGCTCCGGCGGTTGAGATGTCGCCTAAGACACTGCATTAGACAACCGCATTAAACCTTTGCATTTAAACTACTGATTAAACGTTATCTTTGCTAAGAGTACCTGAGATGATCAAACTGGATTCCCGCGAATACGCCCTGCGCCGTCAGGAACTGATGGCACGTATGAGTGATAACTCCATTGCCATTATTCCTTCTGCGCCGTTAACAACGCGCAACCGTGATGTTGAGCACCCGTTTCGCCAGGACAGTGACTTTTATTATCTCAGTGGTTTCAGTGAAGAACATGCGGTACTGGTGTTAATTCCGGGCCGCGAGCATGGTGAATACGTGTTGTTCTGTCAGGAGAAAATCAAACAGCAGGAAATCTGGACCGGCCGCCGGGTTGGCCCTGAAGCTGCGCCTGAAACACTGGGTGCTGACGATGCTTTTCCGATTACCGATATCGACGATATTCTGCCGGGACTGTTAGAAGGCAAAGACCGTATCTACGCCAGTTTAGGTGTGCGTCAGGACTTTGATCATCAGTTGATGCAATGGGTCAACCACATCAAAACTCAGGTGCGTAATGGCTCCACACCACCACGTGAATTCAGTGCACTGGATCATTTGTTACATGAAATGCGCCTGATCAAATCCGACGCAGAAATTGCCGTGATGCAGCAGGCCGCTGATATCAGCGCCGATGCTCATGTGCGTGCGATGGAAATGGTCAAGCCGGGCATGATGGAATATCAGCTGGAAGCCGAGATCCTGCGTACCTTTATGGCGGCGGGCAGTCGCTGGCCAGCGTACCCGTCGATTGTGGGGGCGGGCGATAATGCCTGCATTCTGCATTACACCCAGAATACCGAGCAAATTCAGGACGGCGATCTGATTCTGATCGATGCGGGTTGTGAGCTGGATTATTACGCTGCCGATATCACCCGTACCTTCCCGGCCAATGGCAAATTCAGCGATCCGCAAAAAGAGTTATACCAGTTGGTGCTGGATGCGCAGATGGCTGCTATCGAACAGGTAAAACCGGGTAATCACTGGAATCAACCGCATGAAGCGGCAGTCAAAGTGCTGGTGGATGGTTTGCTGGAACTTGGCCTGCTTGAAGGTGATGCCGACGACCTCATCAAAGAAGAAAAGTACCGCCAGTTTTATATGCACAAAACCGGTCACTGGCTGGGCATGGATGTACATGATGTGGGTGAATACCGCATTGATGGCGAATGGCGTGAGCTGGAGCCGGGTATGGTGCTTACCATTGAGCCTGGCCTGTACGTCAGCCCGGATGACGAAACTGTTGATGAACAATGGCGCGGCATCGGCATTCGTATTGAAGACGATGTGGTGGTCACCAAAGATGGCTGCAGCGTACTGACGGTCAATGTACCCAAAACCATTGATGACATTGAAAATTTGATGGGGTAATCGTTACCCTGTCTCTGGAAATTCAGAAGGTTGTGTCGGGTGTTTTCGCTCGACCGTCTGCCGCAGGGATGCGGCAGTCGAGCTTACAGGGAAGTATTCACAGCGTGTCGAGAGAAAATATCCGATATAACCTTCAGGCTGTTGCAGAAGCGAGATAGAGCATATTCATGACTGCTGAATTACAGGTTGATGTAGCAATTTTAGGCGCCGGAATGGTGGGAGCCAGTCTGGTTCATTTATTGGCACCGGCACGCCAGCAAGGGCTACGGATCGCGTTAATCGATCGTCAGCCGCTCAAGCTGGAAGTCGATTCCAGTGAGCGACCACCCAGCTTCGATGGCCGCGCCACCGCACTGTCTTATGGTACTCAGCAGTTATTTGCCAAGCTGGGATTGTGGCAACACATTCAGCCGTCGGCGTGTGCCATTGAACATATTCAGGTTTCTGATCAGGGCCATTTCGGGCAGGCGCATTTACACGCTCACGAACAGAATACCGAAGCGCTTGGTTATGTGATTGAAAATGCCGCGTTGGGTGAAGGCTTATTACGCGGTATCGATACCCTCGACAATGTTGAGCTGTTTGCTCCGGCTAATGCTGAGCAGATTCAGATGAACGCCGACGGTGCTCAACTGACATTGGATGATGGTCGTATTCTGCAAACCCAATTATTGGTGATGGCTGATGGTGGTCGTTCACCACTGGCTTTGCAACTGGGAATCCAGCATTCCCGCCAGCCTTATGGCACTAACGCGTTAGTGACCCAAATCGAATGCGATCAGGATCATAATCACTGGGCTTATGAACGTTTCAGTGGTGATGGACCGATTGCTTTTTTACCGCTGCAGCAACGTAGTTACGCGGTAGTCTGGACGCTGAACGATGATGAAATTGACGCCGTGATGGCGCTGCCCGATGGTGAGTTTCTAGCTCGTTTACAGCAACAGATCGGAATGCGTTTAGGCCAGTTTATTCGTGTGGGTGAGCGTTCCCGTTATCCGCTGGCGTTGGTGCAAAGCAAAGAACAAGTGCGTCGTTCTCTGGTGTTGCTGGGCAATGCGGCGCACAGCTTACATCCGGTTGCCGGGCAGGGCTTTAATCTGGCATTGCGGGATGCGGCGGTGCTGGCTGAACATCTGAACCGTGCTTATAACCAGAGCCAGAGCAAAGATCCGAACAAGTGCCAGAGTCTGGGTGATCTGGCGCTGCTGCAAGCATACGAAGCACAACAACAAACTGATCAGCGTAATACCATTGTCGCCAGTGATGTGTTGCCTAAGTTATTTGGCAGTAAGCAATCGGCGTTAACCTTTGTGCGTGATGCCGGGTTATTAGGGTTGGCTGCCGCACCGACCGCACGAAGATTATTTGGGCGGCATGCGATGGGGCTGGGTCAACGAGCTGCTGCAATAAGATGATAAATATTGAGATATTGTCTTTCAGTGCGCTACCAGTTCATCCCTGAAGGCTAATCAATCACATCCCTGTGATTGACCCTTACAGCCAATACCATCAATATTTTTCAAATCGCTGAGTGATAAGAGATACCAATGAGCGACACTAACTCTCAAGATAAACACTACGATATTGTTATTGTGGGTGCTGGCTTGGTGGGGCAGGCGATTGCCGCCGCGATTCTGATGCAGCAGAACAAACAAGCGTCGCGCCAATCGCTGTCGCTGGCATTGGTTGATCCGGCGCAGGTTTCTCAACCGCCATTATCCAGCCGGCTTAATGATTATGATCTGAGAGTCAGCGCCTTAACGGCTCAGACTCAACAGCTGCTGAGCGATGTTGGTGCTTGGCAGCATATTCCCGCTGCGGCGCTCAGCCCATATACCGAGATGACCGTGTGGGATGCCGAAGGTACCGGCTCAGTGAACTTTGCTGCGGCCGACCTGCATGTGGATAACCTCGGCCATATCGTTGAAAACCGTCAGACCTTATGGGCATTGCAACAAGTCTTAAACGATTCTGAGGTGGATTTTATTCATCAGCCAGTGCGTTATCTGGATAACCGTGATGCGCAGGGTAATACCCCGATTGTGTTGGAAAACGGCGATACCCTGCAGGCGCAGTTGGTGATTGGGGCTGACGGCGCACTGTCCCGGGTACGTCAGTGGGCGGGTCTGCCAACGCGTGAATGGGACTACGAACATCATGCCATTGTGGCTTCAGTAGAGTGTGAGCACTCGGTTAAGGCAACTGCCTGGCAACGCTTTCGCCAGCAAGGGCCATTGGCATTTTTACCGTTGGCGAATAACGAGCATTTTGCCTCGATTGTTTGGTCCACTACCGAAGCGGAAGCCAATGAATTACTGGCACTAGATGATGCAGCTTTTAACATCGCATTGGAGCAGGCATTTGAAGGCCGTTTAGGGAAGATCATTTCTTCTTCTAAACGTGTTGCTTTCCCACTGCGCCAGCGTCATGCCAAAGATTACTGGTGTGAAGGAGTAGTACTGGCCGGAGACGCAGCGCACACCATTCACCCGCTTGCAGGTCAGGGTGTGAATCTGGGCTTTAAAGATGCGGCTGTTCTGGCGGAAGAGTTAGTGCGTGGTTTTAATAAAGGTCTGGATCTGGGCAGTGTTGCGGTGCTGGGCCGTTATCAGCGCCGCCGTCAGGCCGATAACCTGATCACGATGGCGACCATGCAGGGCTTTAAAGAATTGTTTGGTGCAGAAGCACCGATGCTGCGTCTGCTGCGTAACGAAGGAATGCGTTGGTTTGATAAGCTTTTGCCTGTTAAGCAACATGTAATGCAGCAGGCTATGGGATTGAAGTAGTTACCTCTGCATATGATCTGAGGTTGGGAATGTGTTTTCGCTCGACCGTCTGCCACACGGATGTGGCAGTCGAGCTTACAGGGATGTATTTACAGCGTGTCGAGAAAAATACGTTCCTAACCTCATCTGTGTTCTTAGCGGTAGTTCTGCACCCCAATCCCCATTTCTGCGAAATTCGCTTCCATCTGCTCCAGATCGTATTCACCCAAACCAAGGTAAGCCAGTACTTCGCTGCCAATCGTCTGCCATTCGTAATCTTCCTGTTGTTTACCCAGGATGCGGTAGTTTCCACAAATATGCTCAGACATTTTTAAAATGCCCAGCAGGGTTTTCTGCTCCGAATCTTTATCATTGCTGCTGTTGAAATAGCGCCCAGCGTTATGGTGCTCAGCGATAACCTCGCACAACATTTTGGGCAGTTTCCACGACTTAGCGGTGTAATAACCAATCACAGCGTGGTTGGTGTTCAGGCGCTGGTTTTCGATGTCGATGACTCGCTGGCTGGAGTCATGGGCATAGGATTCTTCCATCACTTCCAGATAGTTATCAAAGCGGCCCATCAGTAGCGGAATACCACAGTTATGGAACAGTCCAAGCAGATATGCCAGATCCGGGTTGGGGTAGCCTACCTGTTTGGCGATTTGGGTCGCCACTTGTGAGATATCGGTCGCGGTATCCCAGAAGCGGTTCATATTAACGATGGTTTCGTCACTCATCTGGCTCTTGATGGAAACCCCGTTAACGATATTCACCACACTGTTCAGGCCAATCAGATTAACCGCCTGATCGACCGAGGTAATACGGTTTTTAAGCCCATAAAATGGCGAGTTCACGACTTTTAAGATGGTGCCCGTCAGGCCCACATCCTGACTGATCAGGCGTGAGATGGCGCGCATATCCGGGTCGGGCATCAGCTGTTCCATCTGCAGATCAACCAGAATCTGGGGCTGAGGTGGAATACGGATTCCCTGCAGGATTTGTTTAATTTGTTCTTCGTTTAGTTCAGACATTTTTCAGTTCAGACAGTCGGGTGTCGCTCAGGCATCACGGAATGATGGTCATTTTAGGTTTTGATACAGTCAGTTTAGGTCAAAATCATTACACTGCCTGTGGTTGTTTGTTATGGCATATGACATTTATGTAAAAGACGATTTTTACTCGGTCTGACTCGCCCGAATGCGTATAATGCGCCGCTGTTTTTGTCTTTGGCTGTTACCAGCCTTGCCCGAGAGTGCACTCTGAGGTCTCTATGCTTGCTTCCCTGCGTTTAAAAAATAAAGCCGAACGTCGCCTGAAAGGTGGTCATCTGTGGGTCTACTCCAATGAAGTGGATACACAGCAAACACCGCTGAAAGGCTTGCAGGCCGGTCAGGAGGTGATCATTGAGGCCGCCAATGGCAAAGCGCTGGGTCGTGCCATTGTCAGCCCGGAGCAACTGATCTGCGCTCGTTTGATCAGCCGTGACAGCAAACAAACATTAGATGGTTCGCTGATTGTTCATCGTTTAAAAGTGGCCCTGAGCACGCGCGATTTGTGGTATCCACATCAGTGTTACCGTTGGGTGTATGGCGATAGTGATGGCCTGCCCGGGTTAGTGATTGACCGTTTTGGTGCGGTTGTGGTGATTCAGATTTCCAATATGGCGATGGAGTTGCGTCGTCAGGAAATTATTGATGCGGTGATGAAAGTCGCTAAGCCTGACACCATTGTGCTGAAAAACGACGGCAAGCTGCGCGCGGTAGAAGGCTTAGAAGAATACGTTGAGATTGTTCATGGTGAACTGGAAGACAACTGTGCACCGCTGACTGAAAACGATACCAACTTTATGGCCCCAGTGATTCATGGTCAGAAAACCGGTTGGTTCTACGACCACCGTGAAAACCGTGCCGTATTAAACCGATTGGTGAAAGGCAAACGGGTGTTAGACGTATTTTCGTATGTGGGTGGCTGGGGCGTACAAGCTGCCAACCATGGCGCCAGTGAAGTGCATTGTGTCGATGCTTCGGCTCAGGCACTCGACTGGGTGGAACAGAATGCCGTTCTCAACGGTGTCGAAGACAAGTTACATTGCTGGGAAGGTGATGCCTTTCAGGCGATGAAACAACTGAAAGACTCCGGCGAGAAGTTCGATATTGTGGTGGTTGATCCACCGGCCTTTATCCCGCGTCGTAAAGACATCAAAGCCGGCGAACAGGCCTATCGCCGCCTGAATCAGTTGGCGATGCGCTTACTGAATAAAGACGGCTTGCTGGTGGCTGGCTCTTGCTCTATGCACCTGGGCGATGACCGCCTGCCGGATATGCTGCGGGTATTAGGTCGTGAACTGGATCGCGAAGTGATGATCCAGCATATTGGCAGCCAGGGTGCCGATCACCCGGTATTACCGGCGATTGCTGAAACACGTTATTTAAAAGCGGTATTTGCGCGCGTTCTTCCGACTCGGTAAAGAGCGTGGCAGGTTAGCAGGAATAGCGAAGTTACTTTTCCATACGCTTCTGATGCGCCACATAATCATCCAGCAGCTGACGAATCATCTTTTGGTATTGCATATGATGTTTCTCCGCTGCGGTTTTAAAATATTCCACGCTCTCCGTGCTCAGAGAAATGGTGATTTTGGTATTGTCACTTTTAAGTTTGAGTTCGTCAGGTGAGGGCAGAAAGTCAGTGACCAGCTCGACATCACCAACAGGCCCATCAGTGTACTGAATTGGCTTGCTCATAAATTTTCTTACCTTTTCTCCAGTAGCCCGCTCCGAATATACGAATGCGGTTACCTCTGTATGTGAATCTTACAGTGAGAATGCCTGAGTAATCTTTATCATAGCCAAAACAAAAATAGCGTTTTTCGTTTTGGCTGTGCGCCAGATCTTCAGCAATAACACGATGTTTATCGACAAAAGCATGCTGAGCCTCATCGAAAGAAACGCCATGTTTTTCCTGATTTGAGAGGCTTTTGGCCTCATTCCATTCAAATGTGCTGTCAGACATGGATTAAGAATAACGCCGATATGGCTGATTAGCCATATCCGTTTTAAGGAAACCGCCGGGAAACGGCTCTCAATAACGCGACAGTTCTTCCAAGCGTGGCAGGCGCATCGATAATGCATCTGCGGTTTGCTCCAGCAGGGAAAGCAGGACAATAAACTGAGAACGAATCTGCTCACTCAGTTCCGGGCTGGCTAATCCTTGTTCCTGCCACTGCTGTAGTTGCTGATCCAGAGTGGCGAACTGCTGCTGCCACTCTTCGCTCAATTCGGAGTTGGGCAGCTGATTAACTAATCCCTGATCGACCAGCCCCTGATTAACCGATCGCTTAACTGCGCTTTGTTCTTGTCCCAACAATAACCCTTTCAGACCGTTGGTGGCGGCAATTACGTCGTCGATTCCGGTATTGCTGAACTCACTGGAATTAGTACCTAAGCGGCGGTCGAGAATTTCAAACGATATTAATGTCTGGCCCGCAACCAGTGCCGCCAGGGTGGCCTGACTATCTGAGGTTTGCTCCAGCAGGCCAGAGTAATAGCCATTGCTGGGCTCCCAGCGACGTACCAGGCGTTGCAGATGTTCCATCAACTGATTCGACAGCAACTGAACATACTGGCGTCGGCGTTTATGGTTTTGCACCTGATGCTGAGAATGCATTTGAGCAGCGTCATGAGTAGCCTGAGCGGAGTCGGTTTCCTGAATACGACCCTCGGATGGCATGACCACCGGAGCACTGTTGTCGCGGGCGGCAAAATCCGCCGGGTCACGATCACCATTAGCGCCCCATAACATAAACTCCAGCGGGTGATAGCCGAGGCTGGCGTAGCTGGGGTCGGAGAAGCCATGCTGATCCTGCAGAGTCACCTCAGTCAACTCCAGAGTGAGGTCATTGACGATGCCGCTGAACGGGTAGCCGGGCACATGATCAATATAGCCACCTTCAATTGGCCAGCTGTCGAGCAGTGCCCGGGTCGTGCGGTAATCAATGCCTTTCTGACGCCATTCTGCCGGATCGTTTACCGGGATATAGGCATACACCAGCGTTGCCAGATAGGCGTCATAGGCATCACGCCAGGCACTTTGCACCTGTACTAAATGAGTAGCATCGGGGTGCTGCAAAAAGGTAGATAAACGCTGATCCAGTTGCAGGGCTTTTTCAGCCGCTGTGGCCAGGCTGGTATAGGCACTGAGGCCGACGTAAGCCCGGAAAGCGCTGAGGTCGGTGCTGCTGGAGAGTGGGCGATCGCTGGTCTCGGTGTGTTGTTCACTTTTCAGCTGCAGCACATCATCACTAGGAGCCGAGTCACAGGCCGTGAGCATCAGCAAAGACGACACGGATAACATCAATACTCGCACTACTTTGGCTGATGCTCGCTGTTTAAAGGCTGCCATATTCATACGCTTGCTCCGCTCTGCCCTGGTTAAGCCATCACAGACACAGGCTGATGATTGGCCAGCCTTGCTGTTGGGCACGTGCTTTCAGGGTGTCATCCGGGTCAACCGCGACTGGATGATCAACCACTTCGAGCAATGGCAGGTCGTTATGCGAATCGCTGTAAAAGTAGCTGCCTTGTAAATCCAGCTGTTGCTGTTCCAGCCAGTCGTTCAATCGGGTCACTTTACCGTGCTGGAAGCTGGGAATTCCGACGATGCCACCGGTGTAAGCGCCATCAACAAACTCCGGTTCCGGGGCAATAATGTGTTCAATGCCCAGTATTTCCGCAATCGGGTAGGTCACAAAGCCATTGGTGGCGGTGATGATCAGCAGTGTGTCACCAGCCGCTTTGTGCTTGGCGATCAGGTCTCGGCTTTTCTGGCTGATCAGCGGGGTGATGCGCTCTTTCAGGAAGGTGTTACGTTCTTCCAGCATCAGCGCCAGTGGATGTTCGGTCAGTGGTTTCAGGGCAAAATTCAGATATTCGTGGATATCGAGCGTCCCGGCTTTGTACTGCTCGTAAAAATAGTCATTACGGCGCTGATGATCCGCCGGATCGACCAGGTTGCGATCGACCAGGTATTGTCCCCAAGCGTGGTCACTGTCACCGGATAGCAGGGTGTGGTCGAGATCAAAGATTGCTAATGCCAAGAGAGTTGCCCCTTCAGGTCGCGTTACACAAAGGAGTCGCTATTCTAAGGGCAAGAGCGCATACTTTCCTTATAATTATGAGTTCCAAATGTAAAAACATTTGTAAGATAAAGTTCTAATAAATGGGTATTTTTAGCCGCTCGATTCTGCCACTTAGTCGCCCTTTTTGGCCGCTAACACCGTGATTTACTTGACCTTTGTGGCGAAATCAGCAAATTTGGAAGCAATTTAAAGATTTAAGCGGATGGCATTGTGATTGACGAGCAGGGTTACCGGCCCAACGTCGGCATCATCCTTTGTAATAACAAAGGACAGGTGTTGTGGGCACGGAGAATTGGTCAAGATGCCTGGCAGTTTCCCCAAGGGGGAATAAAGAAGGGTGAATCCCCGGAAAAGGCATTGTACCGAGAGCTGACCGAAGAGGTTGGCCTGACAAAAGAAGATGTACAGATCATGGGTTGTACCCGTGGCTGGCTGAGATACCGTTTACCACGCCGGATGATTCGCCATGACAGTCATCCGGTGTGTGTTGGCCAGAAGCAGAAGTGGTACTTGCTGAAGCTGACCGCCGATGATTCAAAGATTAATGTTCGCTTGGGGGATAAACCTGAGTTTGATGGCTGGCGCTGGGTGAGTTACTGGTTCCCGCTGGGTAAGGTTGTCGCGTTTAAACGGGATGTGTATCGCCGCGCTATGAGTGAGTTATCACCGCGCATTGCCAAGCTGCAACGTAACGCTCAACCTTAAAGATCACGCCGTTAGATGGAGATTTCAGGTAACACATTATGCTGGATATACTCAGACGCATTGTTCAGGAAGTCAGCGCCGCATCCGATCTGAATGCCGCGTTGCAGGTCGTGGTGGCGCGCATCCGCGAAGCGATGCAGACCGAAGTCTGTTCAGTGTATCTGTATGATCCGGAAGTTAAGCAATATGTGTTGATGGCCACTGAGGGCCTGAAACAAGCGGCCGTTGGACGGGTAAAGCTGAGCTCGTCGCAGGGTTTGGTCGGCCTGGTTGGCGCTCGTGAAGAGCCTCTCAACATCGATAATGCTCCGGCCCATCCCAAATTCCATTTTTTATCCGAAACCGGCGAGGACCCGTTTTTATCCTTCCTGGGTGTGCCTATTATTCACCACAAGCGCCTGATGGGTGTGATGGTGGTGCAGCAACGTGAAAGCCGCCAGTTTGATGAAAGTGAAGAAGCCTTTCTGGTGACTATGTCGGCACAGTTAGCGGGGGTGATTGCTCACGCCGAAGCCACCGGCGATATTCTCGATTTACCTTCCAGCAAAAAAGCCTCGCGCAAGAAGAACGCCCGCTTTAACGGTGCCCCCGGTGCTCCCGGTGTGGGTCTGGGCCATGCTTATGTGATTACCCCGGCAGCGGATTTATCAGCGGTTGTGGATAAGGCCCCGGAGTCGGTTGATGATGAGTTACAGCGTTTTGATGATGCGCTGGCCGGTGCCCGGGAAGAAATCAAAAAGCTGGGTGGTCAGCTGGAAGGGGAGCTACGTCCGGAAGAGATGGCACTGTTTGATGTGTATCTCAATATGCTCGATGACAATGCCCTCGGCGCTGAAGTTAAGAACCATATCCGTGACGGCAACTGGGCACAGGGTGCGTTACGTCAGGTGGTGATGGAGTACGTCGGCCACTTTCAGAAGATGGAAGATGTGTACCTGCGTGAACGGGCGACGGATATTCGTGATCTTGGCACCCGTATTCTGGCTCACTTACAGGGCAATGAAGATGACACCTCGGCGGAAGATATTCCCGATGATGCCATTCTGGTCAGCGAAGAATTAACGCCATCGATGCTGGGTGAAGTACCGGCAGAGAAGTTACGTGGCCTGGTATCGGTCAAAGGTTCATCTAACTCACACGTTGCCATTCTGGCCCGGGCGATGGGCATTCCAACCATCATGGGGGTGGTGGATGTTCCTTATGCTCAGTTACAGGGGCTTGAGCTGATTGTTGATGGCTATCGCGGCTTGTTGTACTCATCCCCGAACGATGAGCTGCGGGAAGAATATCAGGCGATTTATCATGAAGAACAGCAACTGCAACAGGACTTGCTGGAACTAAAAGACCTGCCAGCGGAAACTCTGGATGGCCATCGTATTCCGTTGTGGGTGAATACCGGTCTGGTCACTGATGCGTTGCGCAGCCTGGATCGTGGTGCCGAAGGTGTTGGTCTGTATCGCACCGAAGTGCCGTTTATGATGAAAGATCGCTTTCCGAGTGAAAGTGAACAGCAGAAAACCTACCGCTTACAGCTGGAAACCTTTGCTCCGGCTCCGGTGACCATGCGGACTCTGGACGTTGGTGGCGACAAAGCGCTGACCTATTTCCCGATTAACGAAGCCAACCCCTTTTTAGGTTGGCGTGGTATCCGGGTGACGCTGGATCATCCGGAAATCTTTCTGGTGCAGGTGCGGGCAATGTTAAAAGCCAGTGAAGGGCTAAACAACCTGCGCATTATGCTGCCGATGATCAGTCACACCAATGAAGTGGATGAAGCGTTACACCTGATTTACCGCGCCCATGCCGAAGTGCGTGAAGAAGGCTTTGAAGTGGAAATGCCGGAAGTTGGGGTGATGATCGAGGTTCCGGCAGCTGTGTATCAGATCAAAGAACTGGCCCAGCGAGTGGATTTCTTATCCGTCGGCAGTAACGACCTGACCCAGTATCTGTTGGCGGTGGATCGTAATAATCCGCGCGTTGCAGGCTTGTATCAAGCGTTCCATCCGGCGGTACTGACGGCACTGAAGCAGATTGCCGATGGTGCCCGCGAGCAGAACACACCAGTCAGTGTTTGTGGTGAATTGGCGGGTAACCCGTTAGGGGCAGTGTTATTGATGGCGATGGGGTATGACCTGTTATCCATGAACGCGACTAACTTGCCGAAAGTGAAATCCATTATCCGTGGCATCAACCAACAGTGGGCGAAAGAATTGCTCGCTGAAGTGATGCAGATGGACAGTGCGCCAATTATTGTGGCGACCATCCAGTTATCGCTCGAAAAAGCCGGATTCTCGCGGATTATCGGCCCTCAAGGCCTTAAAAGTTAACTACGACCAGAGCGCTTCAGGCGCCTTGCCACTGGCGACGACGCCCGGTATCGATGTGAATAAACCCACTTTTCGGGTAATAACCAACGCCGCCTGAGCGCATGGCAACTGCTGCTTTGTGTAAATGACGGTGTGACACGCCCGGAATACGGATATCAATCGCTTTACCCTGCATGTGCATGCTGCCTTCTGCCACCCCATTGCTTTGACGACGCAGATCAGCATTCGTCTTAGGCGCACGATAGGCTGACACGACGTACAAAGGTTCTTTGCTGTTAAACAGGTTTTGCAGGTGGTACAGCTTATCGTACAGGCGGCGCTGCATCGCAATGGCTTGATTAGCGCGGTGATCGCGCATCAGCAAATCAATATCCTGAATTTCACCGTCCTGATACTGACCATCGGCCCAGAAGGTGGTTTTCAGTGATTCACCGGTATGAATGTTATAAAGATGTAACGTACGTTCTTCGGCAATTTGCTGATCCTGTTTGAACTGCTCAGCAAAGCTCAGCTGGCTGGATAAGCTGGCTGCACCCAGTAAGGCGGTATTTTTTAAAAACTGACGACGCTGTTGCATCTGAATATTCCCCGGTAGAACTCGTAATTCGGTTACATTCGATAACACTTTATTATGAGTCCAGTATGCACAAACTTACTGTGGCGTAGTTGGTGTTATAAGAATTTGCACTGAGTAATTGTTCTTAAAGTCAGTTATGACAGCCTGCTAAATGTAACAGGCGGCCATCAGATGGGTGGGATTCAAGAGATACCGCTTGATTACAAGGACACGGCCGGATTGGTTGGCGCTAAACCGGCAATCAGGTCGCGTTTGTAGATATCATCCCGTACCTGCAGTACGCCATCGTCGTCGACCCAGGTGGTCCAGTACATCAGGTACACCGGTACTTTATCCTGCAAACGAATGCGGGTGGTACGGTTCTGATCAATGGCGCTGTCGATATTAGAACGGTGCCAGCCTTGCTGACCACGCAGCAGTTTTTCCGCCAATAAGCGGGGTTTTTCAACCCGCACACAACCGGAGCTTAATGCCCGTTTGTCGAGGTTAAATAACTGTCGCTGCGAGGTATCGTGCAGGTAGATATCCTGATCGTTCGGGAACAGGAACTTAATGGTACCCAGGGCATTGTCTTTACCGGCTTTCTGAATCAGACGGTAGGGGAAGTGGCGGGCACTGAGTTTTTTCCAGTTAATGGTTTTTGGATCAACAAACTTATCCACACCGTTAACGTGTTGAATCACCTGATAACCTTTTTCATCCAGATAACCCGGGTTACGCTTCAGTTTTGGTAACAAACTGGTGACGGCAATACGGCGTGGTACCGACCAGGTTGGTGCCAGTTCTAACAGGCTGATCTGATGTGCCATCACCGGCGTGCGGCGCTTGAGATTGCCGATAATCACTTTCATATCCAGTTCGGACGAGCCGCCATTCATCAGGCGCAGACGATAATCGGCCATGTTTACCATAACATGACGCTGCCCCAGCTCCTGTGGCAGATGACGCCAGCGTTTCATATTCAGGGCGATGCGCTGGGCAACCTGATACGGTGGGATATTCAGTTGTTGCAGGGTCTTTTTATCCAGTACACCGCTGTCTGGTAGGTTATGGCGCTGCTGGAAGGTTTTTAAGGCGTCGGCCAGTGCCGCATCAAACAGGAACTCAGCCTGGTCGAGATCGTACGCATCATGTTCAGCCGGAGCCTGTGTGCGTTTTTTATCGGCTTTGAAGAACCACGACAGTGCGCTCTGGCTCAGATCGCCATACTCATTCAGCATCCAACGCAAATGAGGCACCAGGCGGTGACGATCTTTGGACTGCAGCTGCAAGTCATCAGGCAATGGGTACCAGCGCCCGGAGTTGGCGATATCCAGATAGCGGTTTAATTCGCCGCGCAGCTTCAGGTAGCCCGGATGTGATGGTGTCAGCTGATTCACCAGCTGGTCGAGACGGTCGTCCTGAATGGCCTGATGCAGCAGATCGACAATCTGATCTTCACTGATCTGGCTGCCGGGATTGTGAGGTGCTGCAGATAACGACACTTTACGCACCGGATGGTCGCCTTCGCCGGTATCAGGCAGCAACTCGGCATTTAACGCTTGTTTGGCATAGGTCACAAATGCATCGGTCAGTAAAACTTCAACCGCAGTGGCTTGCTTGGGAATATTTGATAAGCGAATGGTTTCGCGCTCCAGCGTAGCCAGTTCATAACCATAATTGCGCCAATCATCGGCGGCAGTTTCGCGCAGTACCTGCATCAGCTCCTGACCAGCTTCGGTCAGCTCGTAGCTGTCCATCCAGACTGGCTGGTAATCGCGACGTAAATAGAAGGGCTCGATGGAGCGAACGTGTTTCAGGCGAACTTCTCCGGCCACTCGACGTGCGGATTCAATCAGCCAATGCTCCATATACTTTTGTGCCACTTTGGGTGGCATATAGGGCTTGGTATTGATGCTGGCTGCTAACACAACAAACAGCAGAACCAGACAGGCGAGGGCAATCCAACCTGTGGCTCCAAGTATTTTGTGCTGTTGTGGCGCAGGAGATATTCTGTTCATGCCACAAAGTATGGACGGCGATTCGAAGAAATGTGATGCGAATCGCGCTACGGTAATTAGAAATTTTGTAAAGCTGTGCAACTGCTTATGCGATGCATGATAAAAAACGCTGATTTCTCAATCACTTACCTTATTCTTTTGTAACTTGTTGAATTACGGCGTTTTTTTGGCGAATGTATGTTTCTTGATCAAAATCATACTTCAGAGTGTGAAGTGCGTTATCTGCTGCTGTTCGCCGCTGTCTTGCCACAGAATTTCGTTGATGATCAGCTGCTGTGACGTGATGTGCAGTGAGGTGGAACAGCGGGTTCCGTACTGCGGTGACAGGATAAACTGACTGGAGAGCAGTTGCTCCCAAGCCAGAGGCACACCGGTTTGCGGTAATTGCTCATCAGCAAAGGGTAAGCGCCGGTTAAGCAGGTCTGCCGGAACCGGCTCTGCTGTCTGATGCTGCCAAGCTGCCAGTTGCTGCTTGGCCAGCTCGGTTTTGGGCCAGGGAGTGTTCAGATGTGCATTGCTTAAGCCATACAGGCCGGAGCTGAGCTTTTGGTAATGAAACTCCGGATGGTTATGGCTGTACCAGAGATTCGTGCCATCAAAACAAATCAGATTGTACAGGCCGTAGCGTTGTGCCGTGCTTGCCAGTTGCTGTAGCCAGGTTTCAGCGTTCAGTTCTGATGTCAGAAAATCCAGCACCAGATTACCACGACTAAGCGGCTGTTCCGGGTCGTGGCCGGGAGCACGAATATTGGTCAGCGCGGCAAAGCGTCGTTGTTGTGTCACCCCCAGCCAGGTACCGCCTTGTTGCAGATCCTTTCCGGCGTAGAGCGCCGGGTATTCTGGCCACGGGTGTAAGGCTTGTGACGGGCGCTGATAAAACTCATCCCGGTTCGCCACTAACACCAGTTGCTGCTTCTCCGCTTGCCAGTCAAATGCGATCAGGCACATCAGCCAGCGTCCGTTGAACGGGTTACGGAACGTTTGAGGGCATAGTCAAAAACAAACGGACCAAACGGCAGAATGGCTGCGATCACTCCGGCAGGCATCGCCCATAACGGCAAGCGAATACGGCTGGCGGTAAACAGTAACGCCAATAAATACAGCATAAATAACAGGCCATGGGCTGAGCCCACAATACGTACGGCGTCATGAACGCCATACATATATTTCAGTGGCATAGCGACCCCGAGTAACAGCAGGAAAGAGCAGCCCTCTAAAAAGCCGATGTAGGTCAGGGTGCGTAATGTCGATTGCGTATGTGATGTTGAGTGAGGGTTGGTCATAACAGTGTCTGAGTCTGAATTGTTTATTTAAATGGAACAATAAGTTTGGTTGGCCAAAAGCAAAGTTACAATGCTGACAATCGCTGATATATCAGGGCTTTCGTCATTGTATTGGTTCACGGGCTTATTTGTTGCAGTTTTCGGAATAATTTATGACAACTTTGTTTCATAGAATGCGCTCAATAACGATATTCGCTTGACGTGAGAGATTCCAGATGAAACAGATTGAGGCCCAGCCGGCGGTGTTTTCTGAACGCTCCGGTATGTTGTCCACCATCATTGTAGCGGTGGCCATTTTGTCGGTCATCCTTGCCTGGTCGGTTATCCAGCAAGGGTTAGTGATTTTGTACGATGAAAATCAGATGATGGAACATTTGCAGCTGGCATTGATTCTGTCAGCAGGCTGGGCTTTCTGGCGCAGTGACTGGTGTGAGATGGAAGATGTGAAGCCTGAAACCCGTCGTCAGCTACGTTGGCTGGCGTTGACGGCAACCGCCCTGATGTTCAGCTTCTTTATCCGCGAACTGAGTGTTAAACACGCAGCACCGGATTGGCTGGTGTATTGGGTGGATGGCACCGGATTTAAAGTTCTGATGGCGCTGATCTGGTTACCACTGCTGTACTCCCTTGCTCGCAGTTTCAGTTGTTACTGGAGTCTGATGACCAATGCCTTTAACAGCCGCTTTTTTGTGTACGCCATGGTGTCTCTGGCATTGCTATTAGTAGGAGCGGTATTTGATAAAGAAGTGTTTAAGCCAGAGTTTTTCCGCTTTTATGAAGAAGTGGCTGAGTTGAATGCCTATGCCTGGCTGCTGGCTTCAGCCTTATCCTTCGAGCAGGATATGGTGAAAGCCAGCGATCGCACTCATTGCATGCGATCGTTGCAGCTTCAGGAGGCTTAGCAAAGAAGGCCTTAAGCCTTCTCAAGCAGATAGTTAAGATACTCATCCCGCAACGTGCGCTTTTGTAATTTGCCGGTTGCGGTGTGAGGTAAGTCATCAACAAAAATAATATCGTCGGGTAGCCACCACTTGGCGACCTTGCTCTCCAGATATTGATAAACATCTTCTTTGCTGACGCTGACGCCTTCATTTTTCACCAGAAACAGCAGTGGTCGTTCATCCCATTTCGGATGTTTCACTCCAATCACACAGGCTTCATTAATCGCTTCATGACCCACCGCGGCGTTTTCCAGGTCGATGGATGAAATCCACTCACCACCGGATTTCACTACGTCTTTGGCGCGATCAACAATTTGCAGGTAGCTGTTGTTATCAATCACGGCGATATCGCCGGTATCAAACCATTGTTTCCCCTGGGCATCGACAAAAAAGGAATCCGGTTTTTCGTCTTTAAAGTAGGCGCTCAGTACCCATGGCCCACGAACTCTTAACAAACCCCGGCTGACACCGTCATGCGGCAGTGGTTGATCATCCTCATCAAAAATTTCCAGTTCGATACCAAACATGGGCTTACCGGCAGTCGTTTGCAGGCGATAACGCTCATCTTCGCTCATCGATTGCATGGCTTTGGTGGGGGAGCCCAGCGTTGCCAGCGGCGAGGTTTCAGTCATGCCCCAGATTGGCAACAGATATACGCCATATTCTTTATCCAGTGTTTCCACCAATGAACGAGGAGACGCGGAACCACCCACACCCACGGTTTTCACCGAGTCCATGCGCAGCTGATTGCGTTTTAAATAGTCGATCAGCCCCAGCCAGACCGTTGGTACTCCCAGCATTAAATCAACCTCAGCCAGTTCAATCAGCTGGTGCAGACTTTGGCCATCCATGCCTTCGCCGGGCAGTACCAGTGTTGCACCAGACATGGGGGCGATATATGGCATGCCCCAGGCGCAGACGTGATACATAGGCACGACCGGCATCACAACGCTGTCGGTACTGATATTCAGCGCATCCGGGTTACGGCTGGCATAGGCATGCAGCACGGTTGAGCCGTGGGAATACAGCACGCCTTTGGGGTTACCGGTGGTGCCGGAGGTGTAACACAAACAGGCAGCGCTATCTTGTGATAAGGCTGGCCAGCTGAAATCTGGCAAAGCCGCCATCACTTCAGGTGTATTAATCAGAGTTTCATAACAACTGACGTTAGGCAGTGAGGTTTGTGGCATATGATCTTCATCAATCAGCAGAATAAAGCCTTTAACACTGCTGAGCTGATCCGCGATGGGCTCTAATAACTGAGCAAAACAGGCGTCCAACAGCACATAACAGTCTTCGGCGTGATTAATAATGTATTCAACCTGCTCCCGGTACAGCCGAGGATTTACCGTATGGCAGATAGCGCCAATGCCGGAGATGCCGTAATAACATTCAACATGGCGATAGGTATTCCAGGCTAATGTGGCAACCCGGTCGCCGGGCTGAACGCCTGATTGCTGCAGCGCCACGGCCAACTGCTTGGAGCGTAATAACGCATCACGATAGGTATAGCGATGAATATCACCTTCCAGACGGCGGCTGATGATTTCGCGATTACCGTGATGCGCCGCGGCATATTCCAGAAGATCGGGAATCACCAGTGGTTGGGTCATCATATTGCCGGTAGATATTGGGTTTGGCGAAGACATAAGCACGATCCTTTGTGATGGCCTTGGTCAGAATAAAGCTTAAGCAAAGAATAGAGTGGGTTATGGCGCACGTAAACACAAATTGCAGCAGCGCTACTCATAGGTTCCCGAGTATCGATCTAAGTAATGGATGATCGCAGCTGATTTAATGATAAGGATATTTATAATTAAAATTGTTTAATTTGTAACCAGATGTAATGTTGTGTAATCTCCTGCTGAATTGCCTGGAGGTGACACAACATGAGAGTCAGCCTGAAATTATTACCTTTTCTTTTGTCGTTACTCGTCACTGGCTGTTTTGGTGATAACGACGACGATGATGATAGCTTTCCGCCTGTCGGTGGGCCTGACCCTGTTACCCCTTCGCCAGAGAACCCTTCTGTGTCTGATGGTAATAATCCGTTCCTGAATATGCAGTCTCAAAACTATCGCCTGAGTGCCCGGGTTACAACTGTTGCCACCGCACCAGTGAGCAATGAAAAAAATAGACTTACGGTAAATATCGTACCGACATCTTCAACTCAGGGAGAGAGAAACTGATGAATTGCCTTCGTCTGAACCAATCGCTGTGGCATCGCCTGGCACTGGCATTGCTGTTGACCGTTACCTTCCCTGCGCTGTCACAAGTTCCACAAACCTTGCAGCTATCGGGTGATGCAGTATTAGCCGATTCGGTAACCCCATTAACTGGTGCTCAACAGGTGCGTTTCACGTTATATGCAACCGACGGTGCTGATACGATTTATGCCAATAATGGTGGTACTTATGTTGACCCGTTGGGGGCCGGTGCCAGCGTAGTCTGGACAGATGTGCAAACGGTTGAATTTACAGAGGGAAAATATTCGGTTGTGCTGGGTAATCGGGAAGATAACCCCTTCCCTGTCGATGCGTTCATCAATGATCAGCGTGCTATCGGTATTCAGATCGGTTCTGATGATGAGCTCTCTCCCCGGTTAACACTCAATACTGTTCCCTTTGCTTTCCGGTCGGCGGTCAGCGAAAACGCCGAGGGTAACATTACCCCGTTATCCGTTTCTATTAAGGATCAAAATGGCAATCTGACCCCTGTGATTAATGAACAAGGTGAGTGGATAGGAAGTAGTTCAGGGCTTGCTGGTATTCAGGGCCCCCCAGGTGTAGCCGGAGAAAAGGGCGATAAAGGCGATACTGGTGCTCAGGGTCCTCAAGGTGTAGCCGGAGAAAAGGGCGATAAAGGCGATACTGGTGCTCAGGGTCCTCAAGGTGTAGCCGGAGCAAAAGGTGACAAAGGCGATACTGGTGCTCAGGGACCTCAAGGTGTAGCCGGAGCAAAAGGTGACAAAGGCGATACTGGTGCCCGGGGTACTCAAGGTGTATCAGGTACACCAGGACCTCCAGGTACACCGGGGGCCCCAGGACCGCCTGGTGCTCCCGGCAGTGATGGCACAATCAGCAGCAGTAGTTTGTCCAGCAAGGTATGTAACGCAGTGTTCAGCTGCAGCTGTGATGATGGGGAATTCATTTTAAGCGCTGGTGCTAGCTGCGCAAAAAATCAGTATTTATATCAGTCCCAGCCGGATACCAGTGACTTTAAACTTTGGCATGCCCGCTGTGAGGTTTTCAGTAATGGTGTTGATGTTGCTCCGACTGAAATTCGTTTAACCTGCGTGACAGAATAAATGAGTTGAGCAGTTTTATGATGAAACGCAGAGCATTTATCAAAACAACTTGCGCCGGTTACCCACTGCTGGCTGCGGGTAGGTTGGAAGCATCTACGACTAAAGCGATGCCACGGCTGATGACCCGTGAAGATGCACGCTATATTCCTGTCGCTGATGATACTGTGGTTCATATCGGTGCTTATGGCCGTCGTGTTGCAGTGGAATGTCAGAGTGAACTCATAGCGTTAAATGCAGCAAATTTTAATCCGCAGGATTTTTCAGACTGGCCCCATTACTGCGACGCAGCACGACATAACCAGCAACTTTATTTGCTTGATCGCAGTCACTTGCGGATTGATGTTTTTTCAGACTCCGGCCAATGGTTATCGGATATTACTCTGCCGGATGGGATTCAGTCGCCTCGTGAATTAGGTTTCTTCGGCGATAAGTTATGGCTTCTGGATATCTCAACACAAGCCATTTGGCAGAGCGACTGTGATCATTGTTTTTCCCCACTGATTGAAGGATTGTCAGCCCCTCTGTCGGTGGCTGTTGTTGCAGAACAATTTCATATTCTGGAACAGGGACTGCTACAAATCAGTGTGTGGAATGACTCAGGAGTCAAACAAGGAAGTTATGGTAAAAGAGTTCTCACTGACGGTGTTTATTCGATATCAGCCTCAAACAATAATGTTTGGGTTTTGGATCGTTTTCAGCAACGGATTCTGCACTATCAGCAAGGTAAGTACATGGCAGGACTTTCACTATCAACTACTGCTGGTCTGTCTTATTTAGCCACCGATAATAACGGCGACCTATGGGTCACTGTGTAAGGAGTCTCTAGTGTCAGATCCATTTTTAGCCGAAGTACGAATATTTGGTGGTAATTTTGCCCCAAGAGGTTGGGCATTTTGTGATGGCCAGCTGATTCCTGTTGCTCAAAATACAGCACTTTTTAGTTTGATAGGGACCATATACGGTGGAGATGGCCGCACTACCTTTGCATTACCGGATTTACGTGAACGCTCGCCGATGCACCCGGGGCAGGAAAACCAAGGGCGATTGCGACGAAACCTTGGTCAAAGAGTCGGTTCGACGCCTATCGCTGTGAATCAAACTCAGGTTGTCACTCAGGCAACACCGGATCGCGGCCTGGCAGCGATACCGTCGTTAGTCCGCAGAGACTTGTTGGATACGAGTGCTGTTGCCGCTGGATATCCATCACTGGCGGTCAATTTTATTATTGCCACCATCGGCTTGTTTCCGTCGCGGAGTTAATATGTCTGAACCTTTTTTAGCTGAAATTCGCATGGTCGGTTTTAACTTTGCACCTCGTGGTTATGCGGCATGTGATGGGCAACTTTTACCGATTAGCCAGAATCAAGCGCTGTTTTCATTGCTGGGTACAATCTATGGCGGTGACGGCCGGACCAGCTTTGCTTTGCCAGATATGCGGGGGCGTATGCCTGTGCATAAGAGCGGGAACCGGAGATTAGGTAGTGTATCGGGCAGGCTGACGACAACATCGCCACTCTCGGTGGTTGATCAGTTACAGGTCGGTCGCAGTCTTGCTGTTACCAGGTCGCAAGCAGAGATTTATAATGGTAGTGACGCCTTTTCTGCTCCTTATAGTGCTATTAATTTTTGTATCGCATTGACCGGAATATTTCCATCGCGTAATTAGGAGCAAATATGTCTGAACCATTCCTGGGTGAAATTCGAATGTTTGCCGGAAATTTTGCCCCAAGAGGCTGGGCACTTTGTGATGGTCAGCTGTTGGCGATCAGTCAGAATACTGCCTTATTCAGTTTGCTTGGGACGACTTATGGCGGTGATGGGCGAACTACCTTTGCTTTACCGGAAATGCGTGGGCGGATTCCTGTGCATCAAGGGCGCGGTGCCGGGTTGGCAGAAATTCGTATTGGCTCACAAGGTGGAAGTGATGCGGCACCTTCTACAAGTTTGCCAACGGCAACCAATTTCAGCATTAATCGTGGTGTTGCGGTAACACAAAACAAACGTGATATAGCTCAGGAGCGACCGGTACATCCGGCACTGTGTATTAATTTTATTGTCGCCTTAGCGGGTATCTTCCCAAGCCGTAATTAATTTCTATGATGTACCTTCTGCGCCCCGTTGTTGTTGAGGATGATGCTTTCCTGGCAGAACTTTATATTTCCACGCGTTGGCAGGAAGTTCAGCAAGTACCATGGAAAGATGAGCAGCGCCGCGATTTTTTGTTACAACAATTTGCTGCTCAAACCGCGCATTACCACAAACACTTTCCTGAAGCCGAGCGATATGTGATTGAGGTAAATCATATGGCGGCTGGGCGTTTATATATCGATGACCTGGGTGATGAGCTTCGCATCGTTGATATCGCTTTGTTGCCAGCCTTCTGTGGTCAGGGAGTTGGTACTCAGCTATTAACTGAAATATTCTGCCGGGCAAATGCCGAAAGAAAATCTGTTGGCATACATGTTGAAAAAAATAACCCGGCACTCAAGCTTTATCAGCGTCTGGGTTTTGTTCAGGAGAAAGATGTTGGGGTGTACTGGTTTATGCGTCGTCAGCTGGCAGATTAAAAACACACTCGTACACCATCTCATCGCAATCCGGATAATATTTCCCAATAGGTACCAGAAAAACATCTAACTTGCCCAACTCTGGGTGACTTAGCTGGTAGGTTGCCTGGCTCAGTGAATTATTATTACTACTGAATAACAGGCTAAACGTGTACCACTGGCCATTGATATTTTATCGCTGACTTCCTTGAGGGTGAGAATATCGGGAGTAAAGTCGGCAAGGTGAAATGTCTGACCTTCAACCGATTTAAATAATGAGTAATCCAAAGTGAGCACCGCTAAACTGGGTTTGTCAGGGTAATTTATCATAATTAATGGTTAGCTAAAAAATGATAGTTTTTTGTTGGATTATTCGCCAAAAATGACTGGTAAAAGCGATTGCCAATGAATATGATCGCAGGCACTGATTATTTAACTCAAGGAAGGAGTATCTGAATGAAAAACCTTTTTCTGTTATCTCTTATTACCTTGCTGGTTGCCTGTGGTAGTGGCTCCGGTTCAGGAAATAATGATGGAACCGTAACCCCGCCTGAAGCAAAGCCTTCGCCGCAGCCGACCCCAGAACCTTCGCCAGAGCCTTTTGTGCCTGAAAACAGTTCAATTTCTTCGCTGTCTTTAGTTGATGCTCAAGGTACCCCACTTGCTAATGCCATGGTTGAAGTCTCGCCCCAAGCAGAGGCTGACAGTTCTGCTTTTGCCTTTATGGCATTGGATAGTCAAATCCTGACAACCGATGAAAATGGCAATCTGGTTTTATCTGAACTGGCACCAGGGACTTATCGTGTAACAGTCACTCTTGCGGGAGTAACAGTTTTTACAACACTGGAAATTCGCCCTGATAATGCATCGGAAAATACAGCACTTGCTTTGCCAATTGTGGTTTTGGAAAGTGACTCGGGTGAAATCAACACAGAAAGCCTGCAAGGTCAGGGAATTTTTGCCTCGCTGAATGGTGTGATTTATAGCGCAGGTGGCGTTTTAGCTAATGCTCAGATCGAAATATCAGGTGGTATTGAAACGAATGGTGCGATTGCTACAGCGCTTACTAATGAACGGGGTGAGTTCTCTCTGATCATTAATGTGGCTCTGAATAAATTGCTGGCAGTGCGTGATGCAACTATCCGAATCGTGCGGGAGGGTTTTCAGCCCTTAGTTATTCCTTTTAATTTGGCTGATATTGCCAATGCAACAACAGTCACAGCGTTAACTGGTCTGAATTATTTATTATTGCCTCAGACTGAAATCACAGATGTGCTGTATCAGGAAGATTTTGAGCAACTGGCTGATACGGCCGTGTGTGGTATGTGGGTTGCCGCCAGCTTTGGTGATGATCTGGGCCCTGATATTCCACTGGAAGACGATGATCTGATTCCTTTTGCGATGATGACTGCTGATGATAGTGAAGATGATTCTTTGTCATTAACGAATTTGTGGCACAGCCATGGCCAGGGCTTGGCCATTGTGAATCAGGCTGTTGTCGAAAATCTGGTCATGTTAGCCCCAGATGATCAGTCGAATGGCTTGGTTCCAGATCCTAACGACAACCTGGCCTGCTGGTATGGCCAGGCAGAAGGCGGGAATATTGGCCAGGGTAATTTCCTGGGGGATTTTGGCAATACCAATGGCGGCCAAGAGCTGGACGGTGGGGAGTCTGACTCTGCTAATGGTGGTGCTATTGTGTCACCACTTATTGACCTGACGAATGCTTCTGCACCTTTGGCGCTGACGCTGAACACATGGTGGGAAATTGAATCTGTTAACCCGAATGAAAATGGATTTGATTTGATGGCTATTTCAGTTTCAACCGACAATGGTGAAACCTGGGAAGACCTTGCTCGTTTGAATCCGTTGTCGGATCCGGTGGGGACAGATGACGTTGATCGTGCTCCGTTGCCTTACTCAAATCGCGGCTATAACCGAGCGCCAGCCTGGTTGGCTCTGGAGCCGATCAGCTTGTCTGAATTTGCCGGGCAACAGATCAGATTGCGTATTGGTTTTGCAACTCAGGATGAATTCTACAACGGATTCCGCGGCTGGCTGGTGGATGATATTGCCATCTTTAATGGCGAAGGGACCTTCCCGCGCTATCAAAACCCGGAGGAGGTTGAAGACTTCGATAACTACATCACGAGTGATCTGGGTAGCTTCTCACAACTTAATTCGACTTTATCTTACTCTGGGTTGCTGGTCGCTGATGAGGCAGTTACCTTACAGCTGATTGCGTACAATGAAGTGGGTAAAGAAAATGTGTTACTGGAGCAACTGGTCGAACCGGGTGGTTTTAATTTATCGGCTGACTACGCTCTGAACGGATCGGTTTATACTATTTTTGCCGCTCGCGTTATAGTCGATCAGAACCTTGTGCTTGAGTCGGTGATTGATATTTATTCTGAACTGTCTGACAACAGCGATTTGCCGGATATCGGTGACACACCGATGTAATTTATCTGAGCCAATAGTCTGATCGAAGAAACTAAAAAACGCGCCCATGGCGCGTTTTTTAGTTTGTATTGTTATTACCAGAGCCTATTAACGCTCAATTGCCAGCGAGACGCCCATGCCGCCGCCGATGCATAAGGTTGCCAGACCTTTTTTAGCATCCTGACGCATCATTTCGTGCAGCAGCGTTACCAGAATACGGCAGCCGGATGCTCCAATCGGGTGGCCCAAGGCAATTGCACCACCATTCACATTCACCTTACTGGCGTCCAATTCCAAACCTTTATTGACGGATAGCGCTTGTACGGCAAACGCTTCATTCGCTTCAATCAGGTCCAGATCAGAAATTTGCCAGCCGGCTTTTTGCAGACACTTTTTGGTGGCTGGAATCGGGCCGGTGCCCATAATTTCAGGGTTCACCCCGGCATTGGCGTATGCCTTGATGGTTGCCAGAACGGGCAGTCCCAGCGCTTCGGCTTTAGCGCGGCTGGCTAGCATCACTGCTGCAGCGCCATCATTTAATGAGGAGGCATTGCCTGCGGTCACCGTGCCGTCTTTTTTGAAGGCGGCGCGCATACCAGCCAGCTTTTCTTCGCTGATACCGGCACGCGGATTCTCATCGGTATCAAACACCAGATCGTCACCACGACGCTGTGGAATCACAACCGGAGTGATCTCGTCTTTAAATTTTCCGGCTGCAATCGCCGCCAGCGCTTTTTCCTGAGAAGCCGCGGCAAAGGCATCCTGCTCGGCACGCTCGATATTGTAGGTATCGGCAATGTTTTCAGCGGTGATGCCCATATGGTAGTCGTTAAAGGCATCCCATAAGCCGTCGCTGATCATGGTATCGACCATGTTCCAGTTGCCCATGCGTTGGCCATTACGGGAACCCGGCAGGGCATGTGCCGCGTTAGACATGGACTCCTGACCGCCGGCAATAATAAGGTCAGCGTCGCCACAACGGATGGCTTGTGCCCCCAAATGCAGCGCTTTTAAGCCGGAGCCACACACCTTGTTAATGGTCATGGCTGGGGTGGTATCGGGTAAGCCACCTTTGATAGAAGCCTGACGTGCCGGATTCTGACCGCAGGCTGCTGTCAGTACCTGCCCCATCAGGACTTCATCAACCTGCTCGGGTGCGACCGCTGTTTTCTGCAGCAGGGATTGGATCACGGTTGCACCTAAGTCACTGGCTGCGACGCTCGCCAGTGAGCCTCCAAACGAACCAATGGCAGTACGGGTGGCGGCAACAATAACCACATCATTAGGAACAGCGTCATTAAGAACAGCATCAGTCATGTTTTACTCCGGATAGTTGGGTTACTAATCGTTGGTTTGCTAATTATCGGGCTAGTCATGTCAGAAGCGATTATTCTGAAATGGTTTCTTAACAACACTTTTCCACCAATCGTTTCTAACCTCAGAAACTATAGACAAGCGTGATGCCCAGTTCCCGGTCGATATTTTCGTTTTCGTCCGGAACTTCTTCGACGTATTTCAGCTTGTAGGTAATCTTAGTGGCTAATGCGCCGACAATCTGGCTTTTTAAGCCGGTCTCCGAACGGTAGGTCGAGTTATCATCACCAATCTCAGCGGTGAACTCTTCAATAAAAGAAACACCATCGCGGATCAGCCAATCGTACTTGACGTCGAAGCGGGCAATAAAGTCTTCGTTGATTTTCTGCGTGTCTTTTAATTTATCGCGCCGATAACCGGGTGCGGCTTCCAGTGCCAGATTCATACGTTCTTGCTGGATCAGACGATAACCATAACCAGCGGATACCACCGTCTCGTATTCAAAACCACTGAAACGATCACGCTCGTGGGTGGCGGTGAGGGCCAGATAAGAGCGTTCGCTGAAGTTACGGTCAAAGCCGATTTCCGCGTTGTACTTTTCTTTTGAGGTCTCCTCATCTTCTTTACTGGTCAGGGCATCCAGTTTGAGATACTGATCCCAGCTTTCGCCTTTATGGAACAGTTCAAAAGCCGCATTGGTGCTCTGGGTGTCGGTATTGCCTGAAGTATCAATAAAGCCCAGCTCCGCCGCACCCGACCAGGCTGAGGCTGTTTCTTCGGTTTGAGCTTGATCCTGAGGCTGAAGTGGGGCCTGAACCTGGGCCTGAGCAGCTGTACTAGCCAGTATGCTGGAGAAAAAGATCAGGTTATAAAAAGCAGGGGTACGCATAAGCAGTCCGTTGATTGATCATTGTTGTAATTAGAAGTCGCGAATGACGGCAGCCTAACGACAGAAGGCTGTCTGGGCAAGGGCTGTGGAGATCGTTGAACAAGGTTTTACAATAAAGAATTATGGCAACAAATTGTTCGCTGACTGGCATAAAGCGCCTCTGTTTATCCGCGCTAAGTACGTTAAAGTAAGTTCGTCTGTTGATATTAAAAATGAGATTGTTTTTGTGAGAGAAGCGATTCTGGCAGCACCGGTTAATCAGGTGCTGTACCAGCTGACTAAGCCAATGGTGATTGGCATCATGGCGGTGTTCTTTTTTCAGCTGGTGGATACCTATTTTATTTCTCTGCTGGGAACCACCTCACTGGCGGCGGTTGGCTTTGCGCTGCCGGTGACAATGCTGGTGATGAATCTGGCGATTGGTTTGGGCATTGCGGCATCGGCCCTGATTGCCAAGTCGTTTGGCGCCGGCGACGACCTGCACGCCAAACGGGCGGCGATGGCGGCGTTGATGCTGAGTGCGGTGCTGGGTTTGGTGATCAGCATTATTGGCTTACTGATTAATGATTATTTGTTCCGGCTGTTAGGCGCGTCAGAAGAGTTACTGCCAGAAATCTGGAATTTTATGGTGTGGTGGTGGCCAGGCTCCGTTGTGATGTTGCTGATGATGGTGCAAAACAGCTCAATGCGAGCCACGGGTAATACCAAACTGCCGTCGCAGATGATGCTGGTGGCTGCGGTACTGAACGCGCTACTGGACCCCGTGTTAATTTTTGGTTGGGGGCCGGTTCCGGCATTAGGAGTGGGCGGTGCGGCGCTAGCCAGTACCTTATGCTGGGTGATTGTGTTGGCGGTTATTCTAACGCGCCAGCGTCAGTCGGGCTTTTTAAGCCGTCATGGTATGAGCTGGGCGCAGGTGCAGCAGTTATGGCGTCGTATGATGGCGCTGGGTATTCCGGCCATGGTGACCAATATGATGGTGCCGGTAGCCGGTGCCATCCTGCTGATTATGGTTGCTCCGTTGGGTGAAGAAGCCGTTGCCGGGTTTGGTGTGGGTATGCGCCTTGAACCTTTTGCTCTAATTGTCATTCTGGCGCTGACCTCAACCCTGCCAACCTTTGTTGCTCAAAACCATGGTGCTCATCAGGATGAGCGGATTTTTCAGGCCTTGTTGAGCAGCTTTAAATTCTTATTGCTGTTACAGGGTGCCATTGTGGTGACATTCTGGATCAGCGCTTATTGGCTGGCGGCATTATTTTCAGACGAACCGGCAGTACAACAAACCATTGTTGAATTTGTGCGCTGGTTGCCAATCGGCTACTTCGGCATGGGCGTGGTGTTATGTGTGAATTCGGCTTTAAACTCGTTGCAAAAAACCAGTAACTCGATGGTGTTAAATGCGATTCGTTTGTTTATTTTTTATGTACCTGGCGCTTTTTTAGGCTCCTATCTGGCCGGTTATAGTGGATTATTAATCGGAGCGGCCTTAGGTAATCTCATTATTGGTTTGCTGGTCTGGCGCTTTACCTATCAGGTTGCGAAAAATAATCAGATCAAAATTGGCTTCTGGAACTTCTCGTTTGAAGATATTCAGCGCTGAGCGTAGCCCGTAAAATAATAAACGACTGTCAGGAGGAATATATGCCCGAAAATATGGAAGCGCTTAAAGTGGTGGCTGTTTGGGCTGCCCTGAATTTTGCCTGGATGTTTGCCTTAGCGGTTAATACTTATCGGACGCGCTCACAGGAAAATATTTACCTTGGAATCGCAGCAGGTAATGAAAAGCTGGAGCGGGCGATACGAGCGCATGGGAACAATACCGAATATGTGCCCAGTATTTTATTAGGCTTACTCTTTCTTGCTCTGCTCGGTGAAAATCAAACCTTATTACACGGTGCTGGTGCCGTGCTGTTAACGTCCCGTGTATTACACGCCATTGGTATGCAGCAAACCCACAAAGAAATTCCACTGAATCGGATTCTGGGTAACGTACTTTGCTGGCTGTTGTATCTGGCGATTATGATTCGGATGCTGATGTTGTCTCTGTAGTTATTTTAGAGCCTTCTAATATCAGGTGTTAACAGAGTTGCAAGTCTGAATCAGGTTGTTTAGAACGCAGATTTAAAGCAGTAAAAGAGTCTTTATTACCAGTTTGGTGCCGTAGATTATTCCTTGTAGAGTTAAAAATAATAAGTTCGAAGAATGTTCCCGTGGCTACATGTTGATTAACTACTTGTTGTAACTTGTCTTGTTTGTAGATGAGGCTGTCAAAAATAACTTTTAATACCTAGGGGTTTTAGATAGAATCGCGCGGTTTGAAATTTCATATAGGGAATATCATGAGAAAATTACTTGCATTCTTTGTTTTATCTGTTTTTTGTATACAAGCATTGGCTGCTGTAGATCTTGCAAAAGATTCTTTTGATATATACCGAAAGTCGGAAACGACTTCTTTTGACTATCGTTTACAAGCCAATATTCAATATCGATTCGCACCTAAGCAAAAAATTGTCCTCTTATCCGGGGATGTGATAACTCCTATTGTATATGATGATATAGATGAAACAATAACACCTATTCTTAAATATAGTCAGGATTTTACAGGTAATATTCATCTGAAGTTTGATCGGGTTGATATTCGCCCTCCTGTTAATGCTTTAAACTCCGGAAGTGAAGTGAATGCGGGCTCTTACTATGATCAATATGAGGGTGACTTCAATGGTGATGGAGCTAATGATTTACTGTATTTCAGCAAAACAGGTTTTACTAGTTATTTGGTTGAATCCAGTTTTATTGTGTTTGGTCATAAAAATAGCTCGCGAAATATTGAGCGTGTCGATTTTTATCAGAGATTCGGTGGCTTTGATGCTAACGCTCAAGCAGTTAATATCAATGTTAGAGATTATAATCAGGATGGTATTACCGATATTGCTATTCAACCTCCTGGGCAAGAAGAGCGGATATTATATATCGGGCAAGACGGTGTTGTTGAAACAGCTAATAAAGGGGCTCTAGATTATTCTTATTTACCTCGGGCGGTTAAACCTAATAATGGTAGTTTGACACCGGGAAGCACTAATATTGATTTTCGGGTTGCGGAGAATGGCGCTGCTACTTATGCATTGAATGTAGATGCGCCAGCAGGCCCAGGTGGCATTCGTCCTGATGTTACTTTGACTTACAATAGCGGCTCTGCAGGTAATGGCGTTGCGGGTATAGGCTGGAACCTGGCAGCTGGTAGTGTGATCATCAAGTGTGGTACAACCATTGAAACAGAGGGTTATACCTCCAGGCCAGATATGAAAAACCTGTCAGACTGGCAGACCTTTTGTTTAGACGGTTCGAAACTCATTGCCGTTCCTGGATATCCTAATGAATTCAGAACAGAAATCAGTAGTTCATCAAAAATTACATTTAACCGAGCCGGTATTGTTGGTAGAGATTACAATACAAAAGCATCTTCTTTTACTGTTAAAAGAAAAGATGGCACAACATGGCAATATTCGTGGCAGGGTGAAAGTAATGGCTTGGGTGGTAATCAGGAAAAAATTCTGGGTGCATGGCAATTAACCCGAATCAGCGATAATGTAGGAAATTATATTACATATCATTATCTTGCCGATGATAAAACGTTAGTGGACTATATTCGTTATGGAAGAGCAAAGATTCAGTTTGTTTATAATAGACGAGCTGATTCTTCAGAGGCATATTTTTCTGGAGTCAAATTTACTCGTAATAAGCGTTTGTCTGAAATACAAGTCTGGAATAAAAATGAAAACATCAAACGCTACCATATGGAGTACGGACATGATCAGTCGAATAAATTCTCTCGCTTAGAATATATTCAGGAGTGTGGCAAGCTAAATGGTTCGATGTTGTGTAAGGAACCAATTCAATTCAAATGGAATGATGTTGCCGGATCAAACTATTATTTAAATAGCTATCGAAGAGAATCTCGATTATTTGAATATTATGTCCCGGGTGGATCTTGGCATAACGCACCAGATCAAGAGATTAAAAAGAAGCTCACAGGTGATTTTGATGGTGATGGTTTCCAGGACTTTTTATTTTTTAATGGAGCCAATGATACGAGCTTTTACCTGCACGGGAAAAATACTGACAATGGTGACCGCTATGTACGTTCTGAGGTGTTGATTGATGGCTCCAATTATTTTAATTATCATATTAGCCAAAATGCCGCAGTCGTTGATGTTAACTCAGATGGAAAAAGTGACTTAATTACTCTCTCTCGTAATTATGTGAAATTGTATGTCAATCAGACAGGTGTAGATGGCAATGAGATTAAATTTAAACAGTTTCATTTAAAAACAATAAATTATAAATATGATCGATTAGAAGGGGATATCAGAGTTGTTGATGTTGATAATGATGGTGTCAATGATTTTGTTTTTACATATAACTATCGAAAAGATAAGCATCAAAAATACTTTTCTTTATTTTCATTTGATGATAGTGATAAGTACCTAGTTTCAGGTAACTATCCAGTAGGTGATGTTAAAGAAATAGATTACTCCCATATTGATGGTCATATTACTTTAAGACTCTCAGATTTTAATGGTGATGGTTACCAGGATAGATATAAATATCATCATAAAAATATTCGTGAACCGCGCATAGAATTGTTTGATGGTAGTCGATACCCGCTTCCATTTAACTCGTCACAAGCTAACTTGGATAAAATTAATATTTTTGATATTAATGCCGATGGTTTGGCTGATCTTATTTTTCCTGGCGCTTTATACATCAATACAGGAAAGGGGTTTACAAATAAAATTTCAATCCCTGGCGGGTGGAAAGCTGATAAGGCTCAACCGCTGGATTTTAATATGGATGGAAAAACAGATCTCTTAGTTGTCGACAATAGTAATAATTATAAACTTTTGATTTCTAGTGGTTATTCTCTTGAGATGACTGATGCGCCTGCGTTTTTACCAAAGCATAATGATAAAATCAGTATTGTTATCTCTGATATGACGGGTGATGGTATCTCAGATTTTACTGTGTTTAATGATAAGAAAAGCTCAGTTACCTATGCCCATCGTGTTGATAGTTGGGATAAATCGTTAAAGGGTGAAGTAGTTTCTTATTCTCAGATTGTCGAAATGAGATCTTCTGGTGTATCTAATAAAACTGCTTATAAGTCGTTAAATGCCCGGGAAGATTCAGTATATCACCACACTTATAATGATGATGTTAGTGCTTTTTCAGGTCAGTCTACTGTTTCTCATATCACCGGGCCGCAAAAAGTGGTGTCACAAGTCAGTAGCGGTGCTCCAATATTCTCCGGTTCATCTGGTGTGAACTTTGATGAAATTACCGTTTCATATCGTTACGAAGGTTTAAAAGTACAAGCGGGAGGACGCGGTTCTTTAGGGTTTAGAGTACTGAGCACCATTGATCATAGTTCTGGCGTTGTAACTACTACCGAATATGCTCAGGAATTCCCATATACAGGGATGCCTTATGCAACATCTAAGATACGTTATAGCAGTGAAGCCTTGCATGGTGATTTAGGGTTTACCGAAATTATCGGGCAAATAAACCTGCAGCGTATACAAAAAAATAGTGCGTCTTCATCTAATCTGCAAACTGCACAATCATTAAATGCTAAATCAATTAAAACGAGCTATAACTGGTGGCAACCAACTGCATGTAGTCGCCACTTTAGAACGTCTGGAAAACCTTCAGGCTCGGGTAAGACGATAAAAGATAGCGTATTTGAAAATTTATTAAGTTGCTCTGTTAATCGTATTGAATCTCATGCTGTTGTAATCGGGAATCGTGATACAAAGTATGCAAATAGCTACTTCCCTTATAGCTCTGGAAACTCTGAATTTAATTTCCGTCCTGAAGATGGTCAGGGAACTTATGCCAGCAGAACATTTACAGATTATTATACCGCTGCGAGTAATGGTAACTTTTCTGCTGACCCAAGAGTCATCAATGTAGGTACGATGGAACTTGCTGGATCAGGCTGGACGTCTGAAAGTGTTAAAAATAACAGGCCTGCAAGCTCTCAATTTAATAGCCATTATCAAACTCGTACGACAAATGAATACACAGATAATGATTATGTGAAATGGCACCTTGGGCGTATAACTAAAACAACAGTTGTGCACAAGCGTAATGGAACAGAAGATATTACCCGAACCAGTAGCTTTGATTACTACAATAACGGCTTGTTGAAAACTTCAATAATCGAACCCGATAAGCCAGAATTTACAGTAAAAACAACTTATGATTATGATACTTATGGTAATCAAAAGTCTAAAGTAGTGACGTCTCATGAGAGTATTCCGGCAACAAGTAAAAACTACTTTAAACGAAAAACCTCGGTCACTTACTTGGAAGGCATTTATCCATCAGGGGAATACAGTTATTTAATCAATGGTAATAACGAAGCTATACGTTTAGTTAAAAAGTACGAATCGTACAATGCTCTGGGCTTGCCTCAGTATGTTTATACGCCAGTGACGTTGGGCGATAATTTAAATGGCGCAAAAAAATTAACATTAGAATATGACGCATTGGGCCGGGAGATCAGGCGTTCTGATGATGTTGCTGGAGTATTAAGTACAACGAATTATCGTTTTTGTGGTGGTTCAAATTGCCCACCTATTGCTTACTCTTATGTAGAAGTTAACAACACAACTGCCCCTGATACACGTCAATATTCTGATGTGATGGGACAAACAGTACGCTCTTCTAAACGTCAGTTTGATGGTAGCTGGGCGCATGTTGATACAGCATTTGATTTGTTAGGGCGGGAAGTAGCCACTTCTGTACCACATAAACAGAATAATTATTTTGCAGGTGGTGTTACTTCTAATACAACCCAATACGACTGGCTGAACCGGCCGCTCGTGGCTACTCATGCTGACGGCAGTAGCACTACATACAACTACACTTATGATTTACTAGCTATTCGACAGACACATATATCGGATGATGCTAATACATACCAACAAAATAGCACTACCTGGAAAAACGCTTTAGGAGAAACCGTAAAGGTTGTTGCTGATAATAATAAATCAGTTACACAATTCTTCTATGATGCACAAGGTAATGCAAAGCGTTTATTAACGGGTGTTGATGGATCAGGTCAGATCCAGGTTGTTAATCAATTCAATGTCGTTGGACATAAAACCAAAACAGAAGACCCGGATAAAGGTACTTGGGAGTACCAATATAATGCATTGGGTGAAATCACGCGTCAGGTTACAGGGAATAAAAAGGTTACAGATACCTTTTATGATGGACTGGGCCGGATAAAAAACCGAAAAGTGTATGAAACTTATAACGCTGGTAACGTATCAGGACTGATTTCAGACATTGAATATTCTTATGACACGATTCCAGGCACTGAAATTCCAATGCTTGGTGCATTAGGTAAAACAACTAAAGTTCAGGATTATAAAACCGGATATTATGTAAGTTCGATCTATAAATCATCACAACAAGGTTATATCACGGATGTGAGTACTGAGACTTATATTCCGGGTGAGCAAAAGTATTATCAACGTACCGAATTTGATAAGTACGGACGCGTAGAGCGATCTTTTGACGCTGCAAAACTCACTTCGTTAAATATGAATGCAATTGCCTTGGGAAGCTTGCCCGGGACGCAAAATATTTATAACAATTATGGTTATTTGGCTGCCGTTGCGAATTCTGGTAGTAGCGGATTATCTTATGAGTACTACCGGGTCAACACGACGGATGTATTTGGCAATGTAACTCAGGCAACACTGGGTAATGGTGTAAAAACATACCAACATTATGACCCGGTTACAGGTCGATTAATGACTAAAGGCAGCCAAAAAGGTTCGAGTCATATAACGCAATACAGTTATCACTTTAATGATTTCGGGAATTTAACACGTCGTGATGATGCAATTCATGGAACAAGAGAAATATTTGGTTACACCAACCTGAATCAAATTGCTTCAGTCTCTCTGGAGGGTTTTGGTATTGCAGCTGGTGCCGATATTGGAGCATTACATTCTGGGTTGAAGAATCAGTATATCCATACTAATCGATATGATCGTGACAGACCATGGCAGTTAGCCTGGACAAATCGTGGTACAAAGGGGCCATCAGGTTTTGATAACCGTAGCTATGTTTATCATCCAGGATCTAACCGTCTGCATAAGATACAGTTATTTAATAGTGGCTCAGAAGTATATAATTACGACAATAACGGGAATCAAATTTCAAAACAATTTAAGCCAAGAGACCTGCTCGATTTAACCTCAGGCAGTAGTGCATCGTCGCCGTTGCAGGATATTCGTACGGTTGAATATAGCTACTTTGATAAGCCTACCCGTATTACACAAGATGCGCAGACTATTGAATTTGATTATGGCCCAGGTCAAAACCGTACCATCAGACGCGATTATGAGAATGGTACCCTGAAAAAAACGACTCGTTATATTGGCTCGGTTGAACATATTACCGAAGCTGATGGTAGTAGTTATTACAAGCGTATGATTGCAGGGGTAGCCGTTGAGATTACTGCTGGAGAAAATCAAGGCATTAAATATCTGCATAAAGATCATATCGGTAGTGTAGTTGCAGTGTCAGACGCTACCGGTAATGTGTTGGAACGCTTCAGTTTTGATGTGTATGGCAAACGCCGTCCGGTATTAAATCTGAATACACACGGCTCTATCTCGCCAGTTGTTGTATTAAACGATTTATTGCAAGCAACGGATGCCACCACAAATCGAGGTTTCACTGGCCATGAAATGCTGGATCAGGTTGGTCTGATTCATATGAATGGCCGGGTGTATGATCCAATCCTGGGTCTGTTCTTAAGTGCTGACCCATATATTCAAAGTCCGTCTTCAGCGCTCAGTACCAATCGCTACAGCTATGTATTAAATAACCCGTTAAGTTATACCGACCCAAGTGGGTATTTCTTTAAGAAAGTTCGCAACGCCTTTAAACGCGCAGTTAGCTATGCTGGTGACAGAATTAATCAGGCTGGAGCCTGGATTGATGATAATCGTACAACCCTGGCGATTATTGCTGTATCTGTTTTTTGTGGTCCGGCTTGTGCAACCTGGTATTACGGTGCGTTATTGGGCGCAGCTTCAGGTTATGCCCAAACAGGTACATTAAAAGGTGCGGTTACAGGGGCTGTTGCAGGTGCTATTACGGGAGGTGCTGCTGGTTATGCTTCTGGTATGAACCCCGTCGCCCAAGCTGCTATCAGCGCCGGTGCTGCTGCGGTTGCTGGCGGTGTACGCTCAGTATTGCAAGGTGGTCAGTTTGGTGATGGTTTCCGCCAGGCTGGTAAGGGAGCTTTGGTAAACTTTGCTGGTTCAGCGGTGGCTGGGCAGCCGAGCTCGTTTGGTGGACAGTTAACCAAAGCGGTTATTGTTGGAGGAACGGCTTCAAAAGTATCGGGTGGTAAGTTTGAAAACGGTGCAGCGTTTGCGGCGTTTAGTGTTGCTGTGTCTTCATCTTTGAAATCTAGAATGCAGTTGCATGGTGGTTCTGCTAGTAGCGCAAGTTCATCTGGTGCAAGAGATAAATTTCGATCTGCTCTAGAAAATCTACGCCAATACAAAGAATTCCAAGAGCTTGAATCTGCACATGGCGGGTTTGAATTAGAATTCGATGATTCTTTAGAGGCTAGTGAATACAATCCTGTATCTGGTAAAATTCGCATACAAGTTCAAGATTTAAAAGTGCAATACAGCACAGTACCAACAGATGCACAGCTTGATATTATTGATAATTTAAACGGGGATGCATATTTTGATGCTTTGGAAGAAGCATCTTGGTCAAACTTTAGCCCTGAGCGAATCATTTACCACGAAGCATTCCATTCAACTCAAAACTCTGTTGGGATAAAATATGCTTTAAACCCGGGGCCCTATGAAAACGCAGCAATCGAAGCTACGAATAATTTCATGGGTAAATATTTTTCAGAATCTCCACGAGAATTGGATCATAATGCTATTCGGTAATTTAATATGAAAATTTTTATATTCTTAATGTTGGTGCTTTTTTGTGGTTGTAGTTTTTCTTGTGTTTCTGAAGAAGATATAAAAAAACAATTTAAAAATGATGTGGAAATAAAATTTTTGGAAAATTCAAATGAATTATGGAAACTTTATAAGGTGGCATCGCCTATTTTTAAAAGTAGATTGGATAGCTTTTTAAGCAAAAAAGCTGAATGTTACGTATATTTTTTATCTTCTAAAGAAACATGGAAAAAATTTCGTGGGCGTGAAGGATACCTTGCAGTGGGCAATGGAGAAATTATAGCTTCTCTAATTATAAGGATGAATTAGTTGTTATTACCTATTATGGATGTCGTCTGACCGCAATGCGTAACAGTCAGGGTGAACGCATTGAATATACCCTCGACCTTGAAGGCAATCGTATTGCTGAGTCGACCTACAGTGCTTCGGGTGAGCTGGTTCGCAATCAGCGTCGTGTTTACGATGAGCTGAGCCGTTTATTAAGTCATATTGGTGCTAATGGTCAGACAAGCCACTATCAATACGATAAAAATGGTAATCGTACTGGTCTGACCGATGCGATGAATAATAAAACCGGTTTCGCCTTTGATGCATTAAATCGATTAATTGCCACGACGGATGCTAATGATGGTGTGATCGAACAAGCTTACAACGCTCAGGGTAAACTGGTATCGGTTACTGATCAGCGTGGCTTAACCACTCAATATCGTTATAACGGCTTTGGCGACAAAGTGGCGCAAATCAGCCCGGATACCGGTGAAACTCGTTTTGAATACAATGAAGCTGGTCATGTGATTGCAAAATCGGATGCACGAGGTGTGGAAACTCAATACCGTTACGACGTATTGGGCCGCATGTTGCACATCCATTATCCGGCTGCCAATGACGAGGATATCCTTTATCACTACGATCAGGTTGCTAATGCAGGGCATAGCGTTGGCCGGTTAACTCAGGTCGTCGATTCGAGTGGCTCAACGGATTATCACTACAACCAGCGTGGCCAGGTAACTCAACAGCAATATGTGATTGGTGACACCCGGTATTCAACGGAGAATATCTACAATTCTGCTGGTAACTTGATGGGCACCCGTTACCCAAGTGGTCGCTATGTTGAATATCAGAACGATATTCAGGGGCGTATTGTTGCACTGAGTAGCCGTGCTAAACACGGCGAGATGAAAACGATTGTTGGTAATTTAGATTACACGCCGTTTGGTCCGGTTGCACAAATGGACTATCACAATGGTGTTCAGCTGAATATTCAGCGTGATCAGGATTACCGTATCGATAGTATTAAAGTGGGTAATGCTGCAAACGATTCCAACAGCTTTGGTTCCGGCTACTACGATGTAAGCTATATCTACGATGATTCCGGCAATATCACAGCAATTAACGATGGCCTGAATGATTCACGCAATCAGAATTATGCTTATGACAATCTTTATCGTCTGATCAGCGCCGATGGTTCGTATGGTTTTGTTGAGTACCAATACGATGAAGTGGGCAACCGTTTATCTCGTCGTATCCGTAATAAAGATACTGATACTTCTCTGACAGAAGCGTATGAATATTCACATAACAGCAACCGATTAACCTCCGTTGCCAAACATCAGGGTGCTAACACTGAATATCGCGTATTAAATTACGATGCCGTGGGCAATATCGTGAATGATCAGCAGGCCGCTGATGATAATCGTGCATTAATATATGGTGCCAATAACCGCCTGCAGCAGGTGTCTGAAGCGGGTAAGCTAGATGCTGTATATACCTACAATGCCTTAGGCCAGCGCGTCAGCAAAGTGACCACGCAAGCGGATGGTGCAAAAGTCACTACTCACTTCCATTACAACCAGCAGAAGCAACTGATTGCTGAAACGGATGTAAATGGTCTGGCACTGAAAGAATACCTTTATGTTGGCGATGAACGGGTGGCCATGGTGGACTATGACAATAATCCGGCTGGCCAGATGGTCTATATCCATAACGATCATTTAGGGACACCGCAACTGATGACCGATGCAAAAGGCGTGGTTGTCTGGCGTGCCAACCGTTTGCCGTTTGGTGAATCGGTAGTGGCTGTTACCGGTATTGATTTATCGCTGCAGTTCCCAGGGCAGTATGCGGATGATGAAACGGGTTATTATCAGAACTACTTCCAGGATTACGATCCAAGTCTTGGCCGTTATATTCAGAGTGATCCAATTGGGTTGTTAGGTGGGGTAAATACGTTTGGGTATGTGAGTGGAAACCCAATAAGTAAAGTAGATCATTTAGGTCTGCTAGAGTGGAATGGAACGGCTACTAATGTTGGCGCAACAGCGCCTATTGGGGCTGCTTATACTCGATATGAGCTGACATCAGAATGGGTTAATAATCAAAGGGCTACTGTGGTGGTTCATGCTGTTGGCCCGGCAGTTGGATTGGGGGCAGATATTGGTGGAACATATTCAGAAATTACATTTAGAGAGCCCTTAAATTATATAAACCCTAATATATTTGATGGAAGCTATGATGCCGCTCAGGTTTCCTGGTCTGTTGGGAATGCCGGCTATGGGGCTTTTGCGATTAATATGGGGGATGCGGGTGCGGTAGGCCATGGCCAAATAGTGTTTGGTTGGGATGTTGGTGCTACTTACTCGAAAGGAACTTCGACAGTCTTGAGTGTTAAATATGAAAAAAGGTCTTCAATGTTGCATTTGGGATTGGATTCAGATAACTCTTGTAAGGTGTACTGATGAGAGTACATCTGCTAGCGTTTTTAGCTTTTCTGCTTTACTTGATTTCAAGTATATGGCTAGAAGATGATGGTGGCTACTTGTCGAACTTACATTTTGGACTGTCCTTGCTGATACTTCCTATTATTTTTTCTGGCAAATTGTCAGGGAGGAAAGTAGGTGATGGACACTTATTTAAGGCGTTGTTCTTAGCAGTAGGCCTGCTCATATTTCTCCAAGTGGTTTCCATAGTTATGGGTGGTGACCTGGTTCAGTATTTTGGGGAGTGGATATTTTTAGTCATTGTAATAATTTCAATGCTTCTGTTTTTGTTGATAAAAGCATTGAGTAAGAATAACCATAAATGAAGACTCAATATAATTGAATGAGATTACTTGCTAAAAAAATGCACTTGGGGAGAGGTCTATTGAAATTAGGACTTTTATTTAACCTGTTAGTATTCCTCTCAGGCTGTTCTTTATTTGGCTACAAAAACAGCCAAAATACGATTCACATCGAAAACACAGCCACCATCAAATACACCGGTAAAGGCGCCGGTGCCAGCTTTGCCTTAATGGGCGCGATGGGGCCAGTGGGAGCAGCCATCGGTGTGGCTATTGATGAAGGTATCTCCAAAGATATCCGGAAAAATATCGAAAATTCCGGCTTTGATCTGGTAGCTCATTTGTGTGAGCAATATCAAAAACAAGCAATCGATTGTGTTTCTGACGCTGAGGAAGCTCAGCAAATACTGGTTATCCAGAGTATTGATCTGACCAGTAAAGGTTCTGATGATTGGATGCAACTTAAAGTCAAAGCGATTCATACGGACTCAAGCGCTATTGAAACTCAGCTGGTTTATCAATCAGGTGAAACAAAAGTAACGTTAGAGCAAGCGAAAGAAAAGGCAGACTCTGTACGGAACTTGTTTGCAGGAATAAATTTGCAAAAAATAAATAGCAAATAAGCGGCTGTCCCTTTGTTCTTTCCACAGCTAACCGGAAAGGTTACCTGTTCAGAGCATTCTGAAAAGTAATTGTCATAAATGTCAAAATTATTAGTCTTTATAAAATATTGCATTACCGCTTCCTGCCCGGTGTGAGGCGGTTTGCCGGGTATTTAATCGCTGTCTGAAGCAGGTTTTATAATCTGGAAGATGGTGTTAGCCAGACTACAATTTCAACAGATATTAATATCAATAGTTGAAGATGGAGTCTGCATGTCAATCAAACACCTGTTCCAGTGTATTTTTTCGGTGGCTGCCTTTATGGCAATGGTCGCCGTGATTATGACGGTGGAAATTAAAAGTACATCGGAAGACGCACTGGATCTGGCAGGTTATCGGTTTGAGTCTTATCAGATCGGGCAGGAGGTTACTATTGATTCTGATAACCTGACCCGGTTAGCCCGCACCTATGTGGTGACGCTGGAAGCAAAATATAAAAATGAATACTTTCGCTTAGTGGATAAAATTGAGGGTAAAGCACCTCGTCCAGATGGTGAGGTTATTGCGTTTACCGATCTGTTGGAGCGCAATGGTTTTAGTCAGCGTGAAAAATCCCTGTTAGATCAATCAACGGCCTTATCCATTGCGTTAATTGAAACTGAAGAAAAGGCCTTTGCTTTGGTTGAGCCGCTGGAAGGTCTGAATCCGGCACAGTTATCCACATCGCAGCAGCAAGCCTGGATTGAGGCGCTGGCGTTATTACACAATGCTGCCTATCACGCTGAGCGCGACAAAATTTTCTCGCCGGTTACCGAGTTTGAAGCTCTATTAGATAACCGTACCCATTCGGGTTTGCAACACACTTCCGCTTGGTTAAACCGTATGGAAAGCGGGACTGTTTTTGCTGCCATCGTGCTGTTAATTGTTATCGTCAGTTCATTTTTTCTGATTTCCAACCGGGTTGTTAAACCATTAACCGGCATGGTGGATAATTCCGTTCGTTTATCGCAGGGCGATTTCAGCGTCAGCTTTTACAGTCAGCAGAAGGATGAAATTGGGGCGGTATGTAATGCGCTGCAAAATCTGGTGAAACACTTTTCAGAATCCATCAGCCATATTCAGCATAACTCTCAACTAGCCACGGATGCCTCGAATACGCTGGCGCAAAACTCAACCCGCAGCCGTGCATTAAGCACACAACAGAAAGATCAGACGTTGCTCTCGGCAACCGCTATTGAACAAATGTCGCGCAGTGCTGAAATTGTGTCGAACACTTGTCAGAAGGCGTCTCTGATTGTGGAAAGAGCAGTGGCGAATCTGGCCACAACCGAAACCGCAGTCAGCGATACCTTAGGCTCGATTGATATGATCAGCAGCGATGTTACGCACTCGTTGACCAAGCTGGATGAGTTGTCGTCGGCTGTTGAAGGGGTGACGTCAGTTGTGGATGTGATTAACTCCATTGCTGAACAAACCAATTTACTGGCATTAAACGCTGCCATTGAAGCGGCCCGTGCTGGTGAACAAGGGCGGGGTTTTGCGGTTGTTGCGGATGAAGTGCGCTCATTGGCGCAGCGCACGCAATCGTCAACCAGTGAAATTCTGGAAACCGTGCAGCAATTAAATACACGCTCCGGTGATGTGAAGCAGGCCATGATTAAGTCGAACGAAGTTCTGGCGGAACTGATCGATAAGTCGCGTTCGGTCAGCAGTGCGATTGATGAGGTCAGTCAGGCGATGAACGAGATTCAGGGCGTGACCAGCCAAATTGAAACCGCTTCCAGCGAACAAACCAGTGTGTCGGCGGATGTTGGCAGGCAGGTCACTCAGATATCAACCCAGGCCGCCGATATTGATCAGTTGAGCGATCAGCTCAGCCATAATTCGTCCGAGGTTCAGTCGATTGCTAAAAACCTGAAGGAGTCGATCAGCTTCTTCCGAGTCTGATCGAGCCCACGGCGTAACGATAACGCGTTATAGATAGTGTGTATCAGGGGCTGATTACAGCCCCTGATACACAATACCGACCCAGACATCCGGTTTCAGAAAACCATCGCCCCATTCGGCATCCAGATCTTTGGTCGGTTTTGCGGCAATCACCTGCTGTTCGGTTTTGCCGGCGTCTTTCAGCTTTTTAATACGCTCAGCCGCGGTTTGCAGCATAGCGCGGTAATTCATCAGCTGTTGTTTATCCGCTACCGGGCCGTGCCCTGGAATAATCCGGGTGCGGTCATTGGTCAGGGTTAATACTTTATCAACCGCAGAAATAACGCCAAAAATATTGCCGCGGCTGCCCGGGTCGATAAACGGATAAAAGCCGTTAAAAAATAAATCGCCGGTATGAATAACATTGGCCTGGCTGAAGTAAATAAAACTGTCACTGTCGGTATGTGCATCCGGAGTATGAATCACCTGAATGTCATCATTGTTCCAGTGAAACGTCACTTCATCAGCAAAAGTGATAACGGGCAACGCTGCTTTGGGCTGTGGTGGGCTTTTCATATTAAAAGCGGCAACAAACTGCTCGCTGGACAGACGCTCGCGAACATTTTTGTGCGCCACAATAATGGTGCCGTCTTTGCCAAAGTTTTCATTACCGCCAGTGTGGTCACCATGCCAGTGGGTATTGATCAAAAATCTGGGCTGCTCCCCTCCGACGCTGCGAATGGCTTGATTCAGAGCTGCGGTTAACGAGGCAAACTGATCATCAATCATAAAGGTGCCATCTTCGCCGATAAAAACGGCACTGTTTCCGGCTCGCTGAGATGCCAGCAGGTAAATGCCATCGCGGACTTTCTCTGTCGTGATGGTTTGCTCGGCAGCGCCATGGTTGTGTGCCAGAGTCAGTTGGCTGAAGGCCATCGCAGCAATGGAGAACAGCATTCTGGATGTCTTTTTAATGGTGGTGTGTTGGGTTGTGGTTGATGTCATAGCAGTCCCTCGTATCAGCATGATGGCCATCGCGGTAGGTCTGGCGTGGTAGTGTGTCGGTCTGAAGATAGTGGCGCATCGGTGTTGCGCTGTACAGGAATGGATGCGCCGATATTGGCCTTGTCAGGGAAACGCTGAGTTCAGCTTCTGCTACGCATTGGGGCTGCTGGCAACAAGGTATAAATTCAGGCAATATCATGAACCTCTGCAGAGGATGCAGTCATCAGGATGAGTAGTGTATGTTTGGCCTTGTAAGCGGTGTCGTATGTGGTGTCGTACGCTTGAATGTCAGAGCTCAGGCAACGTTGAGCAGGGCAAGCTGCGGGCTATATTCATTATTGATTTACTTGTCACTTTTCCTTTCACTCCCGTCTGTTTCTTACGCTCAGCAAATCGCATCGGCTCCATCTGTTTCATCCTCGTCTGCAGCATCGCAGAACGAGCTGACCCCAGAAGAGCAGGACTGGCTCAGCCGTCATCCGGTGATCACTCTGGCGGTTGACGGTCGCTGGCCGCCAGTCGATTTTTATAATGATGCCGGGCAACACTCTGGCATTCTGGCAGAGTACCTGCAGCATTTGGAACGTATGCTGGGGGTAACTTTTCAGCGCGTTCAGTTTGCCAATTTTGAGAGCATGTTTGCCGCCCTGAGTCAGGGGGATATTTATCTGGCTGCTCCGTTAGCGCAGACCACAGAGCGCATGAAGAGGCTCTGGTTCAGCGACCCGGTTTTCAGCGCAGGCAAAGTCATTGTCAGTCGCCATCAACACGTCATTGATGGCGCCGATGGTTTTAGCGGACAAGTACTGGCGTTAGAGCGAGGGTATTACCTTGAACAGGAAATTCGCCACAAATACCCCAATCTCAGCATCCGTTATTTTGATAATTCCAGACAGGCGATGCGCGGGCTGGCTGCCGAGAAAGCCGACTTCTACATTGGCGATGAGATGGTTGTAAACTGGCTGAAGCAGGATCTGCAGCTGGGCAGTTTGCATATTACTCCTGCGCCACAATTTGAAATTGCTCGTCAGGCTTTTGCCGTACATCAGGACGAACGCTGGCAGCCGCTGGTTTCTATCCTGAACAAAACATTGCGTAATATTCCGGATTCGATTCGTGCCGATATATTAAATCGCTGGCGTGGCACACAGGAAACAGACCGTGCGTTTCAGGGATGGACAGACGAAGAACAGCAGCAGTTACAGGCCTTTTCTGAATTAACCATCGGCGTGGATCCAAACTGGCCGCCGTTTGAATTCCGTGACGAACAAGGCGAATTACGGGGGTTGTCGGCTGAATATAATGCGCTGATCTCTGAGCGTTTAGGGATTCCGTTTAAGCCGGTGTTTTATCCTAGCTGGAGTGATACCTGGGAAGCGTTTAAGCGGGGCGAAATTGACATGATTTCCGGGGTTAATCCAACCCAGAAACACGAAGCGCATACGCTCTATAGCGCACCCTATATGATCCATCCTTATATGATTCTGGTGCACGACGACACCCGCTTTGTAAATTCCATGGACGATCTGGCCGGTAAGCGAGTAGCCGTTGGTGCAGGGTTTGCGATTGAAGATATTCTGAACAACCAGAGTGAGCTGCAATTACGCAGTTATCCAACCACTCAGGCTGCGCTGATTGCGCTAAGCGCCCGGGAAGTGGATGCTTATATTGGCTTATTAGGGCCATCGTCCTGGATTCTGGAACAGTACGGTATTCGTAATGTCAAAGTTTCTGCCCCCGCGGACTATAAATATTATCAGAGTATTGGCATTCATCAGCAGCACCCTCAATTGTTGGAGCTGGTGAATAAAGCCATTGCCAGTATTCCCGACTATCAGAAACAAACCATTAAAAATCACTGGTTTCAGGTTGAGTTTGATTACCAGATAAGTGGCGCAGAAGTTTTCCGTATTATTTTACTGACTTTGTCAGTGGTTTTCCCCGTGATGGTGGTCATTCTGTTATGGAACCGAAAACTGAAACAAACCCAGAAGCAATTAAAACAAAGCCAGCAGCATTTATCTGAAGCCAGAGATGCGGCCGAAAATGCCAGTCAGTTTAAAAGCCAGTTTCTGGCCAATATGTCACACGAAATACGCACCCCGATGAACGCCATTATTGGCATGAATCATTTGTTATTACGCTCAGGATTAAACCGCTCTCAAACCGGTTATTCAAAAAAGATTAAACAATCCGCAACGGCTTTATTAGGCATTATTAACGATATTTTAGACTTTTCTAAAGTCGAGGCCGGGCGTCTGGATATTGAACGAGTGCCTTTTAATATTCACAGCGTATTCTCAGAACTATCGGATATGCTGGCGTTAAAAGCGTCTGAAAAAGGCATCGAAATTTTACTCGATATTGATGCACGCATCCCGGTTAACCTGATTGGCGATCCGTTACGTATTGGGCAAGTGCTGATTAACCTGACTCAGAATGCCATTAAGTTTACCGATAAAGGGGAAGTGAAGGTCAGTGTCAAACGGCTAAATCCACAGGCAAAAGCTCAGGGTCATCTGGTATTGGAATTCCGGGTGGAAGATACGGGAATTGGTATTGAACCGGAATCTCTGCCACGATTATTTGAACCTTTTATTCAGGCCGATGGCAGTTCTACCCGTAAGCAAGGGGGCACTGGTTTAGGGCTTCATATTTCGCGTCAGCTTGTGGGATTAATGGGCGGCGAATTAAAAGCGACCAGTGAGCCCGGAGTTGGCAGTTGCTTTTATTTCACCCTCGATCTGGCAACCGATAACAACACTCAAGCTGCTCCACAGTTTTCACCCGCAGATAATATTCGTGGGTTGAGGGTACTGGTTATTGACGACAACCCCTCTGCACGCCAGTTATTAAAAGATATGCTGGAATCTTTTTCGTTTCAGGTGACCACGTTGGCCCGGGGAGATGAGGCAGCGTTGCTGGTTAAGCATCAGGCTGACCTCGGCGAACCGTTTGGTCTGGTGATTGCGGATTGGCAGATGCCTGGTATGAACGGCATTGAAACTCTGCAACAAATAGAATCACTGCGTTTAACCACACAACCGGCCCGTATTCTGATTACCGCCTATGGCCGTGAAGATGTTTTCAGTAGTGCTGATAATCATGGGCTGGATGCGCTGTTAATTAAACCCATTAATGCCTCGGTACTGTTCGATACCATTATGCGTTTATTGGCCGATGGTGCTGATATCGTAAAAAGCAGACCAGAAAAAGAATCTGTCTGGTTGCTGGGTGACGTACTGGTGGTCGAAGACCACGAAATTAATCAGGCGGTGGCACTGGAGTTATTGCACTCGGTGGGCATTATGGCCGATACCGCCAGCAATGGTGTGGAAGCCATTGAAGCGATCCGGCAAAAACACTACGACCTGGTGCTGATGGATTTACAAATGCCGGTGATGGATGGCTTGCAGGCAACCGCTATTATCCGTCAGGATGAACAGCACCGTCAGCTGCCGATTATTGCCATGACTGCACATGCCATGCAGGGTGATAAAGTTCGTTGCCTGTCAGCTGGCATGAACGACCATATTTCCAAACCGATAGATCCGGACGCTTTTCTGCAGGTATTAAAACAGTGGTTGCCAGAAGGTGATGCTCCGGATAAACAGATGCATACGGATACTGCTGCGGCATTCTCAACCCCAATCGTTGGGCTGGATGCCGAGTGGGGTATCCGGCGCGTTGGTGGCAATCGTGGCTTGTATATTAATTTATTAAATAATTTCTATCGTAAACATCATGGCGACCTGGACGTTATTAATAACGCTTTAAAGGCATGTGATCTTGACCTGTGCCGCCGACTGGTACACACCTTATTGGGCGTGTCGGCAAATCTAGGTGCCAGTGATTTCGAAAAAGACGCCGATGAATTTAATCAGCTATTAAAGCAATCGCTAAAAGCTCCGGAAACTTTAATTACCAGCCTGCAATGGAAACGCTTTAGCGAAAGCTTTAACGATTTATTGAATGGCATAAAGCACAGTGGTTTATTGTCGCAGCCAGAATACGATAAAGCTGAATCGGATACGGTTGATAAGGATCAAGCGGCGGGATCGGTTGAGAGTAACAATATGATTGCAGATGATTGCCGACAAAGTCTGAAAAAACTGGCCGACTTGCTGCAGCAGGGAGATGCTTCTGCGCCCCTATTGTTTGAGGAGGTGGCGGATGAATTACCAGAATCTATCCGCTCACCATTGCAGATATTGATGGACGACTTTGATTTTGATCAGGCTTACCAACTGATCAGCACCGCCCTGCAAACAGGACCAGCGGATGAAAAGGACAGCTGACCAATGAAAAAAGAACGCTTACTGATTGTTGATGATGAAGCCTTTTATATTAAAGTGCTGGTTGAATTATTAAGCCCGGATTATCAGATCACACTGGCAAAAAGTGGCCAACAGGCGCTGCGATTACTGGAAGCAGATGAGCTGCCGGATTTAATTCTGCTAGATATTGTGATGCCGGATGAAGACGGCTATCAGATTTGCCAGAAAATCAAAAATAATCCCCGCCTTAAAGACATCCCGGTGATTTTCCTGACTGTGAAAGGGGAAGTTGAGGATGAAATAAAAGGTTTTGCCAGCGGCGCTTCCGACTATATTACCAAGCCGTTTTCACCACCCATTGTATGCGCTCGGGTTGCCACGCATCTGGCGTTACAGCAGTCTCGTCAACAACTGCGGGAATATAATGATCTGCTGGAGCAGCGGGTGCAGGAGCGCACTCAGGAAATCTCCCGCACGCAGGATATGGCGATTTATTGTATGACATCGCTGGCTGAAACCCGCGACAATGAAACCGGTATGCATATTCGTCGCACCCAGCATTATGTGAAAGCACTGGCAGAGCACTTACGCGATCAGGGGCACTTTCCGGATGTGTTGGATGATGCCTATATTGAATTGCTATTTAAATCGGCCCCGCTGCACGATATTGGCAAGGTCGGAGTTCCGGACCGTATTTTATTAAAGCCCGGCAAACTGGATGCCGACGAATGGCTGGAAATGAAAAAGCATTCGGAATATGGCAAAAGTGCTATTGAAACCGCCGAGAAAGAATATGGTGATTCCAGCTTTTTAGCTGTGGCAAAAGAAATCTGCTACAGCCACCATGAGCGCTGGGATGGCTGTGGCTACCCCTGTGGCCTGTATGGTGAGCAAATCCCACTGTCAGCCCGATTGATGGCCGTTGCAGACTGCTACGATGCGTTGATCAGCCGCCGGGTTTATAAAGACCCATTTCCGTTTGACAGTGCCCGGGAAATTATCTGCGAAGGGAAAGGCAGCCAGTTTGATCCGATGATGGTGGATGCCTTTGAAGCGATAGAATCCACCTTTATCGATATTGCGAAACGTTTTACTGACGACGCTTAGAGCTCGCTGGCCGCGGGCTCGATGTCACTGGCTTCTGTGCTGCCAGTTGTTGCGCAATCCCAACCCCAGCCTTGCTGCTTCTCAACCAGTGCTGCCGCCTTCTCTTCACAGTAACCTTCCAGGTTCTGTGCACTCCATAGCGTTTCGGTGCCAGCTTCTTTGGTGTACTGCACTTCACAAGGCAGCGGGCTGTCGCTGTCGCGATACACCACTTCAATGATGCGCGTCTGAGCGCCGTGATGGCAGGTGGTGCTGATATTTTCAAGAGCGAGGGTGTTGGTCGACAGAATCGCCAGAGCGGAGGTAATCAACAGAGCTTTCATGGGTCCTTCCTTTGGGTGATGATGGCTACCGCTTATTAAATAGGAATTGTGGCTGGGGTCAATATGTGGAGTGGGGGCGCTGTCACAGATTTAAGAATGCTCCTTTATTCACCAACGTTGCTCTTTATAAAGGGAGCCGATAGAAATATCATATTTCCTTAATATCTATAATGGCTTGCACAGGAACAGCTTTGGGTTGTTCCTGTGATGAAGAGAAGGGTTATATTAATCGACAGTTCTTATCGACCAAGGTGTTAAAAAATGTCGCGACATGTTATTGCAATCTGCAACATTACTAACTTCATCAGAAAATATCGTCTCAATAGTTTTATCCATTGCATAGGCTGATAAAATAATTGAAGCACTACTTTCTGATATGCTGCAAAACCAATGAGAGTTAGTAAAGTAAGCCAATAGATGGTTATCTCCACACTGGTCGGACCTAGTCATTACACTTATAACTTTTCCATAGCATTTTGTTCCCGCATTTGCTGATATTGCTCCGAGCAAGCATGCAACTAATAATAAAATTTTCATGATTCCCTCTAAATTTAATATTTTTAATAATATGATTTTACAGGCTATATCAACCCTGCAAAGATTTAGGTTTTACTACGTGGCTCATCACCAAATAGCACCAGTAATTTTATCCAAAACAGCCAGCAATAAAAAAGCCCCGATATGTCTCCATATCAGGGCTTTGATGATTCAACCAGAAAAGCAAAAACTTAGTTTTTGCCACCACGCATTGAGTCAAAGAACTCATCGTTGGTTTTAGTCTGACGCAGTTTATCCAACATAAACTCAATCGCCTGTACGTCTTCCATCTCGCTCATCAGCTTACGCAGAATCCATAGACGTTGCAGGTCAGCTTCTTTAAACATCATGTCTTCACGACGGGTGCCGGAGCGACGGATGTTGATCGCCGGGTAGATGCGTTTTTCAGCAATCTTACGATCCAGGTGTAATTCCTGGTTACCGGTACCTTTAAATTCTTCGAAGATCACTTCGTCCATCTTAGAACCGGTATCCACCAGTGCCGTAGCGATAATGGTTAATGAACCACCTTCTTCGACGTTACGGGCAGCACCAAAGAAGCGCTTTGGTTTTTCCAGTGCGTTGGCGTCCACACCACCGGTTAATACTTTACCGGAGGACGGCACCACGGTGTTGTAAGCACGCGCCAAACGGGTAATGGAGTCCAGCAGGATCACCACGTCACGTTTGTGTTCAACCAGACGCTTGGCTTTTTCGATCACCATTTCAGCCACCTGAACGTGACGGGATGGTGGCTCATCGAAGGTCGATGCCACCACTTCACCGCGTACTGAGCGCTTCATTTCGGTGACTTCTTCCGGACGCTCGTCAATCAGCAGTACGATCAGCTCAGCTTCCGGGTTGTTGCGGGTAATCGCCTGTGCGGTAGTTTGCAGCAGCATGGTTTTACCGGCTTTTGGCGGTGCTACGATCAGACCACGCTGACCTTTACCAATCGGTGCAATCAGATCCAGTACACGAGAAGACAGGTCTTCAGTAGAGCCAGTGCCCACTTCCAGTACCAGACGCTCATCCGGGAACAGCGGTGTTAAGTTCTCGAATAAGATTTTAGATTTGGCATTTTCAGGTTTGTCGTCGTTAATTTTGGCGACTTTAAGCATCGCAAAATAACGCTCGCCGTCTTTTGGCGGGCGAATTTTACCTTCAATTTTGTCACCCTTACGCAGGTTGAAGCGACGGATCTGACTCGGTGATACGTAGATATCATCCGGGCCTGCCAGATACGAGCTGCTGGCGCTACGCAGGAAACCGAAACCATCCTGAAGGATCTCAAGTACACCTTCACCGTAGATATCTTCACCACTTTTGGCGTGGTTTTTAAGAATCGCAAAGATGATGTCCTGCTTACGAGTACGGCTTACGTGCTCCAGGTTCATTTCTTTAGCGATGGCTAACAGCTCAGGGACAGATTTGAGTTTCAGATCGGAAAGATTCATACAGGTAGGTTTGTTTGTTAGAAAATTAAGGGCTTTAAAATAAAGAAGAGGCGCCAGGACGGCGTTGAATGATTAACGACTATAGACAGGAATTCTCAGGGTGTCTACAGCCAAACCGCATAAAAAGGCGATAAGGCGGCTTTTTATGCGGTTCTTATGCAGTTCCCAAGCAAAAACACTTGGGCGGCAACAGTCTTATAAAGATTGTTCAATAAAAGCAGTCAGCTCAGATTTGCTCATCGCACCAATCTTGGTCGCTTCGGCGTTGCCGTTTTTGAACAGGATCAGCGTTGGGATAGAACGAATGCCAAACTTAGGCGCAGTCGCTTCGTTCTGGTCGATGTTCAGCTTAGCGATTTTCAGCTTGCCTTCGTATTCTTCTGCAATTTCTTCCAGTACTGGAGCAATCATTTTACAAGGGCCACACCACTCAGCCCAGAAATCCACCAGTACTGGCAGGTCAGAGCCCAGTACGTCAGCGTCAAATGAGTCGTCGGATACGGTCAGGATTTGGTCACTCATGTGTTTCCCCTATGGATATTGTGTGTCAGTTTATCAGCCGATAGCACGTAAATTGTACAAAGCTGCGGCGTATTGTACGCCCGCATTGTCCGGAATCAATTCGAGATTCTGTGTCAGACGTGTATTCTTCTGAGTATCAGTGTTCCATTTATATAGTGTCAGAAAAAACAAATTCAAGAGCCTCTTATGTCTGAAACACCAATTACTGCTTCTGATTCCACCTCTCACACGTCGCTTGCGGATGGCGCGGTACAGCCGTCTGATGATCTGATCGCCGCAATTGATTTAGGTTCCAACAGTTTTCATATGGTGGTGGCGCAGGAGTTTCAGGGTGAAATCCGCACGTTAGAAAAACGTGGCCAGAAAGTTCAGCTGGCGGCCGGTCTGGATGACAACAATCAGCTGTCGGAAGCCGCACAACAGCGCGGACTGGAGTGTTTGCGCGAATTTGCTCAGCGGATTCAGGGCATGAATCCGGAGCGGGTCAGTGTGCTGGCCACCAATGCGCTGAGAGCGGCCCGTAATCGGCAGGAATTTATTGTGCGCGCTGAAGAAATACTGGGCTATCCGATCGAGGTCATTGCCGGTCGTGAAGAAGCGCGCCTGATTTATCTCGGGGTATCTCATACGCTGGCCGACGATCAGGGCAAGCGTTTAGTGGTGGATATTGGTGGTGGCTCTACTGAATTTATTATTGGCTCGCGGTTTGAACCGAAAGCATTGGAAAGTCTGCACATGGGCTGTGTGTCGTTCACCCAGCGCTTCTTTAAAGATGGTTTAATTACCGCCAGCCATTTTCAGGAAGCAGTGAATGCCGCTCGCCAGGAGCTGCAGAATATTGAATCGGCCTATAAAAAACTGGGCTGGAAAAATGCGGTGGGGTCATCCGGTACTATTCGCGCGGCCGAGCAGGCGGTGATGGAAAATGGCTGGAGTCAGGAAGGGCTGACCCGCGACGGCCTGAATCAGTTACGCCAGCGATTACTGCAATTTAATCATGTAGACGAGGTGGATCTGCCGGGCGTTAAACCGGAACGGGCTCAGGTGTTTATTGGCGGCATGGCTATTTTAACCGCCATCTTTGATGCCTTTGATATCGAGGTCATGACCTACTCCGACGGCGCGCTGCGTGAAGGCGCGTTATGGGATCTGGTTGGCCGTTCCACTCATGAAGATGTGCGTAATCGGGTGGTGCACTCCCTGATGGAACGTTTTTATGTGGATGAAGCGCAGGCAGAACGGGTCAGAGACACAGCTTTGCAGTTATTTAAACAAGTGAAGAAAGACTGGCGACTGGCAGGCAGCTGGAAGCACTGGTTGGCCTGGGCGGCACAACTGCATGAAATTGGCCTGAGCATCGCCCACGCCGGATTCCACAAGCATGGCGCTTACTTGCTGCGCTATTCCGACTTACTGGGTTTTACCCGCCAGGGCCAGGCAACACTGGGCTTTCTGGTACGCAGCCATCGCCGCCGTTATCCGCTGGAAGATATGGCGGTGTTATCTTCCACTCAACGCGATACGGTACTGAAGCTATCGCTGTTATTACGCCTGGCGGTGCTGCTCAATCATAGCCGTGGCGCGCACCCGGTGCCGACGCCGGAATTACAGCTGGGCGAACAGGCAATCGACCTGATTTTACCGGCAGGGTGGCTGGAACAGCACCCAATGACGGCCCGGGATTTGGCTTCTGAAGTGCAATACTTCGGCGAAATCGACTGGCAACTCAGCTTCCGCTGAGTGCCGTTGGTTGTTATTGAAACAGCCTTTAGGTCATAAAAACCGCCCTTGTAGCAGCGATAGTTTTGTAAAAATCACAATTTGTCCGACTGGTCAGCTTTTGCTGGCACCGCATTTGCTAAACCTCTCTATACTTTTTTATCCGACTGAACGGTTTGGGTGCATATACAGCGTTTTTCGCCAGAAAAATGCTCATAAGCCCAACAATCAAAAGAAATAATCAACCATTTTGGGGCAATTTAGATTCTTTCTGCTCTTTTTTGGTGCGCTCTGGCTCTGGGTCCTTGATTCTGAAACCAGGCGCTGAATGTGAGGATGATGTGAATATAGCGTTAAATGCAGGCGCCGCCTCCGGTTGCGATAGCTCTCCAGCCTCCGGTCGTTATCCTGGCTTAGATACCCGCCGCTGGCTGGCGCGCTTTAGTGCCGAGTTTTCAGCGCAGCACGGCGACACGCGTTTAGGGAAGACCGAACACTTCGGCCCGTTACGAGTCCAGCGCCCGTTTTTTCCGGAAGGCCCGACCTGTTTGCATTTTTATCTGTTGCACCCGCCGGGTGGCCTGGTGGGTGGCGATCAGCTGTCGATTGATCTGAGCTTAAGCGATCGTGCCCATGTACTGATGACCACACCATCAGCCGGTAAGGTTTATAACAACATCAGTGGCATTCCTCAGGGACAATATGTCTCGCTTGAGGTTAACGATGGCTGCATTCTGGAATATCTGCCGCAGGAGAATATTGTTTTTAATGGTGCCGACGGTCAGCTCACCACCACCGTAAATATTCAGGGCGATGGTTTATTTGTTGGTTGGGAAATTACCTGCCTGGGTCGGTTTGAAAGCGAGCAGTTTTTTGAACAAGGTCAGCTGACACAAAGCCTGATGTTATTACGGGATGGCTTGCCACTATTTTCTGACCGGCTGCAACTGACCGCTCCGTCTGCTTTGCAAAGCAGTGAAGTTGGGTTTCAGGGTTTTCATGTGTTCGGCACGCTGCTGATTAATCGTGATGTGATGGATCAGAGTGAGCAAACCGATGATGCAGTACTGCAGTGGCAGGAAACTATTAATCAGGACGCTCGTGAATTAACCGTTGCGGTTACGCAAAAGCCGGGTGTATTTATTGTTCGGGTATTGGGCAATAAAGCGGAGCAGGTGCGTAATAGTTTTGAGCAGTTATGGGCGCAATTACGTCGGAATGTGATTAGTAAAGAGCCTTGTGCTCCACGAATCTGGCGTACGTAAAAATATGTGAGCCGTTGAAATATTGAAGTGTTGTCTGCAGGGGCCCATCACATGGATGTGATGGATTAGCCTTCATGGATGAACTTGTAGCGCCCCGAAAGACAATACTTCAATGTTTCATACGTTTTGCTAAACAGAATTATTAAAAATTAATTTAGAAATAAGACTGGAGAATAAACGTGGAACTGTCTCCCAGAGAAAAAGATAAATTACTGCTGTTTGTTGCGGCTGAACTGGCGCAAAAACGCAAAGACCGTGGCGTAAAACTCAACTACCCGGAAAGCATTGCCTTAATCAGCGCTTTTATTATGGAAGGTGCGCGCGATGGCCGAACCGTTGCCGATTTAATGAATGCGGGTCGTCAGGTATTAAGCCGAGATGATGTGATGGATGGTATTGCTGAGATGTTGCCGGAAGTGCAGGTGGAAGCAACTTTCCCGGACGGTACGAAACTTGTCACCGTCCATAACCCAATTGCCTGAGAGCTAGCTGCCTCAATAACGTTTTCAAAACGTATAAGGAGAAAGAAATATGATTCCAGGTGAAATTATCTGCGCCGACGGCGATATCGAAATTAATGTAGGTCGTAAAACGGTTGAAGTGGAAGTGGCTAACACGGGTGACCGTCCAATTCAGGTGGGCAGTCATTACCATTTTTACGAAACTAATTTAGCGTTGCGGTTTGAACGCGAAGCCACAAAAGGTTTTCGTTTAAATATTGCTGCGGGTACAGCGGTGCGTTTTGAGCCGGGCCAGGTGCGTACGGTAGAACTGGTTGAATACGCTGGTAAAAAAGAAGTTTATGGGTTCCGTGGCGATGTAATGGGCAAGGTTTAACAGGGTGAAAACTACCTGCGTTTTCACTGGCCTGTTAAATAAAAAATAGGGGAGATTTAAGATGGCTAAAATTGATCGTCGCGCTTATGCCGATATGTACGGCCCAACCGTGGGTGACAAAGTTCGTTTAGGTGACACTGAGTTATTTATTTCGCCAGAAAAAGATTACACCGTTTACGGCGACGAAGTGAAATTTGGTGGCGGTAAAGTCATTCGTGACGGCATGGGGCAAAGTCAGGCACTCAGTGCCGACGTGCCGGATACCGTGATTACCAACGCATTAATTCTTGATTATTGGGGCGTAGTTAAAGCCGATATCGCGATTAAAGCCGGACGCATTACCGCCATTGGTAAAGCGGGCAACCCGGATACTCAGGAAGGTATCACCATTGAAGTGGGTGCTGGCACTGAGGTAATTGCAGGTGAAGGCCAGATTGTGACACCGGGCGGCATCGACGCGCATATTCACTTTATTTGCCCACAACAAGTTGAAGAAGCCTTAATGAGTGGCGTCACCACTATGTTGGGTGGCGGTACTGGCCCTGCGACGGGTACCAATGCAACAACTTGTACGCCAGGCCCATGGCATATTGGCAAGATGCTGCAAGCGGTTGAAGATTTACCGATGAATATTGGTTTCTTAGGTAAAGGTAACGCCAGTTTACCGGGGCCGCTCAACGAGCAAATTGAAGCCGGGGCTATTGGTTTAAAATTACACGAAGACTGGGGCACCACTCCAGCGTCGATTGATAATTGTTTATCGGTGGCGGAAGAATACGATGTGCAGGTGGCGATCCATACTGACACCTTAAATGAATCCGGCTTTGTTGAAGATACGCTGGCGGCATTTAAAGATCGTGTGATTCACACTTACCACACCGAAGGTGCCGGTGGTGGTCACGCGCCAGATATTATTAAAGCGTGTGGCTCGGATAATGTTTTACCGTCGTCCACCAACCCAACCCGCCCGTACACGGTCAATACCGTCGATGAACATTTGGATATGTTGATGGTGTGTCACCATTTAGATCCGAATATTCCGGAAGACGTCGCCTTTGCTGATTCCCGTATTCGTCGTGAAACCATTGCGGCAGAAGATATTCTGCATGATCTGGGTGCGTTCAGCATGATCTCGTCGGACTCTCAGGCGATGGGCCGTGTTGGTGAAGTAATTACCCGTACCTGGCAAACCGCTCATAAAATGAAAGTGCAGCGTGGTGCCTTACCGGAGGATTCTGCTGATAACGATAACTTCCGTTGTAAGCGTTATATCGCGAAATACGCCATTAACCCGGCGATTACCATGGGTGTTGCGCACGAAGTTGGTTCGATTGAAGTGGGTAAATTAGCAGATTTGGTTTTATGGAAGCCTGCATTTTTTGGCACTAAGCCTTCGTTAATTTTAAAAGGCGGCATGATTGCGGGCGCACCGATGGGTGATCCAAACGCTTCCATTCCAACGCCTCAGCCAGTGCATTATCGTCCGATGTTTGGTGCGATGGGCAAAGCGGTGCATGAAACCAGCATCAGTTTTGTGTCTAAAGCGTCGTTAGAAAAAGGCACGCTGGAACATCTGGGCCTGAAAAAACAATTAAGTGCGGTGCGTGATACGCGTTCGATTCGTAAAGCGGATATGAAATTAAATGATTATCAGCCGGTGCTGGAAGTTGATCCGCAAACTTATGTGGTGACGGCGGATGGTGTTGAATTGAAGTGTGAGCCAGCGACGGAATTGCCGATGGCGCAGCGTTATTATTTGTTTTAAGAGCAATTAAATTGTAAAGCGAGAGATTGAAATATTAGCTTACGGGGTGCTACCAGTTCGTCCCTGAAGGCTAACCCATCACATCCATGTGATGGACCCCTTCAGCTAATACTTCAATTTCTCACTGATGATATGAGCAAGGATTAATTGTTTGTTAAACAACCTTCGGCAGCATGGATGCTGCGGACGAGCCTCCAGGGATGGATTCACGGCGTGTTGTGTACAAATAATTAAACCTTGCTCTGAGAAGTGTGAACCAGAAAACATATGAAAATTTTTACTCAATTAGCTGAAGGCACATTGGCTGCGGATACACCGTCAGCAGAAGTTGTGTGCCTGACGTTTGATGATCGCAAACGTGGCCGTTTAAAAATCCAAACCGAATCTGGTTTGGATGCGGGCATTCAGATTGAACGTGGCCAGGTGTTACGCCACGGCACGGTATTAACCAATGCCGACGGTGATTTTTTAATTGTGAATGCCCAAAGCGAAAAAGTATCCACTGCACACGTTGAAGACCCAACCCTGTTTGCCCGTGGTTGTTACCATCTGGGTAATCGCCATGTGCCATTACAAATTGGCGAAGGCTTTTTACGCTTTCAGGAAGATTATGTATTAGACGATATGCTGCACGGTTTAGGCATTCACGTGACCCATGAGTTGGCAACCTTTGAGCCAGAAAATGGGGCCTATGCTCCGGGTACGGGTGGTCATCATCACCATCATGGCGATGACGATCATTCGCATGGCCATTCACATAGCGGCTCACATAACCACGGCCATGCTCATTCACATGGGCACAGCCACTAATGACGACACAAAACGCGGCATCGTTATTGGCGTTATTACATATCTCCAGTCCGGCACTGCCAGTGGGAGCGTTCGCGTATTCCCAAGGGTTGGAATACGCATTGGATAAAGGTTGGTGTAATAACCGAGATGATGTACAGCGCTGGATTGAGCACAGTGTTGAATTTGGTTTAGGGCAATTGGATTTACCGCTGTACTTGCGTCTTTATCGTGCCTGGAAAAATCAGGACTTTGCTGCGGTGAATCATTGGAATCAGTTATTGCTGTCGTTCCGAGAGACCAAAGAACTGTATCTGGAAGATATTCAGGTGGGTGGTGCGTTTGCTCAATGGCACTTGGGTCAGTGTGAAGAGGGACAGAACCCAGAACGTCAAAGTTATTTAGATCATTGCCCGCAACCGACGGTTGTGGCGATGAATGCGCTGGCGGCGGTGTTATCGGATATTGATGAGCAAACAGCGTTATTAGGGTTTTGTTGGAGCTGGGCTGAAAACCAGATTGCCTGCGCCAGCAAAGCCATGCCAATGGGGCAGACCGATGGCCAGAAAATATTGCAGCAATTAATTCCGTTATTAACGCGGGTATGTGATGTCGCACAAAACATTGAAGATGAACAAATAGGAACGGGATTAATGGGATTGGCGATGGCGTCGTCGCTGCACGAGCAGCAGTATTCTCGTTTATTCCGCTCCTGAAGCCACGAGCGAGACTTTTACAATGACTGCTTTAGAAAAGTTAACCTTGCTCATGATGATTAATAACAGTGAATGTTGAGGTATTGACTGCAGGGGTCCATCACATGGATGTGATGGATAAGCTTTCAGGGACGAACTTGTAGCGCCCCGGAAGAAAATACTTCGATGTTCACTGATTGGGTTTAGAAAATCGAATAATAGATATTTAAAAATTAGTTTTTAAAATCAGGTAGAAAAATGAAACAAGTATTGCGCGTTGGTGTGGGTGGCCCGGTTGGTTCCGGCAAAACCGCACTGTTAGAAAAAATCTGTCAAACCATGCGCGAGCATTACAATATCGCCGTGGTAACCAATGATATTTACACCAAAGAAGATGCCAAATTCCTGATGCGCAAAGAGGCATTAGAAGAAGACCGCATTCTGGGTGTTGAAACCGGTGGCTGTCCACATACCGCTATTCGTGAAGATGCGTCGATGAACCTGGCCGCGGTTAAGCAACTACAAGATGCCCATGATGGTTTAGAAATGGTGCTGGTGGAAAGTGGTGGCGATAACTTATCGGCAACGTTCAGCCCGGAATTATCCGATTTAACCATCTATGTGATCGATGTGTGCGCCGGTGATAAAATTCCACGTAAAGGTGGCCCGGGTATTACCAAATCGGATTTATTAATTATTAATAAAGTCGATATTGCCGAGCACGTAGGGGCATCGTTGGAAATTATGGATCGTGATACCCGCAAAATGCGTGGCGATCGTCCGTTTGTTCTGGCGAATGTTGAAACCACCAAAGGTATCGGTGAAATTATCCGCTTTATTATCGACCATGGCATGTTAGAAAAACGTGATTCGATTGAGCCTGCACTGGCGGCTATGATTCCAGGTCATGATCCAGCGAAAGATGGCAGTGTTGCCTCCACCCGTTCTGAATAAATTGTAAGAGGAAAATACGATGAATATTGTTAAAAAATCACTGCTGACGATTGCTGGTATCGCGGCTTCGGCTCAGGCATTGGCTCATGCTGATCACAGCCACTCCATTGGTGGTGTTTTCGCAAACCTGATGCACCAACTGACCGAGCCAGATCACCTGGCCATGATTATCACTGGTGTGGTTGTTGCTGTTGTGGGTTATAAGTCGTTAAAAAAGAAAAGTGCTGAAGACTCTAAAGACTTTTAATGCTTAATTAAAATGTCGACAGCATAAAAAATGCCCGCTTGATTTTGATAAATCAGCGGGCATTTTTCATAGTTGGAGAGTTGTTTGGCTGAAGAATGCTTTAGGCTGCACCAATATCATCCTCAATTTATACTTTTGCCTTCTTGTGGTGCGTGTAATTAAGTGTTTATCTGAAATATTGGCTCTATTGCCCCGAAATAATCAAACAATGCTTTAAAAACAGGCATTTAAAAAATTGGTACACCCCTTGCTCTAGGTTATTCAGCTTTAAAATACCTGACCAAAAATTGAAATACGTTATCTGACGTACCCTATAAAAAATGGTCGGAATTCATTTAAACAGTCCGCATAAAAGGATGAATAATCATGAAAAAGACTGGATTTAATGTTCTGAAAAAAGCAAGCAAAGTCATGGCAATCAGTGCATTGGCTGCTGGTGTGAGTCTGGCAAATGCTGCTGACACAATTAAAGTGGGTGTTTTGCACTCGTTGTCAGGCACCATGGCCATCTCCGAAACCACATTAAAAGATACCGTATTAATGATGGTGGAAGAGCAGAACAAAAAAGGCGGACTGTTAGGTAAAAAACTGGAAGCAGTTGTGGTTGACCCGGCTTCTAACTGGCCTTTATTTGCGGAAAAAACCCGTGAATTATTAGAAAAAGAAGAAGTCGACGTTATCTTTGGTTGCTGGACGTCTGTTTCCCGTAAATCTGTTTTACCTGTTGTTGAAGAATTAAATGGCCTGCTGTTCTACCCGGTTCAGTACGAAGGTGAAGAGTCTTCTTATAACGTTTTCTACACTGGTGCCGCGCCTAACCAACAGGCAATTCCAGCGGTTGATTACCTGATGGAAGACGGTGAAGTTGAGCGCTGGGTATTAGCGGGTACCGACTACGTTTATCCACGTACCACCAATAAAATTTTAGAAAGCTACCTGAAGTCCAAAGGCGTTGATGAAAAAGACATCATGATCAACTACACGCCATTTGGTCACAGCGATTGGCAAACCATCGTTTCTGACATTAAAAAGTTTGGTAGTGCAGGTAAAAAGACCGCCGTTGTTTCGACGGTAAATGGTGATGCCAACGTTCCTTTCTACAAAGAATTAGCCAACCAGGGCATCAGCGCTGAAGATATTCCGGTTGTTGCTTTCTCAGTGGGTGAAGAAGAACTGTCCGGTTTTGATACCTCTCCATTAGTGGGCCACTTAGCGGCCTGGAACTACTTCCAGAGTGCTGAATCCGAGACTAATGATAAGTTCATTGAACAGTGGCAGGCTTACACTAAAGATGAAGATCGCGTAACCAATGACCCAATGGAAGCGACCTATATTGGTTTCCAAATGTGGGCAAAAGCGGTTGAAAAAGCCAAAAGCGAAGACGTCGATAAAGTACGTGCAGCCATGTATGGCATCGAAGTGCCTAACCTGACCGGTGGCATCGCGAAAATGAATGAAAACCACCACCTGTCTAAGCCAGTATTAATTGGTGAAATTCAGGATGATGGTCAATTCGATATCGTTTGGAAAACCGACGAAGTCGTTAAGGGTGATGCCTGGACCGATTACCTGCCAGAGTCTGCCAACCTGATCTCCGATTGGACAGCACCGGTTAGCTGCGGTAACTACAACACCGTAACTAAGAGCTGTGGTGGCGCTGCGGTAGCCGCGGAGTAATTGCAATACCATTAGCGTGTAATAAGGAGCCTGATGTCAGGCTCCTTATTTTTTGCCCGCTTATTGATCTTTATTGGACAACTCGTCCAACCTTATATTCGAAAAGGGATATTCCCATGCGCGTAACTCAATCTCTCTCGATTTGGTTATTGGCTCTTCTTCTCTCTATTGCAGGTCCGTTACAAGCTCAAACAGAAAGCATTGAACCGACCGATGTATCAGGCAATAACGAGCTTGAGCTACTGGCACAACAGTTACCTAGTGCCAACTATAAGAAAAAGGCAAATATTATTGATCAGATATCTGAGGTATCTGACGAAAAAACACTGACGCTACTCCAGGCAATGCTGGATTCAGAGCTTTATTATCGAAAATCCGACAAGTTATTGGTGTTGGTCGAATCCTTTAAATCCGAACAGGGCATTAAACAGGCCTTTGGTGACCAGCCTGTTGAAAATATCGGCAAACGTAAATTCAAAAAAATTGGCGTAAATAATAAAATTCGCCGTCAGTTACGTTCGGCGATTGCATTAATTCAGATTTCATCCGGCAATGATGAGCAGCGCTTTAATGCCGCGCAAAATCTGTTAAAAGCACCGGATTCAATCGCGTCTGAAGAACTGAAAAAACTGATTAAGGCTGAAGAAAGACAAAAAGTTTCTGACGTTTTATTGCTGTCTCAGGCGTTACAGAACCTGAACAGTGCTGACGCAGATACCCGATCACAAGCAATTAGCGCGTTAGATCGTTCGTTATATTCCGAAGTGCGTGTGGCCTTGAGTAAATTTGTTGATGGTTTCTCTGAAGAGCAACAGAAAAGCCGTGCTGATGAATATCAGCTGGCCACGAAAACCATCGAAAATATTGATCAGTTATTAAAACTGAACAGCTATGCCGAAAATCTGTATTTTGGTCTGGCTTTGGGCGCAGTACTGCTCCTGGCTGCCATTGGTCTGGCCATTACTTTCGGGGTGATGGGCGTGATTAATATGGCCCACGGTGAAATGATTATGCTGGGTGCGTATACCACCTATGTGGTACAGCAGTTAATGCCGGATTCTATTGGTATGTCGTTGGTTGTTGCGATCCCGGCTGCGTTCTTGGTGAGTGGCTTAGTGGGTGTGTTAATTGAGCGCTCGGTGATTCGTCATTTATACGGCCGCCCATTAGAAACTTTACTGGCAACCTTCGGTATCAGCCTGATTTTACAACAAGCGGTACGTTCTATTTTTGGCCCATTAAACCGCGACGTAACAACTCCGGATTGGATGGCGGGCACCTTTATGGTTAACCCGGCGTTGGAACTCACCTTTAACCGGTTATACATCATTATTTTCAGCTTATTGGTACTGGCGGCTTTGGCGCTGGTGTTAAAACGAACCTTATTTGGTTTACAGATGCGTGCCGTGACCATGAATCGTCCGATGGCAAATTCTATGGGTATTCGTACCGGTTGGGTGGATGCGCTGACCTTTGGTTTAGGCTCCGGTATTGCTGGCATTGCTGGTGTGGCATTAAGCCAATTAACCAATGTTGGTCCGAACTTAGGTCAGGCTTATATCATCGATTCCTTTATGGTGGTGGTATTTGGCGGTGTGGGTAATTTATGGGGCACTCTGGTTGCTGCCATGTCTCTGGGTGTGGCGAATAAATTCTTCGAACCACTGGCCGGTGCGGTATTAGCAAAAATTCTGGTGCTAGTATTTATTATTTTATTTATTCAGAAACGACCACGAGGGCTGTTTGCTCTGAAAGGTCGTGCCGTCGAGGGGTAAGTTGCAGAATAATATATCCGGTATTTTCCCGCTCGGCACGCGGTAGATACATCCATGTACGCTCGACTGCCGCATCACTGCGGCAGACGGCCGAGCAGAAAAGCACCGGATATATTCTTTAGTAGTCAATACCATCGAATATTCAGCCTGATTGTATTGGAGCTGCAATACAGTCAGGCGATAAGGGAAATCTTTATGAAAGATATAAAACTTGGGCCAATCACTTCATTATTGGCCAACGACAAAGCCGGGCAGCGATTGATTATTGCTATTCTGGCGCTGGCGATTATTGTTCCTTTCTGCAATCTGGTATTTCCGGAAGGATCCATTTTCCACGTCTCCACCTACACCATGACATTGCTGGGCAAATACTTGTGTTATGCCTTGTTAGCGCTGGCAGTGGATTTAATCTGGGGCTACTGCGGTATTCTCAGCCTGGGTCATGGCGCTTTCTTTGCTCTGGGTGGTTACGCCATGGGTATGTACCTGATGCGTCAGATTGGCGACCGTGGTGTTTACGGTAATCCGGAATTACCAGACTTTATGGTGTTCCTGAACTGGACAGAATTACCCTGGTACTGGTTTGGTTTTGATCAGTTTTGGTTTGCCGCCATTATGATTCTGGCTGCGCCGGGTATTCTGGCGTTTGTTTTTGGTGCGCTGGCTTTCCGCTCCCGGGTAACCGGCGTGTATTTATCCATTATTACTCAGGCTCTAACCTATGCCTTAATGCTGGCCTTCTTCCGTAATGATATGGGCTTTGGCGGCAATAATGGCTTAACCGACTTTAAAGATATTCTGGGCTTTGACCTGCAAGCAGACACAACTCGTGCGGCATTATTTATTGCCTCGGCGCTGGCGTTAATTCTGGGTTATTTAATCAGTCGCTTTATTGTTGACTCTAAACTGGGCCGTGTTCTGGTTGCTATTCGCGATGCTGAAAGTCGTACCCGCTTTATTGGCTATCGGGTTGAGCACTACAAACTCTTTGTGTTTGTGGTGTCCGCCATGCTGGCTGGTGTGGCCGGTGCCTTATATGTCCCTCAGGTGGGTATTATTAATCCGGGTGAATTTGCTCCGATTTTATCCATCGAGATGATTATCTGGGTGGCGGTTGGTGGCCGTGGCACCTTATACGGTGCTGTGATTGGTGCCTTTATTGTGAACTATGCCAAAACCTATTTTACCGGTGCATTTGCTGAGTTGTGGTTATTCCTGTTAGGTGGCTTGTTTGTGTTATCCACCTTATATCTGCCAAAAGGTGTAGTGGGTTTAGTACAACAAATCAAAGAGAAACGGGCAGCAAAACAATTGGGCGATAACGCTGCTGATGATATTCCGGTAATTCCTCAAGGAGGTAACTCATGAGTCAGGCACCTCTGCATATTGAAAATCCATCAGTCTTGTATCTGGATGGTGTTACCGTCAGTTTTGATGGTTTTAAAGCTTTAAACTCCTTGTCTTTGTTAATTGAGCCGGGAGAAATGCGCGCCATTATTGGCCCGAATGGTGCCGGTAAAACCACCATGATGGATGTCATTACCGGCAAAACCAAACCCGATGAAGGCACCTTGTTATTTAACAATCATCACGATCTGACCCAATACGATGAAGCTGCGGTAGCGAACTTAGGTATTGGCCGGAAATTCCAGAAACCGAGTGTCATTGAAAGCTTAACGATTTTTGAAAATCTGGAAATGTCGTTAAAAGGGGGTCGTTCTGTCTGGCAGGCATTACGCCATAAATTATCGTCAGCACAAAAGAACAAACTAGATGAAATTCTGGGCATGATTGATCTGGGCGATCAGTTGCACAATCTGGCGGGCAATTTATCCCATGGTCAAAAACAATGGTTAGAAATTGGCATGTTGTTAGGCCAGGAGCCGGAGTTGTTATTAATTGACGAACCGGCTGCGGGTATGACTGATGAAGAAACCATGAAAACCGCCGAGTTGTTTAAAGAGCTGGCGAAAAGCCATTCGCTGATGGTGGTCGAACACGATATGGACTTTATTGATGCGCTGGATTGCCGGGTCACGGTACTCAATGAAGGCAGCGTGTTAGCGGAAGGATCATTAGCCTCAGTTAAGGCCAATGACGAAGTGATTGAAAAATACCTCGGAAGGTAGGAGCGACGATTATGTTACGAGTCAACCAATTAAACGTCGCCTACGGAGCTAGCCAGGCGTTATACGATGTCAGTCTGCAAGCTGAAATTGGCAAGGTCACCTGTGTGTTAGGGCGTAATGGGGTGGGTAAAACCACCTTAATGAAAGCCTTATCCGGGCAACTGGATACCATGAACGGTCAGATTCGCTGGCTTGATGGCCAGCTGGATGGGTTGTCCCCGGCGGATCGGGCGCGTCAGGGTGTTGCTTATGTGCCTCAGGGGCGCGATATCTTTGCTCAGCTGACGGTGGAAGAAAATCTGCAAACCGCATTTTCAGCCTTGCCACGCAATCAGCGTTATATCGATCCGGAAGTGTTTTCGTTATTTCCGGTGTTACAACAAATGCTGAAGCGTCGCGGTGGTGATTTATCCGGTGGTCAGCAACAGCAGCTGGCCATTGCCCGGGCGTTATTACTGCGCCCTAAATTACTGATTCTGGATGAACCAACCGAAGGCATTCAGCCGTCGATCATTAAAGATATCCAGCGGGTGATTGAGCTGCTGCGCGATCGCGGTGAAATGGCCATTGTGCTGGTTGAGCAGTATCTCGATTTTGCTGCAGAGCTGGCGGATGAGTTTATTATTCTGGAGCGTGGTCGTGTTGTTGCTTCAGGTGCAGGTCATGAATTAAAAACGTCTGAACAGGCCCGTGAACTGCTGGCGATTTAATACAAATTATCATGGCCTGTTAACAGGCCATGATAAAGATCGCCAGCAACCAGGCTTTAATCGGCTTTCTTCTCTAATTCGGCTAAGCGCTGCTCCAGCTCAACTAATTGAGCCTGGGTGCGGCGCAGTACCTCCAGCTGTATTTCAAATTCTTCCCGGGTCACCAGATTGGCATTGGTTAACAATGACTGTAACTGGCCATGAATCAACAGCTTTATATCTTCCGGAATCCCTGGTGTTGGTAACTTCTCCAGAAACTCATCGGCCATTTGTTTGATTTGAGTAGGGTTGATCATGTGCAGCTCTCAGCCAGTTGTCGATATTGACCCATATTGTACCAGTGAATGGTATTTGTCCGCACAAAGCTGGTCAGGCGCGCCATTTTAACGCTACTCTGGGTTTGGCGTTCGCTTTTGGTGCTGGATGTGACTTAAGTGTGCTCTAAACTGGTGCTGCCCGCTATTCGATGCACCACAATGAAATCACTTTTCTTTGCAAATTCAGGAAACCTGATCGTAAGAGTCTGTTTTTCTGCGGTTTTTAAAAGTTGGCACAACCGCTGCTAATAGCTAACGACAGAATTAAAACGGTGCATCAGCACCACTAATAAAGTTTGAAAATAACTGCGAAGGAAAAGAACGATGAAAAAATTAACTCAAGCAATTGCTCTGGCTGGTGTAATGGCAGCAGCGGTACCAGCGGTACAGGCAGAAGTTGAAGTATCAGCATCTGCTGCGGTATCTAACATGTACCTGTGGCGTGGTCAGGATCTGGGTCAAGGTGTTCCAGCCGTTTCTGGTGACCTGACGGTTAGCACTGGTGGTGCTTATGCAGGTGTTTGGACTTCATCAGGTGACTCTGCTTTAGGTCAGGAATACGATTTGTTTGCTGGCTTCGGTGGTGAAGCGGGTGACTTTAGCTATGACGTAAGCGTTTGGTCTTATGTTTACTCTGGCGCATCTGAAGAAATCGATGGTGGCAATATCGCTCGTACTGATTCTCGTGGTAACACCTTTGATGCAACTGATCTGATTATTTCTGGTGCTTATGGCCCAGTATCAGCTTCTTACTATTATGTACTGGCTGGTGACGAAGACTACAGCTATGCAACTCTGGGTGGCGAATACGAGCAATTCTCAGCAACTCTTGGTGTAGCTATGCACAGCGAAGATGATTCTGCTGAATACACTCACTTAGATCTGAGCTATGCCTATAACGACAACATCTCTTTCACTCTGAGCAAAATTATCGATCAGGATGCTGATCTGGATGATGGCGAAGAAGGTTTTGATGAAGACGTAAAAGTTGTTGTGTCTTATAGCCTGCCTATCGAGCTGTAAAAAGCATACAATGGCCCGTGCCCCCGCATGGGCCATTGATCACACTGAATTTTTTCGAACATTCAACTTAAGGGGTTTTCTATGAAACTCATAACTGCTGTTGTAAAGCCGTTCAAGCTGGACGATGTGCGTGAAGCACTGTCTGAGATCGGCGTTCAGGGCATCACAGTGACCGAAGTAAAAGGTTTTGGTCGTCAGAAGGGCCACACTGAACTGTATCGTGGTGCTGAATACGTGGTGGATTTCCTGCCTAAAGTAAAAATTGAGGTCGCTATCTCTGATGACCTGGCTGACAAAGTGATCGAAGCCATCACGAAAGCAGCGAACACCGGCAAAATCGGTGACGGCAAAATTTTTGTAACTGCTCTGGAACAAATCATTCGTATCCGTACCGGTGAAACCGGCGCAGACGCAGTTTGATGCTCAATTAAGAGCACTGTTTTAAGAACATCGAATAACATCTAAAGCCTAATGCGGGGGGCTTAGCATGGAACAAAATCTGAATCATATTTATGAACTTCAATACGCCATGGACACCTTTTATTTTCTGGTGTGTGGCGCATTAGTAATGTGGATGGCGGCCGGTTTCGCCATGTTGGAAGCGGGCCTGGTTCGCTCTAAAAACACCACAGAAATTCTGACTAAAAACGTCGCCCTGTTTGCCATTTCGTGCACCATGTATCTGGTATGTGGTTATGAGTTTATGTACGGCGGCGGTTTCTTCTTAAGCGACACTGACAGTGTTGCAAGCATGACTGACGAAGCTGTAGCAGGCGTACTGGCCGCTTCTCATGAAGCTGGCTTCGGTGGCGATTCTGTTTACTCTGGTGCTTCCGACTTCTTCTTCCAGGTTGTATTCGTAGCAACGGCTATGTCGATTGTTTCTGGTGCGGTTGCTGAGCGTATGAAGCTGTGGGCTTTCCTGGCATTCGCAGTGGTAATGACCGGTGTTATCTACCCAATGGAAGGTAGCTGGACCTGGAATGGCGATGCGGTATTTGGTCTGTATGAGCTGAGCTACTCTGACTACGCGGGTTCCGGTATTGTTCACATGGCAGGTGCAGCAGCAGCTCTGGCGGGTGTATTACTGTTAGGTCCACGTAAAGGTAAATACGGCCCGAACGGCGAAGCACGTGCAATCCCGGGTGCAAACCTGCCTCTGGCAACTCTGGGTATGTTCATCCTGTGGATGGGTTGGTTCGGTTTCAACGGTGGTTCTACTCTGAAGCTGGGCGGCATCGCGGTAGCTAACGAAGTGGCCAGCGTATTCCTGAACACCAACGCAGCAGCAGCGGGTGGTCTGATTGCCGCTCTGATTACTGCTTACGTTCTGTTCCGTAAGGCGGATCTGACTATGGCTCTGAACGGTGCTCTGGCTGGTCTGGTTGCAATCACAGCTGAGCCTGCAGATCCAAGCCCATTCCTGGCAACCATCATTGGTGCTCTGGGTGGCGTTCTGGTTGTGTTCTCTATCCTGACTCTGGACAAGCTGAAAATTGATGATCCGGTAGGTGCTATCTCTGTACACGGTGTTGTTGGTATCTGGGGTATCTTCGCGGTACTGCTGTCTGACGCTGATGCAACCTTCATGGGTCAGCTGGTTGGTATGTTAACCATCTTCGTCTGGGTATTCGTAACTTCTCTGATCGTATGGAGCATCATCAAAGTTGTGATGGGTCTGCGTGTTACTGAAGAAGAAGAGTACGAAGGTGTGGATCTGTCTGAGTGTGGTATGGAAGCATACCCAGAGTTCACTGCTTCTAAGTAATCTGAAGTAGCCTCAACTCAACAGCATCTTAGCTGATTAAAAACCGCCCTGATTTATCAGGGCGGTTTTTGCCGTTTTGATGGAGCTGCCTCTTTCCCGCTACTCTAGTCGCTATCACAAACGGCTAACACTCAGATATAAAAAAACCTCCTGCTGAAACAAATATTAATTCGCTTCAGCAGGAGGTTTTTTGTTAATCCGTAAATGATTGTTGGGATTAATTAAAGGTGTTTGAAAAGATCAGGGTGACGCGGTTACATCTCTTCGAAATAATAATCCTCTAATTCTGATTCCAGGCTTTTCCGTTCCCGATGCGCTTCGATTGCACGACGTGCCATCAGCTTTTTAGACATTTGCGATTCTTTATTAACGACCACATTACCGTTCTGATCAAACGATACTACTTCCTCGTGGCCTTCGAACTTAATAGCTGCTTCCATTGTTCTGTTCCTTTGGTAGATCACAGTCAGTGAGGTTTGCTAACCCGGAGCCATGATTTTTCTTGTTATTGGTTGCAGTAGCATGACAGCAAAGCCGAAGGTGACCAAATTCCATTTATCTTGAATGAACGATCAGTAAATGCTTCCAGCCCTTATGGTATCTGGGGTTATATCAGAACGGCAAAATTGACGTGGTTTTTATGACAGAAAACAGAGGAAAAATTATTCGGCAAAAAATAATTTTGTCGCAATAGGTCTAGTTTAGAGGGAGAGAAAGGAAGTGAGGGAGCTCTAGTTTTCCAGCCGCAGCGACTTGATGCTGCGTTTGATCGCGTTCAGGTGTTCTGAAAACTCGGGGCCACGGCGTTGGGTCACTGCAACCGCCAGCATATCAATAATCATCAGGTGAGCGATGCGCGACGTCATCGGCGTAAACTGTTCGGTATCTTCTTCGATATTAATATGAATCGGCAAGTCAGCTGCCAGACTCAGCGGGGTGTTCGCCGGTGCCAGGCTGACAACCTGAGCGCCGTGCTGTTGTGCCAGCTGTACCGTGTGTAATAAATCTTTGGTGCGACCACTTTGTGAAATCGCCACCACCACATCGTCTTCGCCCAGCGTGACAGCCGACATCGACTGCATATGTGGGTCGCTGTAGGCCGCGGTTGCGACCTGCAAACGGAAGAATTTATGTTGAGCATCGGTGGCTACTGCTCCTGAAGCGCCAAAGCCATAAAACTCTACCCGTTGTGCGCTGCTAATGGCGTTAGCTGCTGCGGCAACCTGTTGGCTCCGGAGTTGAGACTTCACCTGATGTAGGCGTTGAATGGTAGTGTCGGCGATTTTATTGCAGATGTTTTCAATGCTGTCGTCTTCGGCAATCGCGAACTGGCCAATGTTGTTAGCAACGGCCATTTCCTGAGCGATGCGGACTTTAAACTCCTGAAAACCATTACAGCCAATGCCGCGGCAGAAACGCACGATGGTTGGCTCACTGACCTGGGCTTCCTGAGCCAGATCAACAATCCGCATATGCATCACCTGCTCGGGTGATTTCAGTACGTATTCAGCGACTTTTACTTCTGACTTACGCAGGTTGGGGATTGCCGCAGCAATTTCTGTCAGAACCGGACTCTGTCTCAAATCAGCCTCGCACAGCCAGAAAATAAATGGTGTATGGATTAACCATTATGAACTGCGCGGATTATAAGTAAATCTGACGTGAGTACCAGTCATGCAGATCAACGGATTGAGTCGATGATCCGCCCGAATGGGTGTAAATATATACAGTGAAGCTATCAAATCTGTGGCATGAATCTGATAAACTCGCGGCCATGGATATTTCATTATTGCTCGATAATTTAAACGATGGTCAGCGCAATGCGGTGGCGGCTTCTTCCAAACACCAGCTGGTACTGGCGGGTGCTGGCTCGGGTAAAACCCGGGTGTTAGTGCAACGCATCGCCTGGTTGCTGAATGTTGAAAACGTATCGCCGTTTGCAGTGATGGCGGTGACCTTCACCAATAAAGCGGCCAAAGAAATGCGTGGTCGTCTGGAAGAGGTGTTAAATGTACCTGCTAACGGCTTGTGGGTGGGTACCTTTCACGGTCTGGCGCATCGCCTGTTAAAGCAACACTGGCGTGAAGCCAGATTGCCGCAGCATTTTCAGATTCTCGACAGTGATGACCAGCTGCGTCTGATTAAACGCCTGATGAAGGCGCACAATATCGACGATAGCCGTTATCCGCCCAAACAGATCCAGTGGTTTATTAACGGCCAGAAAGACGAAGGCCGTCGTGCCGCACATGTGATTCCGTCGGCGGACCCGTTTCAGGAAACTCTGCGCACGGTGTACGCCATTTATGAAGAGAACTGCCAACAAAACGGTCTGGTCGATTTCGGTGAAATCCTGTTGCGTTCACATGAACTCTGGTTGGAGAATCCGGAACTGTTGCAACATTATCAGCAGCGCTTCCGCAACATTCTGGTCGACGAATTCCAGGACACCAACAATATCCAGTACGCCTGGATTCGCTTGTTGGCCGGGCAAAGCATTTCGGTGATGGCGGTGGGTGATGACGATCAGTCGATTTACGGCTGGCGTGGTGCCAACATTGATAATATCCGCAATTTCCAGCACGACTTCCCCGGTGCTGAGCTGATTAAGCTGGAGCAGAACTACCGCTCCACCGCCAATATTCTTGAAGCTGCCAATGCGGTAATTACCAATAACCAGGGGCGTTTAGGCAAAAACCTGATGACCGAAGGGGCGGAAGGTGAGCCAATTCGTTTATACAGTGCCTTTAACGAGCAGGATGAAGCGCGTTATATCGCCGACTTAGTGGATGAATGGTCACGTGATGGCCGTCAGCGTACTGAGATGGCGGTGTTATACCGTTCCAATGCTCAGTCGCGTACGCTGGAAGAAGCGTTTTTACGCTCGGGTATTCCGTATCGTATTTACGGTGGCCAGCGTTTCTATGAGCGTCTGGAAATTAAAAATGCGTTGTCGTATTTGCGCCTGTTATTAAATCGCCAGGATGATGCGGCGATGGAGCGGGTGATTAATGTTCCGGCGCGGGCGATTGGCGAAAAAACCGTGGAAATTCTGCGTAGCCATGCCCGTGATCAGGGTTGTTCGTTATGGCAGTCAGCCAATGAAGCGGTATCGCTGGGATTATTACCCAAACGTGCCGGTACTGCGGTGCAGAACTTTGTCACCCTGATTGATGAAATGAGTGTGGGCATCGAAGAATTAAAACTGCATGAAATTGTTGATCAGGTGATTACTCAAAGCGGTTTAATTGAGCACCATAAAAAAGAAAAAGGCGAAAAAGGACAGGCACGTCTCGATAACCTGGAAGAGTTAATTAACGCTGCCCGTCAGTTTGAAACCGGTGATTACTTACCATCGGATGAAATGGACAGCGAAGGTGAAGAACCCACCAGTCAGTTAGATCTGGCGGTGTTCCTTGATAACGCCGCGCTCGATGCCGGTGAAGGCCAGGCCGATGAATACGAAGATGCAGTGCAGTTAATGACGCTGCACTCGGCGAAGGGTCTGGAATTTCCGCAAGTTGTTTTGGCGGGCATGGAAGAAGGATTATTCCCGCATAAAATGTCGATGGACGAAGCTGAAGGGCTGGAAGAAGAGCGCCGTCTGGCTTACGTTGGCATCACCCGGGCGATGGAGAAGCTGGTATTAACGCATGCGGAAAGCCGTCGTTTACACGGTCAGGAAAACTTCAGTACACCGTCGCGCTTTATTCGTGAAATCCCTGATCACCTGATTCAGGAAGTGCGCCTGAAAAACAGCATTAGTCGGCCATTAACGGCTAAGCGCCATGCGGGTGGCATTCACTCTTCAGCTCAGCCTGACTTTATTAAACAAGAACAGAGTGCGTCGGTACCTTACGATCTGGGTAGCCGTGTTTACCATGAGATGTTTGGTGAAGGCACAGTACTGCAGTTTGAAGGTCAGGGCCCGGGATTGCGGGTACAGGTGTTTTTTGATGACGCCGGGCAGAAGTGGCTGGTGGCTAATTTTGCCAAGCTTGAAAAAGTCTAGGTTAGAGAAGTTTAAATAAGAAGGGAGCCAGTATGTTTTTCGAAAGCAGCAACATGGATGTTGCAACCACCCAACCAGCACATGGATGTGCCTTTTGGGTGGCGACAGAAAAATATACTGGCTCTCTTCTGTCATTATTTCAGTTAAAAAAATCAGGAGCGGATTACTTTTCAGCCGCAGCTCCGAAGGGCCATCCCTGGCCCTACCGAGCTACCGCAACATCCTGTTGCTGCTTTGAAAAGTAGTCCGCTCCTGATTTATGTGAAAATATTTATAAAAACAACACAGAGGAATTAAGTGTGAAAATTAAAACCCTTGTTAAATCACTTGGCCTTGGGGCAATTGCAGCGGCAGCATTATTAACCGCCGGTTGTAATAAAGAAGCTCAAACCGAAAGTGCGCAATCATCAGCAGCTGCCCAGCAGCAACAAACCTTTAAATGGAAATTAGTCACTTCCTGGCCAAAAAACTTTCCGGGGCTGGGTACCGCACCAGAGCGCTTTGCCGATATGGTGAATGAAATGTCGGCCGGGCGTTTAACCATTAAAGTTTACGGCGCTGGTGAACTGGTTCCGGCCCTGCAAGTGTTTGATGCGGTATCACAAGGTACCGTGGAAATGGGCCATAGCGGGGCTTATTACTGGAAAGGAAAAGCACCAGCCTCGCAGTTTTTTACCTCAGTTCCTTTTGGTTTAACTGCTCAGGAAATGCACGGTTGGATTCAGTATGGTGGTGGTCAGCAGTTATGGGAAGAAGTGTACGCCCCGTTTAATATTCTGCCGTTAGCGGGTGGTAATACCGGCGTGCAAATGGGTGGCTGGTTTAATAAAGAAATTAACAGCGTGGCCGACCTGCAAGGTCTGAAAATGCGTATCCCGGGCATTGGTGGTGAAGTATTAAAGCGTGCCGGTGGTACTCCGGTGACACTGCCGGGTGGTGAAATTTTCACCTCATTACAAACCGGTGCCATCGATGCAACCGAGTGGGTTGGCCCGTATAACGACTTAGCGTTTGGTTTATATAAAGTGGCTAAACATTACTATTATCCGGGCTGGCATGAGCCGGGCTCCATGATGGAATTCACCATTAATAAACCCGCTTTTGCAAAACTGCCAAAAGACCTGCAAGCGATTGTGCGGGTTGCAGCACAAGCCATTAATCAGGATATGCTGAATGAATATACGACGCGTAACCAGACAGCGCTGATTGAATTAAAAGAAAAACACGGTGTTGATATTCGACCATTCCCAGCTGATGTGCTGGATACACTGAAAACCCTGTCGGACGAGGTAGTAGCCGAAGTAGCCAGCGGTGATGAACTAAGTAATAAAGTGTATCAGTCGTTTAAAAACTATCGGGATCAGGTTAAGGCGTATCATGCTGTCAGTGAACAAGCCTATATTAATGCACGCGACTAGCGTGAAATATTTATCGCACTAAATGATCATAAAAAACGGGAGCAAAAGCTTCCGTTTTTTATGATTCTGAAAGCGTTATTTTTCAGAAAGTAAGTACTGAATTGCCGCTTCAATTTTTTCAGCACGTTTATCCCCTTCATGGGTTTCACCAATAAAGCGATAACGCAGGTTGCCTCGCTTATCGACCAGATAAAATGCAGGCCAGTAACGATTATCCAGTGCCCGCCAGTATGCAAAGTCATTATCCATCATCACCGGATGGTGTAGCTGATATTTCTTAATCGCTTTTTCAACATTGCCACGGTCGTGTTCGTAATCAAACTCGGGTGAATGAATGCCGACAACCTGAAAATCATCGTTGGCGAACTTCTCTTCCACCGAATGTAACCACGGAAAGCTGCGATAACAGTTCCAGCACGCCAAGGTCCAGACATCAATCAACAGCACTTTGCCGGTTAAATCGGCGGTTTTAAGAGGCTTGGAATTGAGCCAGGCCTGAGAATCGGACTGAGTAAATTCAGGCAGTGGCCCGTGTAGCGGCTCTGCCTGGGCATGATTCATACGTCCACCTACCAGCCAGTACGCGATGGCAAGGGTGAATACCAGCGAGGCGGAGAACCAGGAGAATTTTTTCATGATAAGGCTCGTAAAAACGATGGAATGCCTTATTGGAGCCGCCATGGCGACAGAAGTTCCCGTGGCGGTTTGTCAGTGTTAACAGGCCCTGGCAGAAGCATCAGGCGCTGGTGGCCAGACTCTCCAGCATCATGGCTTGTGCTTTAATCTGCTCTTCACCTTCAGCCGGTTGCTGGCGAACATAACTGCCATCCGGTTGTAGATCCCACGCCTGACAGTTATCCAGCGTATAGGCCTCCAGTTCGCGTTTCATCCGCTCTTTCAGCTTGTTAGCTTCCACCGGGAAGCAGGTTTCTACCCGGTTTAATAAGTTACGCTCCATCAGATCGGCACTGCCAGCATAGATTTCGTCTTTGCCATTATTCTGGAAGTAATATACTCGGGTGTGCTCCAGAAAACGGCCAATAATCGAACGCACACTGATATTGTCAGAAACGCCGGGAATTCCCGGACGCAGGCAGCACATACCGCGAATAATCAGTTCAATTTTAACCCCGGCCTGAGAGGCCTTATACAAGGCACGAATTAACTTAGGTTCGGTTAAACCATTGGCTTTCATACGAATTAATGCCGGTTTACCCGCTTCTGCATGAGCGCGTTCACGGTCAATCAGTTCCAGCATTTTTTTATGCAGGGTAAAGGGCGCATGAAACAGCTTTTTAATGCGTAACGCTTCGCCCATCCCGGTGAGTTGCATAAAGACTTTATGCACATCTTCACCAATGGAATCATCACAGGTCATAAAGCTGTAGTCGGTATATACCCGAGCGTTACCGGCGTGGTAATTGCCGGTACCCATATGCACATAACGCTTAAATTTATCGCCTTCTTTGCGCACAATCAGCATAACTTTGGCGTGGGTTTTATAGCCCACCACACCGTATACCACCACGGCTCCGGCTTCTTGTAAGCGGTTAGCCAGGTACAGGTTATCTTCTTCATCAAAGCGCGCACGCAGTTCAATCACCACCGTGACTTCTTTGCCATTGCGGGCGGCATCCACCAGAGCATTCACAATTTCGGATTTAGCGCCGGTACGGTACAAGGTTTGTTTGATCGCCCGTACTGCCGGATCTTTGGCTGCCTCGCGCAGCATATCCACAACCGGAGTAAAGGATTCAAACGGATGCAGCATTAACGCGTCTTTTTCGCGGATGCTTTCAAAAATACTTTTCTTAAAATTAATATTTTTAGGCAAACCCGGTGTAAACGGCGCGTATTGTAAATCCGGGCGGTTAATCTGGAAAATGGCTTCCATTAATCGGGAAAGGTTAACCGGGCCGTTTACTTTAAATAAATCGTTTTCGTCCAGGTTAAACTTCATTAACAGGAAGTTAACCAGTTCGTCGGGGCAGTTGTCGGCGACTTCCAGACGCATTTCTTCGCCAAAATTACGTGAATGTAATTCGTCTTCTAAGGCGGAAGCTAAATCGGCGGTATCGTCGTGATCAATTTCTAAGTCAGCATTCCGGGTAACACGGAACTGATAACAACCATTAATCGCCATGCCCGGAAATAATTCATCGGCGTATTCATGAATCACCGATGATAAGAAAATAAAGTTATCGCCTTTGCCAGAACCATTCGGGCAAAGTTCATCCGGTAAACGAATAATGCGCGGCAGAGAACGTGGTGCCGGAATAATTGCCAGGCCGGTCTCGCGACCGAATGCGTCTTTTCCATCTAAGGCAACAATAAAGTTTAAACTTTTATTGACCAATCGTGGGAAGGGGTGTGATGGATCAAGCCCAATTGGGCTGATTAATGGCTGTACCGATTTTTCAAAATAATCGCGAATCCATTCACGCTGTTTATCGTTCCAGTTGGCCCGACGTAAAAAGCGAATATTCTCTTTTTCCAACTCTGGCAGCAGCGTGTCGTTTAAAATAGCGTATTGGCGGGCAACGGTCTGGCTACACAGTTCATGGATTTCATCCAGAACCTGTTGCGGGTGCATACCATCAGCACCAGCCTGCTCGCGGCGATAAGCTAATTGTTGTGTCAGGTTCGCAACCCGAACCTCGTAAAATTCATCCAGGTTTTTGCTGAAAATACAGAGGAAAAATAAACGATCCAGTAGCGGATGGCTTTCGTCCAGTGCCTGCTCTAACACCCGTAAATTAAACTGCAGATGGCTCAGCTCACGATTAATATAATATTCGCTGCTGGTTAAATCGATGGGTGTTTCCGTTACTTGTTCTTCGCTCATTTTTCTTCCTTCATTCAAATAAGGAGTTCAAGGTACTTTAAGCCGCCGCACCGAAGGGCCATCCCTGGCCCTGCCGTGCGGTCGCAATATCCCTATTGCTGCTATTTAAAGTACCTTGAACTCCTTATTTTCATAAACCTTAGATATCGGAAAAAGTGTTTCGGTCGTTTGAATTATTTTTTCCGAACAGCAACAGGATGTTGCGCTAGCATCGAGCGACAGGGATGTCGCACCGATGCGGAGAGGGGAAAATAATTTAAATGGCTGAAGCACGATTTAATACTGACTTACTTATCTAACCACTCCGCATATTGCTTCGCGTAATAGGTTAAGATGCCATCCGCGCCAGCACGCTTAATACTTAATAAAGACTCATGCATCACGGCTTCATCATCCAGCCAGCCATTCTGAGCAGCTGCTTTGTGCATCGCATATTCACCACTCACCTGATAGACAAAGGTGGGCGCTTTTAATTCATCTTTAATGCGGCGCACAATATCCAGATATGGCATACCCGGTTTTACCATCACCATATCGGCACCCTCGGCTAAATCGAGTGCCACTTCGTGCAGTGCTTCGTCACTGTTGGCCGGGTCCATCTGATAAGTCTTTTTATCCGCTTTACCCAGATTCGCAGCCGAACCCACCGCGTCACGGAATGGGCCGTAATAAGCCGATGCGTATTTCGCTGAGTACGCCATAATGCGGGTGTTTACAAAGGCTTCTTCTTCCAGCGCATCACGAATGTCACCGATGCGACCATCCATCATGTCCGATGGCGCGACGATATCGGCACCGGCATCGGCATGAGATAAGGCTTGCTGCACTAAGGTATCCACCGTGCGGTCGTTTAATACATAACCTTCTGCATCGATAATGCCGTCCTGACCGTGAGTGGTGAACGGGTCCAGCGCTACATCGGTCATCACGCCCATTTCCGGTACCGCGTCTTTGATGGCCCGTACTGCGCGTTGAGCCAGGCCATTCGGATTAAAGGCTTCTTCTGCCAGCTCGGACTTCACATCCAGTGGCGTTACCGGGAACAGTGCCACGGCCGGAACACCCAGCTTATAAAGATGGCGTACTTCATCGACCAGTAAGTCGATGGATAAACGCTCAACGCCAGGCATCGACGGAATGGCTTCGCGCTCCTGATGGCCCTCTAACACAAACATCGGGTAAATCAGGCTATCCACCGTCAGTTGTGTTTCACGCATCAAACGACGAGAAAAATCATCGCGACGCATACGGCGCAGTCGGGTTTCTGGGAACATGCGCTGGGCATCGTTAAAAGCCATGGAGTCTCTCCGGGAAATGTACAGATAAGTACACCGATTGTAGCTTGAATTGCCGGGCGGTTGAAAAAGCCAATGCTGATATAGCGCAAACTTTCGTCAGTGGCGCGCACGATATGACACCAATGTTACAGTTTTATGCACAATCCTCTTTCATGCAGGGTTCGCCTCACTCCCACTGAGCAGAATCGTCACTCGCTTTTATCGGTTTGGCAATTTACCGCACCAACCTCTGTGCCTAACAATGACTGGAGCCTGTAAACAGGCCCTGGCATAAGAATAAAAGAGCGTAGGTATAACGAGATGACTGATGATGTAATTGCCGAAGGTGTTACCCAAACCGCCGAAGGTTTTACCAAGACTGAATTAAATCTGGCGCAGAACTTTCTTGATCAGATCCCGTTTAATCAGATGCTGGGCCTGCAGCCCAAACGACTGGGGGCGGATTGCTGTGAATTCACGATGAAAATGCGTGACGATCTGGTGGGCAACTGGCTACAGGGTATTTTGCATGGCGGAGCCATTGCTACCGCGTTGGATGTTACTGGCGGTGCTATGGCGATGATTGCCGCCTGGCAGCGACTGCATCGTCAGGGTGCTCCAAAAGAAGAACGGCCGAAGCAGTTATCCAAACTGGGTACTATCGATATGCGGGTGGATTATCTGCAGCCCGGCAAAGGCAAGGAATTTACCGCCAGTGCCACTTTATTGCGCATTGGTAACAAGGTGGCTGTGACCCGGATGGAATTCCATAATGAAGACGATGAGCTGATTGCCGTAGGCACTGGTACCTATCTTTGCGGTTAAGCACTGGCATCGGTCTTTGTGGTTAAATGGTATGTTTGTTCGCGGGAACTAACCGGTTATTCTCCGGACTAATACCACAACCTTATCACTGATAGCGCCATCCCGGAGCCTGTATGCACGCGACATTACCTTTATTAGAGGTGAGTGACTTTCCTCAGCTGCAACGCAAAGCCACTGAAATCCTGCAGGTTAATCTGGGTTATAAGTGCAATTTGCGCTGTTTGCATTGTCATGTGAACGCCGGGCCAACCCGCACTGAAATGATGGATCGGGAAAATATAGATCTGATTATTCCGGTGATGCAGAAGCGTGGTATCAAAACGCTGGATCTGACGGGTGGCGCGCCGGAGATGCACGATGACTTCCGCTATCTGGTCGCTCAGGCTTCTGCGGCGGGTATCAAGGTGATAGATCGTTGTAATCTGACCATTCTGTTTGAACCAGGTCAGGAAGGGTTAGCTGAGTTTCTGGCAGAGCACCAGGTGGATGTCGTCGCCTCATTGCCGTGTTATTCACTGGATAATGTTGATAAGCAACGGGGTGATGGGGTGTTTGATAAAAGCATCGCCGCGCTGCAGAAATTGAATGAACTGGGCTACGGCCAGCCGGGCAGTGAGCTGAAACTCGATCTGGTGTTTAACCCGCAAGGGCCGGTTTTGCCACCGGCACAACAACCGCTGGAAGCACAATATAAAGCCGAGCTGGATTCACATTTTGGTATCCAGTTTAACCAGCTGTACGCGTTAGCCAATCTGCCGATCAAACGTTTTGGTTCAACGCTGATTTCCAAAGGTCAGTTCCACGATTATATGACCCTGCTGAAAGATAACTATCAGGCTGCCAACCTTGAGCACGTGATGTGCCGCTCTCTGATCAGTGTCGATTGGCAGGGTAATTTGTTCGATTGTGATTTTAATCAGCAGCTGGAATTGAATTTAGCCGGTAAAGACGCTCCGCATCTGCGTGATCTGTTAAGCGAGGATATGGCCGGTGAACCTATTTGTGTCGCCGATCACTGCTTCGCCTGTACCGCCGGACAGGGCAGCAGTTGTGGCGGGGCTCTGTAGCTACTAATAATGACTTGTAGGTGATGTTGGTATTGCCGTGATGATAAAAAAACCGCTGTTATTAATCATCCTGATCGCTGCCTTTGCCGGGATGTGGCTGCTGGATATCCATCAGTTGTTTACCCTGCATGGGTTGAAAGACAGCTTACAGCAGTTTGAACTCTGGCAGGCGCAACAGCCTTTGTTACTGGCACTGGTGTTCTTTCTGATTTATATCCTGGCGGCGGCACTGTCGTTTCCCGGTGTGGGCGTGATGACGGTGGCCGCGGGTGCATTATTTGGTGTTGTCTGGGGGCTGGTGCTGGTGTCGTTTGCCAGCTCAGTGGGAGCCGTGCTGGCCTTTTTATCAGCCCGTTATTTATTTCGCGATACCGTGCAACAGCGTTTTAACAGCCGCCTGCAAAAAGTGAATGATGGCATGGCGCGGGATGGTGCGTTTTATTTATTCACCCTGCGTATTGTCCCGGTTGTTCCGTTTTTTCTGATTAATTTACTGATGGGGCTGACCCGCATCCGTATCTGGACTTTTTACTGGGTCAGTCAGCTAGGTATGCTGCCGGGTACATTATTGTACGTTAATGCCGGTACTCAGCTGGCTGCTATTGATGAGATGGCGGATATTCTATCCCCCGGTTTATTAGTATCCTTGCTGCTGCTGGGCATTTTTCCATGGCTGGCAAAAAAGCTCGGCCAGAAAATAACAACACTTCAAACCCGTAACCGCTCTGAAGAGATTGCCACACCATGACATATCTGACGAAACGACTGACCGCTTATCGACCTTTTACTCGCTACTCCTTCTCTTATAGGGCCGCGATGGCATTACTGGTGACGCTGCTGTCTATCAGCCCGCTGAGCCATGCCTTTGACCATAGCCAATGGGATGCATTAGCTAAACAACACGTTCACCTGAGCGCTGATGGTTTTACCAGCGAAGTCGATTATCAGGGTTTTGCCGATGACCGTGCAGCGCTGAAAGCTTATCTGGAATCCTTATCTGAGGTGAGCTGGCAGGAGTTTGAACAGTGGTCTAAGCCGGAGCAGCTGAGTTTCTTAATTAATGCCTACAACAGCTGGACGGTGGAATTAATTGTCCGCAATTGGCCGGATATTGAATCCATTCGTGACCTTGGCAATTTATTAAGCTCGCCGTGGAAGAAAGAATTTATTCCTCTGTTAGGCGAGACTCGTTCGCTGGATGACATTGAACACGGTTTGATTCGTGAGGATGGTCGCTTTAACGAACCCCGTATCCACTTTGCCGTTAACTGCGCCAGCATTGGTTGCCCGCCGTTACGTGCCGAAGCATTTGTTGCTGATCAGTTAGAGCAGCAGCTGGAGCAACAAACCCGCTGGTTTTTATCCGACCGCAGCCGTAACCGCGTCAGCAAAGATGGCTTAGAAGTGTCGTCGATTTTTAACTGGTACGGGAACGATTTTGAACGCGGTTGGGTAGGTTATCAGCGTCTGGAAGACTTTTTCTTAAAATATGCCGATGACCTGGATATTCCGGCGGCACAACGCAAAGCATTACAGCAAGAAAAACTGGATATTGATTATCTGGACTACGATTGGAAACTGAATGTTAAACGCTGAGGGCGGCTCTCGCCCTCTGGTGAGCCTTGCGACTTCTATTTCCGTTTCTGACTCCATTGATGTCTCAGTTGTAGTCCCTTTCTATAATGAGCAGGCAGAAATGCCTGCACTGTTAGCCCATCTGAGACACTGGCAGAGCCGTGGCTGTGAAATTCTGCTGGTGGATGGTGGCAGTCAGGATGACTCCGCACACATTGCCCAACAGCACGGCTTTAAGGTGATTCAAAGCGATAAAGGGCGCGCGCTGCAAATGAATGCCGGTGCCCAACAGGCAAGTGGCAAAGTGCTGGTGTTTCTGCACGCCGACAGTCGTTTACCCACCGATGCCGATCAGCAAATTTTGCAGGCGATTGAGCAGCAGTATTACCGCTGGGGGCGGTTTAATCTCACCATTGATGGCCAGGCAAAGATGTTTCCCGTGATCAGCTGGCTGATCAATCAGCGCTCGCGGCTGACGTCGGTGGCTACCGGTGATCAGGCGATTTTTGTTCGTCGCGATGAATTCCTGCGGTTAGGTGGTTACCCCCAACAACCTCTGATGGAAGACGTTGAACTGTGCCTGCGGTTAAAGCAATACAGTCGTCCGGCGTGTCTGACGTCGCGGGTGTCTACCTCCGGGCGGCGCTGGCAGCAGCAGGGTGTCTGGCGCACCATTTTCCTGATGTGGCGCTTACGCTGGTTATATTGGCGGGGTGTCAGTGCCACTACCTTAGCTGAGTATTATTAATGAAAACGCGCATTATCATTTTTGCCAAAGCACCGTTGCCCGGGTTAGCCAAAACCCGGTTAATACCGGCGCTGGGTGAGCAAGGGTCGGCCCAATTGGCCAAAAAACTTCTGCAATACAGTGTGCAGCAAGCGGTTAGTGCTGGCGCTGGGGTTAGCAGCGTTGAGTTATGTGTCGCCCCGGGGCTCGACCCCGATTTATGGCAAGACATTGAAATCCCCGCCACGGTGCAGTGGAGTGAACAGGGCGCTGGTGATTTAGGTGAGCGCTTGCAGCGTGCCAGTCAGCGCAGTTTAGAACAGGGTGAAGCAGTACTGCTGATGGGTACCGATTGCCCCGGTTTAACCGCCGAGCGCCTGCAACAGGCCGCCAACGCTTTGCAGCAGAATGATACCTGTATGTATCCGGTATCCGATGGCGGTTATGCTTTGTTGGGGCTGCGCTATCCGGCACCGTCGCTGTTTGTTGATATGCCCTGGAGTACCGAGCAGGTCAGTCGTCTGACGCAGCAACGTATCCAGCAGGCCGGGTGGTCACTGGCGTGTCTGGAGACACTGCACGATATTGATGTCGCCGATGATCTGGAACATCTGCCAGCAGGCTGGTTATCAAATTGAAATCAATGTCAGTGCGGAACTTCTGGCGCTAATCAGGCACTAATTTCTTCACTCAATTCATAATGAGTTATTCATTCGAGGTCAAAAAATGCACAACGTGGTTCAGGATTATTACGGCAAACAACTGCAGAGCAGTGATGATTTAAAAACAACGGCGTGTTGTGACGCCAGTGCGATGCCGGAATGGTTAAAACCGTTATTAAGTCAGATTCACCCGGAAGTATTGTCGCGTTACTACGGCTGTGGTCTGGTTTGCCCGCCAAAGCTGGAAGGCTGTCGTATTCTCGATTTGGGTAGTGGCAGTGGCCGCGATGTGTATGCTCTGGCGCAGCTGGTAGGGCCGGAAGGTGAAGTGGTTGGCGTCGATATGACCGACGAACAGCTGGCTGTCGCTGAAGATCATCGCCAGTGGCATAGCGATGCGTTTGGTTACAGCAACGTGCGCTTTATGAAAGGCTATATCGAAAAGCTGGATGAACTGGATCTGGAGCCGGGTTCGTTTGACGTGATTGTGTCGAACTGTGTGGTGAACTTATCACCCGACAAAGCCGCGGTATTGCAGGGCATTAAAAAGCTGTTAAAACCAGGCGGTGAATTTTATTTCTCTGACGTGTATTCCGACCGTCGGGTTCACGATGCCGCCAAAAACGACTCGGTGTTATACGGTGAATGTTTAGGCGGTGCACTGTACTGGAACGACTTTGAGCGTCTGGCGATTGAAGCCGGATTTGTTGATCCGCGTCTGGTGGAAGACCGTCCGTTAGAAATTACCGATCCGGCACTGGCGGCGATTACCGAAAATATTCGTTTTTACTCGGCTACCTACCGGTTATTTAATATCGACGGTCTGGAATCCAGCTGTGAAGATTACGGTCAGGCGGTGATTTATCGTGGCGGTATTGAGCATAGCCCACATACCTTTATGCTGGATAAACACCATATCATCGAAGCCGGTAAAATCTTCCCGGTGTGTGGTAACACCTGGATGATGTTAAAAAACAGCCGCTTCGCTGAGCACTTTGAGTTTATTGGTAACTTTGAGCGCCACTTTGGTTTATTTGAAGGCTGTGGCTCGGGCATGCCGTTTGACCGGGTATCCGCAGAGAGTGATGCATCACCTTGCTGCTAGTCGTGGCCTAAACAAAGAAAGGGTATTTACCAGAGCCTGTTCTAGGTTACTCCGGTAAATGCCCAACCTTCACCAGAATCAGCGTATCTTGTTCCACATACGGAAAATGTTTGCTGAGATGCGGGCTGCGTAACCAGCTTCCGGCCGGATAACGACCGTGCTCGTCGATAAACTCCCCTGAGATCACCAGAATCTCTTCACCACCAAAATGAGTGTGCGGTTGGAAGCGTTCTCCGGCTGGCCAGAACACCAGCGCGGTAGATTCCCCTTTATGCTCATGCAATGGCAGCACTTTTAAACCACCTATGCCCGGCAGAAATTCAGCATTGTGCGTATCAACCCGTACCTGCTGATGGTCATCGGCCTGAAACTGATGCAGTTTTACAAAGATGGTGCAGCCGTCTTTGCTGAACGGCGCATGGCTGAAGCCTTCCGGGTTACGTAGATAACTGCCCGCCGGGTAATCGCCGCTCTCATCTGAGAACACACCTTCTAGCACAAAAATTTCTTCGCCCAGTGGGTGTGGGTGCTCACTGAAGCTGGCACCCGGCAGATATTTAACAATGCTGGTGGCATGGCCACGTTCGGCTTCTTCCCGAGCCAGCCGTTTGCGCAGCACGCCGGGCATGGGGCTTTGTACCCACTCCAGATCATGACTGTTGATAACGACGCGTTGGCTGAAATCGAGATTAAGCATGGCTCAGACTTTTTCTAACCAGCCAAATTTATCCTCGGCTTTGCCCCACTGAATATCATTCAGTGCCTGACGCAGTCGCAGGGTGGTTTCACCCGGCTCACCGGAGCCGACGGTAATTTCTTCGCCGTTACGGATAAAGGTGCCCACCGGGGTTAATACCGCTGCGGTACCCGATAGCGCTGCTTCGGTGCCTGGCTTTTGTGCCCGCTCAATCAGCTCATCAACGGTAAAGTCACGCTCGGTGACGGTCATACCCATATCGCGTGCCAGCGTCAGGATCGAATCCCGGGTAATGCCGTGTAAGAAGCTGCTATCCAGCGCTTTGGTGATGATCTCGTTACCGTCGATCAGGATAAAGTTGGCAGCGCCGGTTTCCTGTACGTCGCCATTCGGGCAGAACAGGATTTGATCCGCATGATGTTCTTTGCGCGCCTGCAGGATCGGGCCTAACGCGCTGGCGTAGTTGCCGCCACTTTTGATCATGCCCATGTGTGGCGCGCAACGCATACCGTCTTCTTCTAACAGCAGGCGTAACGGCTTGGCACCGCTGGCAAAGTAATCACCCACCGGAGAAATCAGCACGTACATCATTGACGACTCAGACGGTGCAGCGGCTTTACCAATGGCGGCTTCGGTGCCGATATGGGTTGGGCGGATGTACATCGACCCCGGCGGTGCTGGTACTTCGTCGGCGTACAGTGCAACGATGTCTTTAATCATCTGGCCCAGCTGCGCTTTATCAATCTCCGGCAGGTACAGCAGCTCGCTGCTTTGTGCCATACGGTCGATATTGGCACTCATACGGAACAGATTGACGCTGCCGTCTTCGTGCTTAAATGCTTTTAACCCTTCAAAACAGGTGCTCGAATAATGTAAGACATGAGCGCCCGGGTGGAATTCTAATTTGTCGGATGGAACGATGCTTGAAGCAGTCCAGGAATTATTCTCGAAAGTTGCCAATGCCATTTTCGGCATGAAAACGGTTCCAAATGCGGCCATATCTGTTTCTAACCTCAGGTGTGGAAGCCCGGCGATGGCTTCCTGACTCAATCTTGTGGTTCAACGTATCTGAATAACGCATCTGGGTGGGCGTTAACTATCAGGGTGCACGAGAAGCTGCCTTCCTGGTGCTTGCAGCTTCTGCTTTGCTGTGTGCCGCTGAGTTCTGCACGAAATGCCAGAGGGTGTTCTGGAGGGGCTTGCCGTCTTGTGAACGGCTTACCCGGAGATAGCAACAAAGCCACCGGCGTTCTGGTTTCAGAGAAACGCTGGTCGTCGAATTCTGGGCCGGGATTATCGCTTATTTTTGCCCGTATGGCTCGCACTTCTTGAGCGAAACCACGGGGTTTGTGCTCAACTGCTATATTTATCAGATAGCTAAAGTGTTTAATGGAATCAACCAATGAAGCAATCCCGAGGTTTTACTCTTATTGAGCTGGTGACCGTGCTCGTCTTGATAGGCATCCTGGCAGCATTTGCTCTGCCGCGTTTTGTTAACCTGGAAGACGATGCCCGTGCTGGACTGGTCTCAGCAACCGGTGGATCGTTCAGAAGTGCCGTCTCGCTGGCACACAGCAAATGGCTTGCGGGTGGCAATAATGGCCCGGTGGATAATCTGGATCTGTTTGGTACCGGTACCAACCTGATGGATATGAATAGTGCGGGCTGGCCTGCGCAGAGTTACTTCCCGTTTGAGTCTGATCCGCAGTTGAATAACGTTTTTGATTGTTTGTCGGTTTGGCGGGCGATACTGGAAGATGGCTCACCCACGGTTGAGCGTAATACCACGCAGGATTTTCAGGCATCGTATAGCTCCAATACCTGTACCTATGCGCTGGTTGAAGAACCTGCGTATTCGATTTTTTATGATTCCAGAACCGGTGAAGTAACGATTGATACAACGTTGTGATGTTGTATTGGCCTAAGCACTAAGCTGCGCTTGCTCGTAATATTTCTTAATGATAGCTTTGAAGTTATCAGGTTGTATCGTTTGATCTGGTTTTTAAATAGTGTGTGTACACACTGATCAGGAAGGGATTTTCTTGCTAGTGAAGGTTTCAGAATGCAATCAGCGGGTTGTATGCCAATGCTTAAAAATTCTCGCCAGAATATCAGGCGTGCGAATAAGCCGCCATGTCAAAAATATAGAAGTATAGTTATATAGGTTATTTATGAGGTTGTTTTTTATTGTAGTTCTGATGCCTTTAATGGCGAGTTGTTCGATTGTGCCTTCCGGTAATAGGTATGAAGATTTGCATGGAGTGGTTGATGTAAATGCAACAGTCGAATATGTGGGTCCTAATAATGTTCTTTTGGATAGTAAAAAATACCCTGAAGATGCAGTGCTGCTTTTTCCTTCAGTTCCGGGAGGTATATTTGGAAAACCGAATTCTTCGATATTATTTGCTGAAGAAATAGATAGTTCAATGAAATTTACTCTCGACCTTTTGGAAAAAAGAGAAGAAATGGAAAATTCCATAAGGCCTCTGGATAGTTTATGGAAAGGCTTGGGTATGGAAATTAATCCAGCCGATACACTAATCGGCCGGGTGGGAACTTTTCCGTATAGTAAAGTAACAGGAGAGCCACTTGGTGGTGGTGGCTTTATTGATCCAGAAGAAAGAAATAGCTTGATTCTTATTTATGTAAATAAAGCATGTAAAATAAATGGCGATATAAAATTAAATGATAAAATTTACAGTCATGATCTCCAGTTTTCTGGCCCGGGTTTTTATTGGGTGGAATTAGAAGAAAGTGAACGGAAAAGATATTCTATTAAGAGGTATAAAGAGGGTGGCGAGGTCTTCTCAATACATGTAAGGGATCTGATGTTATTGTAGCAATATCAATCATAGAATTTTCTATTCATGATTTTGAACTTGAAATTTTGACACTTACTGCCAGTAAGTACGAGTAAGTATCTAACGAATGTAATTCTGTGATCAGCTTGATTTTTTGTGGCTCTATATGTTTTTAGACTGTTTGGAGCAACGTGCAATTTGAAAAAACGCCATCAAAAAATTATTTGATGGCGTTTCTGTTTTTGCACTAACTGGGGAGATTATTCGCTGGTTTTAGCGTCGTTTCTTTCAATATGGCTTGCCGTTACAGCCGAACCACCTTTTAGTTTTTCCCGCAGGCTTTGCATAATCACATACAACGCCGGAATCAGCATAATGCCAATGACGGTAGCGAATAACATACCGGACAGTACCACCACACCAATCGAAATTCGGCTCATCGCACCGGCACCGCTGGCGACCACTAATGGCGCAACCCCGAGAATAAAGGAGAAAGCCGTCATTAATACCGCACGGAAGCGCAGGTTAGCAGCTTCTGCTGCGGCATCGAGAATTGACAGGCCTTCTTCATGCCGCTGCTTGGCAAACTCGACAATCAGAATAGCGGATTTACTCGCCAGGCCAATTAACATGACTAACCCCACCTGGGCATACAGGTTGTTATCAATGCCGGGAATTAAATACAGCGGTAACATCGCACCCATAATAGCAACCACCACCGATAACATCACGGCCATCGGAATGGTCCAGCTTTCGTATTGTGCCACTAAAAACAGGTAAGCAAATAATAACGACAGTGAAAAAATTACCACCACTAAACCCGAGGCTTCCTGTTCTTGTTGTGCGGTGCCCATCCATTCCAGACCATAACCATCCGGTAGTGTTTCTGCTGCCAGACGTTCCACTTCGGCAATGGCATCACCCGAGCTGAAACCGGTTTCCGGGGTAATCACCAGCTTGGCGGTACGGTACAGGTTAAAACGATCCAGTTGTTGTGGGCCAAGAATCTGTTCGATATTCACCAGCGAACCGACCGGTACCATATGTCCGGTAGTGGAGCGCACATAAATAGCGTTGATGTCCGAAATAGTATTTCGGAACTCACTCTCGGCCTGAATCATCACCCGGAAATTACGACCCAACATATTAAAGTCGTTAACGTAAACCGAGCCTAACTGGCTTTGTAAGGTGGCAAATAAATCCGACAGTGACACTTTTAGCGCCTGTACTTTCTGGCGATCAATGGTCATGTGTAGTTGCGGGTTGCTGGCGTTATAACGGGTATAAGCCTGTTTTACTATTTCGGAATTATTCAGTGCAAGAATAAACGCGCTGGAAACCTGAGCCAGTTCTTGGGGAGTACCACTGCCTAAATCCAGCAGGTTGGCTTCCAGGCCACCGGCATTACCCAAACCAGGAATGGGTGGCGGTGGGAAACCAAAGGCGTTAGCACCGGGTTCTTGTTTCAGCACGGTGTTCATTTCACCGAAGACTTTGTACCAGGGCAGATCTTCACGTTCCGACCAGTCATCCAGTACCGGCAACATAAAGGCGCTGGAGGAGGATGCAGCACCTGCCAACAGGCTGAAGCCAGAAATCAGCATGGTACGGTCGACCCCTTCGAGCTGACGTACGCCTTCATCTAATCCCAACGCCAGTTCATCAGTACGGTTTAATGAGGCACCCTGAGGCAGAGATACATCGACAAAAAACGCGCCCTGATCTTCGTAGGGAATAAAGCCGGTTGGGGTGTTGCTGAATAAAAATGCGGTCATTAATGCGATTACGCCCAGGCTGCCCAGCGCCACACTTTTACGGGTATTCAGGAATACCGCGCCTTTCATATATTTGCCGCGAATTTTATCAATCTGACGATCAAACCAGGCAAAGAAGCCTTTGCTCTCGCCTTCTGGTTTTAATAACAGTGCACATAAAGCAGGAGATAAGGTCAGGGCGTTAATTGAGGAGAACACCACGGCGACAGAAATGGTCACCGCAAACTGAGTGTACAGTTCACCGGTTAAACCTGGCATAAAGGCGACTGGCACAAATACCGCCAGCAATACCAGTGTGGTGGCGACCACAGGGCCAAAGACTTCCACCATGGCTTTTTCGGTGGCGGTCACCGAATCGAGATTATCTTCGGCCATATGACGTTTGACGTTTTCCACCACCACAATGGCATCGTCAACCACAATACCAATGGCAAGAATCAGGGCGAATAACGAAATGGTGTTAATCGAAAAGCCCGCTACTGACAGCGCGATAAAGGTACCAATTAACGACACCGGAATGGTGGCAGAAGGAATTAATGTCGCGCGTAAATCGCCAAGGAATAAATAAGTCACTGCGACAACCAACACAAAGGTCATAGCCAGGGTGCTGATCACTTCTGAAATGGAGGCACGGACAAAATCGGTGGAGTCGTAGAACACCTGATATTCCATATCCTCGGGGAAGAACTGACTCAGACGTTCCAGTTCAGAATAAACCTGATCAGCGACATCCAGTGCGTTTGCACCCGGACTCTGGTACACCGCAAATGGCACACCGCTGCCGCCATTAATGTGCATATTAACGGCGTAGCTTTGTGAACCCAGTTCGATACGGGCGACATCTTTCAGGTACAGCAGGCCACCGTCATCACCGGAGCGGACAATAATATTGCCGAACTCTTCCGGCGTGGTTAAACGCCCTTGGGCGGTGATGGTGTATTGGAATTGTTGTTCGTCTTTTAACGGCGGTGCACCAATTTGACCAAGTGCCGCCTGAACGCTCTGACTCTGAATCGCATTATTCACATCCTGCGGCGTTAAGCCGAGGCTGCGTAACTGATCTGGATCGAGCCAGATGCGCATACCATATTCCATACTACCAAACTGGTTGGCACCCCCCACGCCGTTAATCCGGGCGATGGCATCTTCAACAAATACTGAGGAATAGTTGCTCATATAGAGGTTGTTGTGAGTGCCACCGGGAGAGGTCAGAGCAATCACCATTAACATATTGCTGGCTTGTTTCTCGGTAGTGACCCCCATACGCACCACTTCTTGTGGCAGGCTGGGTTGTGCCAGAGACACGCGGTTTTGCACGTTTACGGCGGCCAGATCCGGGTCGGTACCGACTTCAAACGTAATGGTCAGGGTATAACTGCCGTCGTTGCCACTGACGGAGTTCATATACAGCATGTCATCTACACCATTGACCATAGCTTCAATGGGTGCGGCGACCGATTGTTCAACCGCTAAGGCGTTAGCGCCGGTATAGCTGGCGGTGACTTTAACCTGTGGCGGAGTAATTTCCGGGTATTGGGTTACCGGCAAGGCGGTTAAGGCCAATAAACCGGCAATCATAATGACGATGGAGATAACCAGCGCAAACTTGGGGCGATGAATAAAAAACTGGGAGAACATACTGATTACTCCGCGTCAGGGATGGCGATCATGGCTTTGACTGTCTCGCCTACCTGCACTTTTTGCAGGCCTTCGGTAATCACCTGCTCGCCTTCGTTTAAGCCACTTTTAATCACCCATAAACCACGGATTTGCTGGCTCAGGTCAACTCGGCGTTGTTCAACCTGTTGCTGATCATTAACGATCATGACAAAAAATCCGTCTTTATCACGTTGCACAGCTGATTGTGGAATCGCCAACACTTTCGGAATGTTTTTCGGCTCAATTTGTACGCGTACATATTGCCCGGGTAACAACAAGCCTTCCGGGTTATCAAATACGGCGCGCACTGTGACGGTATCGGTTTCGGTTGATACTGTTGGATCAATAAAATCAAACACGCCATCGTAAGGGTAAGGTTTGTTATCCGATAAAATCAGTCGGGCGATGACCTTTTCATTTTCTTCAAGCTGCATGGCGCGGCGACGAATATCCACTAATAATTTATCGCTGAAGGCTATTTCAACATAAATCGGATCTTGCTGGGCAACGGTGACCAGAGTACCGGAATTCGGGGTGACCACATTACCTTCACTGATAGTGGCCTTACCAATACGACCGGTAATTGGGCTATAAATTTCGGTGTAACCTAAATCCAGTCTGGCTTGTTGTACTCCGGCTTCGGCGGCCATCACGGAGGCAGCAGCCTGATCGCGGGTGGCTTCGGCGGTGCCTAATTCGGATTCGGAAATGGCGTTGGTAACAATTAATTTGCGGTAGCGTTTTAAATCGGTTTCGGCTTGCTTCAGGCTGGCTTTGGCGCTGGCTAAGTCGGCCTGACTGTGTTGTAGCTGAACCTGATAGCTGTCTTTTTCAATCTGAAATAACAGCTCGCCTTCGTTGACGGTTGAACCTTCGATAAAAGCCTGCTGCTCAATAATGCCGGTGACTCGCGGGACGATATCAATGCGGCTGGCGGCAACAACCCGCCCGGGCGTGTCGTACTGGCGGGATAGTGGTTGGCGTTTAATGGTTTCAACAATAACAGCCGTATGTTGCTCCGTATTCTCTGGTTTATCTTCGGCCAGGGCAGAAAAAGAAACTGTGCCAAGCAAAGTCGAAAGGGTCAGGCTTTGTAGCAGATATTTCATACGGGGTTTCATATGCAAGCATTCCTTGTTAAATCCACACGTAGAGTATCAGATTCGTTCGATGGCTTGTTGCAGTTTTTCCACCCCGATAACTTCCATACCTTCAATCGCCTGACGCGGCATATTGCCCTTTGGAACAATGGCGCGTTTAAAGCCGTGTTTGGCTGCTTCTTTAATACGCTCTTGTCCGGAAGGTACGGGTCGGATTTCTCCGGATAACCCGACTTCGCCAAACACAATTAAATCTTGTGGCAAAGGTTGATTACGGAAGGATGACAGGGCCGCTAATAACAGCGCCAGATCGGCGGCAGTTTCGGTGACTTTAACGCCACCCACCACATTGATATAGACATCCTGATCACCCAGGTGAATACCACCATGGCGGTGCATGGCTGCGAGTAATAAATTTAATCGGTTTTGATCCAAACCAACCGCGACACGTTTGGGGTGACCAAAATGGCTGTCGTCGACCAGCGCCTGAATCTCCACCAATAACGGCCGGGTACCTTCCCAGATCACCATCACAACACTGCCGGCGGCAGGTTCTTCGGAACGTGATAAAAAGATGGAGCTGGGATTTTTTACTTCTTTTAAACCTTGTTCGAGCATGGCAAAGACACCCAGCTCGTTAATCGCACCAAAACGGTTTTTAATACCACGCAAGGTACGGAAGCGGCTGTCGCCAGAGCCTTCTAACATGATGGAGCAGTCGATCATATGTTCCAGCACCTTGGGGCCGGCAATGGTGCCGTCTTTAGTTACATGGCCAACCAAAAATAATACCGTGTTGGTTTGTTTGGCAAAGCGGGTTAAATAGGCGGCGCTTTCGCGAACCTGCGACACGCTGCCCGGAGCCGATTCAATGCCATCGACGTGCATCACCTGAATGGAATCGATCACCACAATTTTTGGCTGATGCTGCTGTAAGGTTTTGGTTAAACGCTCGACGTTGGTTTCGCTCAGCATATTCAGCTGATCCATCGGCAGACCTAAACGTTGGGCACGGCGCGCTACCTGTTGCAAGCTTTCTTCGCCGGTGACGTATAACGCTGGCATTTGAGACGCCAGATGACACAGAGTTTGCAGCAGTAGTGTGGACTTACCCGCCCCCGGGTGACCACCAATCAGAATGGCCGAGCCGGGCACTAACCCGCCGCCTAATACCCGATCGAACTCCTGCATACCGCTGGAAAAACGTGGTACTTCATTAAGATTAACTTCATTAAGACGCTGTACCCCTTGCTCGGCAGCGGCTCCGGCATAACCACTGAAGTTGGCCTCGCGGCTGGCAGTTTTGGCGGCTGAAACCACAAACTCCTGCAGCGTATTCCAGGCACCACAACCGGTGCACTGGCCTTGCCATTTGGTGTGATCGGCACCGCAGTCATTACACACATACGCTGTTTTTTTCTTTGCCATCGGGTTGTCTCTGCCGGGTAAATTAAGAGCAGAGTTTATCTTTTTGGTGGTGGCTTTTCATCGCTTTGATACACTGGCAGGCGCCAATAATAATATGAAGATTCACAATAAGGACGCGAACATGAAAATAGAAACCCAGGCATTACATGCCGGTTTTAGTGAAGACCCAACCACTCGTGCAGTGGCGGTACCCATTTATCAAACCACGTCATACAGCTTTCGTGATACACAACACGGGGCTGATCTGTTTGATTTAAAAGAGCCGGGTAATATTTACACCCGCATTATGAATCCAACCAACGATGTGCTGGAACAACGTATCGCTGCGATGGAAGGTGGCATTGCGGGCTTGTGTCTGGCCTCCGGCATGGCAGCCATTACTGCTGCTGTTCAGACACTGGCAGCGGCAGGCGATAATATCGTTTCGGTAAGCCAGTTGTATGGTGGAACGTATAATCTGTTTGCTCATACCTTGCCGCAACAGGGTATCGAAGTGCGTATGGCATCCGGTGATGATATTGCTGCACTGGAAGCATTAATTGACGACAACACCAAAGCGCTGTTTTGTGAATCCATTGGTAACCCGGCCGGTAACGTGGTGGATCTGAAGGCGCTGTCGGATATGGCTCATAAACACAGCGTTCCTGTGATTGTGGATAACACGGTGGCAACGCCTTATTTATGTCGCCCGTTTGAACATGGCGCTGATATCGTGGTGCACTCGCTGACTAAATACATCGGCGGTCACGGCACCACGGTTGGCGGCATTATTGTGGATTCCGGTAAATTCCCGTGGAAAGACAATCCGCGTTTCCCGCGTTTTAACGAGCCAGATCCGTCTTACCATGGTGTGGTATATGCCGAAGCCATGGGTGAAGCGGCTTTTATCGGCCGTGCCCGTGTGGTGCCGCTGCGTAATATGGGGGCGGCGTTATCACCCATGAATGCGTTTATGATTTTGCAAGGGCTTGAGACTCTGGCGTTACGTATGGATCGCCATGTTGAAAATGCGCAAAAAGTGGCGCAATACCTGAGTAATCATGAACAGGTTTCCTGGGTAAATTATGCCGGGTTGGAGAACAACCCTCATTACGCGGTAGCGCAGCGTATGGTGTCTGGCAAACCTTCGGCCATTCTGAGTTTTGGTATTCAGGGCGGTGTGGCTGCTGGCACCCGGTTTATTGATGCGCTGCAGATGATCAAGCGTCTGGTGAATATTGGTGATGCCAAATCACTGGCTTGTCACCCGGCAACCACCACTCACCGCCAGCTGAATGAAGACGAAATGAAGTCAGCGGGGGTGAGCACTGATCTGGTGCGCCTGTCGATTGGGATTGAACACGCTGATGACATTATTGCTGATATTGAACAGGCGTTAGCTGCTGCCCGATAGTCTGGACGCAAGATATCCGTCACTGTTGTTTCTATAAAAAGCTTCCTGGCCGTTGGTTTGGAAGCTTTTTTTGTGCCATTGAGTGCAATGTTATCGCAATGTAAAAGATCAGGTGGAAATGTAAAATATCAATAGAATTTCGATTACTTACTGGTAACATCCCGCCACTTTGTATCTAAACGGTTAATAAGAACGGCTTAGTCGTCAAAAATATAACTTAAGGGATGGGTTTATGGGTCGGTTTACAGGTTGTTGGGTAGCGATAGGCGTTTCTCTGATGTCGTCTGCTTATGCCGCGAATAATGCACCGGGTGGTGTTGATGGAGCTGTATTGTGGTTGGATGCCTCGGATCCGAATGCGGATGGCGTTACGCCTGATAGTTTTAGTATCACCGCAGATACGCCCTGGAAGGATAAAACGTCTCAGGGATACATGACCGTCCCTGTTGCTGGTGCCCGCAATGCAACCGCATGGAATAGTCAATCGGACATCGGAGAGCAGCCAGCGTTTGAATTTCGCCAAAGTAACGCGGTTGCTTATGAGATCAAAGATCAGGCAGATCAGGCGCTAGACTTGCGCCCTCAAGCTAAGCCAAACACCACCATTTTTACCGTATATCGTAACGTGCCTATTGCTTCGGGTGAGATACGTGAGCCCAGACGTCAGGGTAGTGGCTTATGGGGGCTGGATGATAATAACTGGGATCGGATGTTTTTTAATTCGTTCGGCTCCGGCAGTGCTGCGATTAATGGCATCGTGGGTATTGGCCCGGTTTCTCAAAGTGTTTCAATCACGAATGCCGGTATTGAAAATGAAAATCGTCTGGTAACGGTTAGCTACAATCACAATGAAGATAACGGCTCATTTGTCAGCTTTAATGGTGTGACGACAGGGACGGCATTTACCCGCTTTACCGACACTACGTCAGATGATCCAGATAATGACCCTACGACCGCTCTGGGCCAGCAGCCAATATTTGCGATTGGTTGGGATGGTAATAATAATTACGCTCAGGCTGATATCGCTGAAATTATTGTGTATGAAAAAGCGTTAACCGCTTGTGAAGCCCATAAAGTTAATTTTTTCCTGTCAGAAAAATATAAAAATGATTTCTGGGGGCCAATTCCTGACGACGAACCTTGTCTGGTTGATTTATTACAAAAGATTAAAGACTACGCCGATGGTGATGGCACAACACCTGCTGCATTAACTGTGCAGGATTATATTAATGTGAGTGCCGGCAATGTTTCCGAAGAAAACCTGGCTGTTGTTAATGCCGCTATCCTGGCGAAATCTTCAACCGATATTAATACAGTTGCTGACGTACAGCGTATTATTGATGAATCCATTATTCAGAACTACGCCGATACTGACGGCGCTTCTAAGCCGGTACCCACGCCTGAAATATATGACTCGATTGGGGTAACCGGTGTCACAGATAGCAATATTGATCAGGTTAATATTGAAATTGCGGGCAAAACAAAAGCCGAAGTTGATAGCAAAGAAAAAGTACAGGCCATTGTGGATGCGATTGGTGTTTTTGTTATCGACGTTAATCCATTAAATCGTCAGATTATTGAAGGTACTGCTTTCTCCGTGACGCCCGTACTATCAGGTATACCAAGTGGCAATGTTGTGTGGAGTGTATCTGGTGTTGATGCGAACCTGTTTACGATTGATGAAAACAGTGGACTTTTAACCCTGAAAACTCCGGCTGATTTTAATGCGTTAGCCAATAATCCAGTTAACGTTACGATTACGGCAACGGATGATGGCGGTAATACTGATTCTAAAAATATTGTTTTAACGGTCTTAAAAGATACCGATGGTGATGGTACCGCGGATATCAATGACTTAGATGATGATAATGATGGTGTTAACGACGACCAAGACACTGAACCGAATAATCCGAACAATGACTCGGACAACGATGGTTCAACCAACGCCGAAGAAAAAGCGAATAACACTAATCCATTAGATGACGACTCTGATGACGATGGTGTTAAAGATGGTCATGACGTTGAGCCAAATAACCCGAACAATGACTCGGATAATGACGGTTCAACCAACGCTGAAGAAAAAACGAATAACACCAATCCATTAGATGACGACTCTGATGACGATGGTGTTAAAGATGGTCAGGATGCGGAACCAAATAACCCGAATAACGATTCGGACAACGATGGCTCTACCAATGCCGAAGAAAAAGCCAATAACACTGATCCTCTGAATGACGACTCAGATAACGACGGTGTTAAAGACGGCGATGATAGTGATCCGAATGATGAAAACAGCGACTCAGACAACGACGGTATTTCTGATAAAAAAGAAACCGGGTTAGGCCTGGATCCGCTGGATAATGATTCTGACGGTGACGGCATCAAAGACTCTGATGAAGTGTCTAATAACGGTGAAGGCACGCAACGTGATACCGACGGTGACGGCACCATTGATGCTCGCGATAACGATGATGATGGCGACGGCGTATTAACATCTGATGAGTTAAGCGACAACAATGATGATACTGATAACAACCCACTGACGCCGGTTATTGATACCGATGGCGATAAGATCCCGGATTATCTGGATAAAGACGATGACACCACTGACGGTACTGGTGGCGATTCGGATAACGATGGCCTGACCGATATTCAGGAATGTGCATCGGCACCAAGCTGTGCCGACAGTGATGGTGATGGCACGCCGGACTATCTGGATGACGACAGTGATAACAACGGCATCAAGGATGCGGATGAAGTTGCGCCGCTACTGGATACCGATGGTGATGGTACCGCTGACTTCGCTGATACCGATGATGACAACGATAACACCTCCGATATTGATGAGTTAAATGGCGTGCTCGATCCGGCTAATGCGGCGGATTCTGATCTCGATGGTATTGATGATTACAAGGATGCCGACAGCATGAATGATGCTGGTACCTCGGATGGCTTCGGTGACTCGGATAACGACGGTATCAGTGATGCAGTTGAGCGTGGCGATGGTGAAACACCGCGTGATAGCGATGGCGACCGTATTCCGGATTATATGGATGATGATTCGGATAACGATGGCATCAAAGACTCCGATGAGAGGGGAGATTCTGAGACGCCACGTGATACCGATGGTGATGAAACGCCAGACTATCGCGATGACGATTCCGATAACGATGGTAAAACCGATTCAGAAGAATGCCCGGACGCAGCGGCCTGTAACGACAATAATGGCGATACAACGCCGGATTATCTGGATGACACCATTGATGGCTCGGCTCAGCCAGATACATCTCCGATTGCTCCTGGCCCGGCAGCGCCTGAAGCAGCTCCAAGCCCGGCTCCAGAAGCCGATGCAGCAGGGTCTGACACCATTAAAACCGGTGTTAGTGGTACCGGCAGCATGAGCCTGAGTCTGTTGCTGATGTTGGCGTTGTTGGTGATGCTGCGCCATACCAATCGTCTGCGTACTGTTGGTCTGATGTTAATGGCAGCTCTGCCATTAACGACTCAGGCTGATGAGTGGTGGGATGAAATGAATGTGTATGTGGGTGCGGGTGTTGGCCGCAGTACGCTTGACCCGGATAACTCAGGTACCGGTTTCAGCCAAAAGACTAAGCATGATACGGGTTTGAAATTAACCGCCGGTTGGGACTGGAATGATCATATTTCTATTGAAGGCTATTACGCTGAATTAGGAGACGCCAAATTCCGCCCACAGGGGTCAATTAATTACCGTATGGTCGGGGGCGATGTCATTGGTCATTATTGGCTGATGGGTGAGCCTCGCCGCCAGGGCAGTATTGCCCTGTACGCCAAAGGTGGCTTAAACCATATGACCAATGATGGTAAAAACCTGCCGTATGAAAAACAGGAAACCACTCAGTTAATGCTGGGGCTGGGTGGTGAATATTATTTACCCAAAGCATTCAGCCTGCGGTTGGAATACGAGTCCTACGATAATGATGCGTCGTTATTATCGCTGAATCTGATTAAGCGTTTTGGTAGCAGTAACTCCTATCAGCCAGCCCCGGTTGTTGAGCCTGCGCCTCAGCCAGAAGAACAGCCACAGCGCACGGCTTCGATTGAGCCGGTTATTGAAGAGGATGAGGCTGAGCCCTTGATTGCTGCCGCCGTTGCAGAAGAAGCTGTTGTCGCAGAAGTGACTTCTGTACCTGAATCAATCGCAGACGTGGATGTTGTGGTTGCAGCGATTGGCTTTGCACTGAACTCGGCGGATATTTCACCATCTGGTAAAGCTACGCTGGATCAGCTGGCGGCAGACTTCAGCCAGTTCCCACAGGCGCAGCTGGAAGTTCAGGCGCATACCGATAGCCAGGGCTCGGAAGCCTACAATCAGGCGCTGTCTCAGCGTCGTGCTGAAGCGGTACAAGCGTATCTGGTTGAACAAGGTGTAAAGGCTGAGCAACTGACCGCAGTAGGGTATGGTGAAAGCCAGCCTCGCGCCAGCAATAACAGTGCAGACGGCCGGGCACAAAACCGCCGGGTTGAGTTTAAAGTGCTGAAGCGGTAACCATTCAAAGAACTTTAAGCTGCGAAAATCCTCGTATTGCAAATGCCCTCAGCCCCCACCGGAAGCGGTTGGGGCTTTTTTGATTCTGTAAAAAATCATCATTCCAACGATATAGCGCTAGAGACCCACTTATCATGTACTAGTCTTATAGCCAGTTACTAACTGAATCATTATTCAAGGGTGGGTTATGAAAGGAATTATCTGCAGCGTCGCAAGTGCCTGTAGTCTCGCTGGTGTACTGATGATGGTCGCGGTGGCTCCTGCGATGGCAAGCAGTGCTCCGGCGGATATCAGTAATGGGTTACTGCTCTGGCTGGATGCCTCAGATCCGGAAGCCGATGACAGTGCTCCCGATAGCTATGCCATCAGTGCGGCAACCCCCTGGCGAGACAAATCCGGTAATCAGTATTTTACGGTGCCGGTCGGAACAACGCCGTCGAATACCACTTTGTGGGATAAAACATCGGCGATTGGTAATCAGCCAGCATTTTCTTTTTCTGCATCAAGTCGGGTTGCTTATCAGGTACGTGCCGCAGGAAGTGATGGTATTGCTGGCAATGCCGATGATGTTGCATTGGATTTACGGCCCACCGCTCGCCCTGATATTACGATTTTAACGGTTTATCGCACGACGGGGCCGAGTCAGGATCAGGGGAGTGCGTTATGGGGAATTGATAACCGCAATTGGGATCGGATGTTTTTTAACTCCTTTGGTAGCGTCACACCCAAAGACGGAATTGTAGGGATTGGCCCCGCAGGACAGAATGTTCCGATTATTGATGCTGGTATTGCTGATACCAATCGTCTGGTGACGGTGAGTTATCAACACACCACAGCAAACGCTTCATTTGTCAGCTTTAACGGCTCGGATAGTGGTGCATCGTTTACTCCTTTTACGGATACAACCGATTTAACCGACCAACAAACAACCTTTGCTGTAGGTTGGGATGGTGATAATAACTATGCACAGGCCGATATTGCCGAAGTGATTGTGTACGACCGCGCATTAAATGTGTGTGAGGTGCACAAGTTGAATTTATTTTTATCGGATAAATACCGCGATGACTTCTGGGGACCACTGTTCATTAATGACCCATGTATCGCCGACTTATTAAAAGATATTCAGAATTATGCTGACGGCGATGGTGTTAATCCCGGACCATTAACCCCCGATGATTATCGTGAAGCCAGTATTCGTGATGTTGACGACGATAATATCGACATTGTGAATCCAGCGATTTTAGATAAAGACGGTATGGATCTGGATACGGTTAAGAAGGTACAGGATGTGGTTCATGAAGCCATTATTCAGGCCTATGCCGATACCAATGGCGCTTCTGAAAAACCGACTGTTGAAATGTATGCCAGCATAGGAGTTACCGGAGTAACAGCAGGCAATATCGATATTTTGAATAATGAAATCGCCAGTAAAGGTAAACTGGATGTCGATTCCGTGCTGGAAATACAGGACATTGTGAATAACCTAGGTGCTTTCACCATTGATATTAACCCGTTGACTCGTGAGCTGCTGGAAGGTCGTCCATTTTCAGAGATGGCTACTATTTCCGGCACCCCAACAGGGAGTGTGAACTGGAGTCTGAGCGGCCCGGATGCTCAGTTATTTGAAATTGATAACAGCGGTAATCTTTCTCTGAAATCGCCCCTGGCATTTAATACCTTGTTGAATAACCCAATTAATATCACGCTATCGGCAATGGATGACAGTATCACCGATTCAAAGAATCTGATCTTTACCATTTTAAAAGATACCGATGGCGATGGTACCGCTGATAATAGCGACGCTGATATTGATAATGATGGTGTTTTAAATGGTGATGACGACGAACCTGTGAACCCTCTGAATGATAGTGATAACGATGGTGTCGCCAATAATCAGGATACTGAGCCAGAAAATCCGAATAATGATTCAGATAATGATGGTGTACCGAATAATCTTGATTCGGAACCAACGACTTCCGCTGTCGACCATGATAATGATGGAATCTCAACTCTGATCGAAAATGCCTTAGGGCTCAACCCTCTTAGTGATGACTCCGATGGAGATGGGATTAAAGACGCTTCGGAGCTTGCTAATAATGGCCAGGGAGCACAACCGGATACCGATGGTGATGGCAGAATCAATGCATTGGATACTGATGATGATGGCGATGGTGTTGCAACGCTTCTGGAAAATACCTTAGGGCTCAATTCCCTCAGTGATGACTCCGATGGTGATGGCCTGAAGGATGCTTCAGAGCTTGCGAATAATGGTCAGGGCACGCAGCCGGATACCGATGGTGATGGCAGAATCAATGCATTAGATAGCGATGATGACGGCGATGGTATTTCAACAGCGCAGGAGATCCGTAATGGTACTAACCCATTAAGTATTGATTCTGATAATGATGGTGTTTCTGATGCAGGTATGTGCTTGTCTGATTCTTGTAATGAAACTGCACAAGGCGATATTGAAACCGGCCTTCGTGGTGCAGGTAGCCTGAACTTATTATTTATTGGTTTGTTAGCCGGTTTAGCGTTACGCAGTCGTTATCGTGTGTTGTTACTGGCATTACCGTTGGCAGCCAATGCTGCCGCTGATAGCGGTAATTCTGATGCTAATACCGACGTTAATGACGAAACCGCTTTTTATATTGGCGCGGGTATTGGTAACAGCTGGCTGGAGCCAAAAACTTCTGGTGATTTCCGCGTTAAAGATAAAACGGATACGGCGTTCAAATTAACCGCGGGCTGGGACTGGAATGACACGATATCGCTTGAGGGATATTACGCCCGCTTAGGTGAATCACGGCTGAGCCCTGCCGGTGAAATTGATTACCGTATGATTGGGGCTGATGTGATTGGTCATTACTGGCTGCAGGGCGAAGCCCGCGAGGCAGGCAGTTTTGCGCTGTATGCCAAAGGTGGTGTGAATCATATGACCAACGACGGCCACAATATTGCGTATGACAAACAACAAACCACTCAGCTGATGTTGGGGATTGGTGGTGAATATTATTTACCCAATGCATTCAGCCTGCGACTGGAATATGAATCCTACGACAGAGATGCCTCATTATTATCACTGAACCTGATTAAGCGCTTTGGTCGTCAGCCGGTTTATCAACCCGCTCCGGTTGTTGCTGAGCCAGAACCTCAACCAGAACCACAGCCGCAGAGAATAGCAGTGATTGAGCCTATTATTGAGGATGATGAAATTGAGGCATTGGCCGCACCGGCAGAGCCTGCCGTTGTTGAAACTGTAGCTGCCGAGTCTGTTATTGCAGAAGAAGCTGTTGTTGCAGAAGAAGCTGTTGTCGCAGAAGTGGCTTCTGCACCTGAATCAATCGCGGACGTGGATGTGGTGGTTGTGGCCATTGGCTTTGCACTGAACTCAGCGGATATTTCACCGTCTGGTCAGGCCACGCTGGATCAGTTAGCAACCGATTTCAGTCAGTTCCCACAAGCGCAGCTGGAAGTGCAGGCTCATACCGACAGCCAGGGTTCTGAAGCCTACAATCAGGACTTGTCTCAGCGTCGTGCAGAAGCCGTACAAGCGTATCTGATTGAACAAGGAGTGAAAGCCGAACAGCTGACTGCGGTAGGCTATGGTGAAAGCCAGCCTCGTGCCAGTAATGATAATGCAGAAGGCCGGGCACAAAACCGCCGGGTAGAGTTTAAAGTGCTCCAGCGTTAAACAAGGTGCTACAGCGGTAAAGGTTGTTAACCTGAAAAGACCTTCAAGCCTCCACCGGTAACGGTTGGAGGCTTTTTTATTTATACTGCCGCACACATTCTTTATTGATGCGAGCGTCTTATGTCTTTTGGTCAGGTGACTGCGTTACTGAGTTTTATTTTATCGATGGGCACCATTGCGGTGACTTACTGGATCGGTACCACTCAGGGAACCGCCGAACTGTGTAATCCGTTTATTGATGGCTGCACCGATATTACCCATACCGGAATGAAAGGGGATGGTGGTTTTATCTTTCGTGGCGGCATGATCGCTGCGACTGTTTTTTTTATGATTTGGTGGCAGTTAATGCGCAGCTGGTTGCAGCCTTATAGTGGCAAAGTTGCACTCAATTTTATGCAGTTTTTTGGCACCCTGGCCGCCGTTGGATTGTTGGTGGGGACTGCGGTACTCCTGCCGGAAAAAGATGCAACACGCTGGGGCGTACATGTCCGCGGTGCCAACTTATTTTTCCAAGGGATGTTAATAGCTCTGACGATTAATTTTGTATTAATTGTTAAAGCCCGGAAGCAAGGACTCTCCGTACCGTCTTTCCGCTGTAAGACTGCCTTGATGGCTATTTTATGGTTTATGTTTATTGCCTTTGCCGGTGTCACGGTTGGCATCGAAATGAGCCATGGCAAACGCATTATTGAGTGGTGGGCAACCTTATTTATTGGTTGTTATTTTCTGACGTCATTCTGGGATTGGAAATCCGTGAAAATTTCCGTGGGGTAGCTACTATTAATGGATTAGTAAATAAAAGGAAGTTTTATGACGTTACCTCAACGTACCGCGCTGTTTTCTTTTGTACTGCCCGTCATCCTGATCAGTATTACTTATTATCTGAGCTGGCAAGGTGGGCACGTCGAACTTTGTAATCCATTTATTGATGGTTGTGAGGCTATTACTGCCACCGGAGTCTATTACCCGGCTGCGTATGTCTTTCGTGGCTTAATGGTGGCTTTTGTATCGTTTGCTTTGTGGTGGTACTGCGCTGCAGCCTGGCTGAACAGTATCAATAGTGCCGGTATAAAATCCTGGGTGCGACATTTGGTTATTATTGCCATGGGAGCATCGGTATTGGGTGTAGCTTCCATTTCAGTGATGGGTGAAAATATGGTGCCTCCCAAAGAGCACCGTGAGATCTGGCGCTTTCATTCAATCACTGCGATTTTATTTTTTCTGATCACTTCGCTCTGCCAAATTTTAATGGCGTTAAGAATGCATCAGCTGCGTGACCAGTTGGATTATCCTCGCTGGAGTGTCCCGGTTAAAGTGGTATTGGCAACGGCGCAGTTGCTCACTTTAATAACTCTGATTGTACTGGTTGTTACTGACCGGGAAACCTCTGAAATTGTACAAATTGTAGAGTGGTGGTTAGCAGCCTTTATCTGTGTATTTTTCCTGACCGGATTCTGGGACTGGAAAAACTTTCGTTTAACCCGTCTGGAAAGACTGAGCCCTTCAGAAAAGCATCAGGAGGCAAATGTATGAAGACCTTACCTCAACGTATTGCACTCTCCAGCTTCTGGCTATCTCATGCGACCTTTTGGTTTACCCTGCTGCTAGGCATGTATCTGGGTAATACACCGGTTTGTGTGCCTTATATTTCAGGGTGTACCAGTATTACAGCAACCGGAATACCAGACCCTCAGTCATTCTTCTTCCGTGGCGGTTTAATATCGGCGTGTGTGCTGTTTGTATTCTGGTGGTATTGCATGAAAAGCTGGCTGACGGAGCTGGCACCAGAAAAGCCGATTCTTTCAGTACGCTGGATGACAACCATTGGTGTGATCAGCTCGGTGTGCCTGATTGTGGCAACGGCGGTACTTCGCCCGGATAAATCTGAGCTGCCATGGACAGTGCATACGGTCGGGGCCGCACTGTTTTTTCTGATTTCTTTATTGATACAAACCCGGGTCACGTTTTATTTACGTCAGCTGCAAGCGCAGGGAATTAATATTGGCACTAGCCTGACGTTTAAAATGCGTTTGATTGCCGGGCAATGGTTCTTTCTGCTGGTGATGATTGTGCTGCAATTAACCGACAGTGATGATGATCCAAAAAATGTTGTGGAATGGTGGATGGCGCTGCTGATTGGTTTGTATTACCTCAGCAGTGCGCAGGACTGGAAACACTTTAAATTAACGGCGGACTGAGCTCTGATTCAGATATTGTAGTTATATGTAGTTGTGACAGTTCAATTCCGGCCTGACGAGTTACAGCAGCAGATCATCCTTCACCGGAACGTAATGATCGGCTGCTGAAATTAACGAGTCGGCAGTTAATTGCTCAACTCCATATACTTCGATCTGGGTCTGAAATTTGTGTTGCATCCGTTGCACTAAAATACCAAAGTCGCCATCACCGGAGGCCAGCACAAGGGTATCAGCCTCGGGTGCATACTCCATTGCATCCAGAGTAATGCCAACATCCCAGTCACCTTTCGAAGTACCATCAGCGCGCTGAATATAAGATTTGAGTTTTACCTGAAAACCAATGGCGCGCAAAATATTCTGAAATTGCTTTTGTTTCTCATCACCGCGGTCAACGGCGTATGCGATGGCTTTTACCACTTCGCGTGGTGTGCCATCGGCACTATGGGTTGCCATTTTCCAGAACTGGTTGTAGTCGAAGTTGCGGCCAAAACCCTGGCGGCAGGTGTAGTAGATGTTTTGCACATCCACCAGAATTACAACTTTTTCGGAAGGCATATTTTTCTCTTTATGTCTGAGCGGAATTATTTCAACAGAAGTTTTCCGCTGCCGTCCCGAAGGCACATCCATGTGCCTGCCGGACGGTCGCGACATCCTGTCGCTGCTGCTTGAAAACCACTGTTAAAATTATTCCTACGCTTTGAAAAAATTAGTCTGGATAAGCTTTCAATAACAGCAACAGGATGTTGCGATAGAATCGAGGGCCATGGATGGCCCACCGATTCGGTGGCTGAAAGCTTATTCAGGCTTATTTTTATCTGGGCTTGATTTAACTTTTGCCCGGTTATTTACATCGCGGCTGGAGCGAATTAAGTCATCACCGGCAAAACTTAAATCCGATTTAGCCACCCGATCGTACAGCACAACATTAACCGTCGCCGCCAGGTTTAAACAACCAACGGTTGGTAAATAAACCACCTCATCAGCCTGATCAATAATAGCCTGGCTGATGTTGCCGTCTTCCGGGCCAAAAATATAATGAGCATTTTCCGGGTGTTGGAAATCCGGTAAACAGGTTGCCCCTTCAACCAGTTCAACGCAGATAATTTTTGCCTTCGGGTCAGCACATTCAATTAATGATTCAACACCTTCGAGCAAAATCTTATTGCTCATATTACGGGTGTCGGTGCTGAATTTAGCGGCAATATCGTAGCGTTGGCCGGTGTAATACACCTCGTCAGCACCAAAGCAGCCTGCGGCACGCATGACGGAGCCAACGTTGGAAGGGCTTTTGGGGTTGGTTAAACCGATGGTGATTTTGGGTTTGCTCATAATTCTTTGGGTATTTAAATAATAAAAAACCCCAGCAGTTAAAAACCCTGGGGTTCAGATTGGCAGGCAGCGGTCATGTGTTTTTCAAAAGCAGCAACATGGATGTTGCGACCGTGCGGCAGGGCCATGGATGGCCCTTCGGCGCGGCGGCTGAAAAATACATGAGTGATGCAATATGCAAGTCGGGTTAGCCCAGCTCTAAAATACCATCCATCTCAACACCTGCATCTTTAGGCAGTTGTGCCACACCAATCGCGGCACGTGCTGGATAAGGCTGCTCAAAATATTGTGCCATTACCTGGTTAACAGTCGCAAAGTTGCTCAGATCCGTCAGGAAGATATTCAGCTTAGCAATGTCCTGTAATTTACCGCCTGCTGCTTCACAAACAGCCGTCAGGTTTTTAAATACCTGATGAATCTGCGCTTCGATATCACCATCAACCATTTCCATGGTGGCCGGAACCAGAGGAATCTGACCCGACAGGTAAACCGTGTTATTCACTTTAACAGCCTGAGAATAAGTGCCGATAGCTGCGGGTGCGTTTTCAGTTGCGATAATTTCACGAGCCATGATTAATCCTTGTTTTTTCTGCGAACAATTTTATTTACCCCACGAATATTTCGCAGGCGACGAATAGCACGCGCTAAATGGCGACGGCCCTGAACACTGATTTTAAGGTGCACAACACTGAGGCGGGCATCACGTTCTTCGACATCAATTTTCTCAACATTCGCGTCGGCCTGATTAATGGCGGAAGCCAGTTCAACCACAATGCCACGACGATTTTCGAGGAAGACTTTCAGGTCAACACTGAATTCACTGTCGATGTCTTTATCCCACGACAGGATGACGCATTTTTCCTGATTATCGCGGAAGTCCTGCACATTTTTACAGCTGTCGGTATGAACCACTAAGCCACGGCCGGAGCTGGCATGACCAATAATCGGATCGCCGGGAATCGGGCTGCAACATTTAGCAAAACTGACCACTAATCCTTCGGTGCCTTTAATCGCCAGTGGCGATTGTTCAAACGCATCCAGATCAATATCGGTATCTTTGTTGGCAACCAATAAACGGCGGGCAAGAATCGGTGCCATGCGGTTGCCGGAGCCGATGTCTTCGAGAATATCGTCGAAGGTTTCCAGAGAAGTTTCTTTTAACACCAGATCGATGTGTGTCTGGTCGATATCTTCCAGCGTTTTACCCAGGTCATTCAGCGCTTTATTTAATAACCGCTCGCCAAACGAAACGGACTCACTGCGGCGCTGATTCTTCAGGTAACTGCGGATATTGGAGCGTGCTTTACCGGTAACTACAAAGTTGAGCCAGGCCGGATTCGGGCTGGTATTCGGGCCGGTCACAATCTGTACCGTCTGGCCGTTCTGCAGTTGTGCACTTAACGGCGCCAGCTGGCGATTAATTCGACAGGCAATACAGCGATTACCTACATCGGTATGTACGGCATAGGCAAAATCGACCGCGGTTGCACCGGCCGGTAATTCGAGAATTTTGCCATTAGGAGTGAAAACGTAAATTTCTTCCGGAAATAAATCCACTTTTACGTGTTCAACAAATTCAATCGGGCTGCCTGCGCTTTTTTGCAGTTCAAGCAGATTCTGAACCCACTGGCGCGCGCGCTGCGTCCCACTGGTCTGATCACTTTCGGATTTATACAGCCAGTGTGCGGCAATACCATGGTTAGCCATGGCTTCCATTTCTTCGGTGCGAATCTGAATTTCAATCGGCACACCGGCCATACCAATTAAGGTGGTGTGCAGCGATTGATAACCATTGGTTTTGGGAATCGCAACGTAATCTTTAAAGCGCCCGGGAATGGGTTTATACAGCGAGTGCATGGCGCCGAGAATGCGGTAACAGTCATCAATCGAACTGGTGATAATACGGAAGCCATACACGTCCATAATATCGGCCAGCGATTTACGCTTTTCCTTCATCTTGTTGTAGATGCTGGACAGGTGCTTTTCCCGGCCGACGACTCTGGCCTGAATATTGGCTTCGCTTAAGCGGTTGCGAATGGCGGCTGAAATATTGTCCACCATTTCAGAGCGATTACCACGCGCGGTTTTCACCGCGTGCGCAATCAGACCGGAACGCATCGGGTAGATGGCTTCAAAGCACAGCTCTTCCATCTCAATGCGGATATCATTCAGGCCCAGACGGTTGGCGATCGGCACATAAATATCCAGGCTTTCGCGGGCCACACGACGACGCTTTTCCGGGCGCAATGAGCCCAGCGTACGCAGGTTGTGTAAACGGTCGGCCAGCTTCACCAGAATCACGCGAATGTCTTTCGCCATGGCCATCGCCATTTTCTGGAAGTTCTCAGCCTGTTGTTCTTCTTTGCTCTCGAAATGAATGTGCGTCAGCTTGGATACGCCATCCACCAGATCGGTGACCACGCTGCCAAATTGCTTCTCTAACGCATCCCGGGGAATTCCGGTGTCTTCAATCACATCATGCAGCATGGCCGCCATCAGGCTCTGATGGTCAAGATGCATGTCGGCCAGTACATTAGCAACGGCCAGTGGGTGAATGATATAGGGTTCGCCACTGCGACGGCGCTGGCCTTCGTGGGCTTGTTCGGCGTAATAATAAGCGCGACTCACCTGTTTTATCTGGCTGTTGCTCAGGTATTTGGCGAGTCGCTCTTCTAAGGCATCAAGAGTGGGCACGGGCGCGCTTTACCTCTTGTGAATGGTATGAACAGCGTGAGTGCTGTTATCAGTATTCTTCAGCGCGTGCTGCAGCTGCTTCCTGAGCCGCCATGCTTTCAGGAGTTACCAGATCTTCTGCAATTTCACGCAGCGCCAGTACCGTTGGCTTGTCGTTTTCTTCAGCCACCAGTGGCTCAGCACCTTGTACGGCAATCTGACGAGCACGTTTGGTTGCCAGCATTACCAGCTCAAAACGGTTATCAACGTTGTTTAAGCAATCTTCTACGGTTACGCGTGCCATGGTATTTCCTGCAAATTAGGTGAATGACGATCAAATTTGATAGAACCGGGTATTGTAGTTAAATAGCGCCGTAAGGGAAGTCTCATGGCGTGATATCAATAAACTTTTTCCGGTTCTTTGGTACAACTGAGGTACCGCTGACTTATACCGCTGTCCCAGTACAGAGTTAACTGCGCTCGGCCAGCAGGGCGTTTAAGGTGTCCTGATGGCGTACTTGCTGCGCTTCTAAACGGTGACGGCGGGCAATCACAACCGCGCGTAGTTCCTGCAACGCGTTACCAAAATCGTTGTTGACGATCAGGTAATCAAACTCGCCGTAATGGCTCATTTCACTTTGCGCATCACGCATGCGGCGGTCGATGATTTCCTGACTGTCCTGACCCCGGCCACTTAAACGCTTGGCCAGCTCTTCGATGGACGGTGGCAGGATAAAAACACTGACGGCATCGGGCATCAGGCGACGTACCTGTTCAGCCCCTTGCCAGTCGATCTCCAGAATTACATCGCGGCCAGCGGCCAGTTCACTTTCCACCCACTGTTGTGACGTGCCATAAAAGTTATCGAACACCTGAGCGTGTTCCAGAAAGGCGTTATCGGCAATCAGCTGCTGAAACGTCTCAACGCTGACGAAGTTATAGTCTTTGCCATCCACTTCACCCGGGCGCGGCGCACGGGTGGTGTGAGACACAGAAACACCAATATGAGAGGTGCACTCCAGCAGGGCTTTCACCAGGCTGGTTTTACCGGCACCGGAGGGTGCTGAAAAAATAAATAAGGTGCCAGTGAAGGGTGTTTTGTTGGTTTCAGACATGATGACTTCGGGTTTGGTAGTTACAATTACCGGATTATAGCCGACCCTTGCTGTAACGTTCACGGGCTTCTTGTTTCTTGCGCTCACTTTTGCGCAACAGCACGTAAAACGCACCGGAGCCGCCGTGATGCTTCTGAGCGGTGTGAAACGCCTGAACATCCTCTAAGTCTTCCAGCCAGTGCACCAGATAACTTTTCAGAATACCCGGGTCTTCGATATTACGATCACCTTTGCCGGGCAGAATCAGGATGCAGCGAATATCGTGATCCATACAATCGTGGACAAAGCGAAACAGCTCTGCACGCGCCTGCTCAACCGTGCGGCGGTGTAAATCCAGCCGTGCTTCAATTTCGTATTTGCCCAACCGCAGTTTGCGAAACACGCCGTCCTGAATCCCGGGGCGTTTGTAGCCGAGGATATCGTGTGGCCCGATGCGCTTCACCTCACTGGTTTGCAGGTGATTTTTATCTTCCACAACCACCTGTTTCTCAGCGGCCAGCTGCCGTGCTGCGGCGTTGGCTTTGTTCAGGTCAGCCTTGGCCAGCTGTACTTTGGCTTTGGTCTGGAGTGGTTTGACGCCCTGCATTTCCTGAAAAAACAGATCGTCATCATTGCTGTTCTGATTACAGTGGGACATGGCGGGTGGTACTCGGATGGTGAAACTGACGCCATTATAGCGCTGCCCGATGGCAGGGTGACAAATCTTTGCGAAGGAAAACACAACTATGTAGCGATATCCGTACTATAGATAACGTCTTCGTACTGCAAACTTTGTGTGTTCTGACGAACGAGGTAACACAACGATGAAACGATTGTTCTTACAACCATTAGCCACGCTTGCTGCCGGTACCTTGTTAAGCGCTCAGGCCTGGGCCTTTGATGGTTCTCAGCGACCGATTGACTGGGAAGATGAGCTGGGCCTGAGTGAGCAGCAGGAAGATCAGATTGACGCCATCGAAGACAAATACCACAAACAGTTTCGTGAATTACGCAAAAGTCATCAGCCGACTGAGTCGACCTCAGGCCATGCGCTGATGAAACAAATGCGTGATGAAATTCAGCAGGTACTCACCAAAGAACAACGCGCCGAAGCCCGTAAGCTGGTAGCTGAACGCCGCCGCGAAGCCATGGAGAAACGGCTGCGGCAAATGGCGAAAAAGCTGGATATGACCGATGAACAGAAAACTCAGCTGAAACAAACGCTGAGCCAGCAAGGTCAGCAGTACCGCTGGCCGATGGATCATGAGCAGCGTCAGCAGGCCCGGGCCCAGTTTGATCGTGCCATGAAAGAGATCCTGACCGGTGAGCAACAACAGCAATGGCAAACCCTGCAATCCGGTTTTAAAACCCGCTGGCATCACGAAGGTGATCTGAAGCGCAGCTATCACCAGCAAGAACAAGCTCAGAACGGCCATCAGAAGAACAATCATCACCACGATGACCCGCACGGTGGTCTTCGTAAAGGTTATCAGGACTGGTAGCCAAAGAATTCAGACCCGCACCCTGAAACGAAAAACGCCATACCGGATGTATGGCGTTTTTTCGTTCTGGCGAGCCAAAAATGGGTTTATGACTGCGCGTGTTTTTCCATAAAGGCTTTTACTTTGGGTGCAATCGTCTCGCGGAATTTACGGCCGTTAAAGATCCCATAATGGCCAACCCCTTTGGCTTCGTAATGCTGCTTACGACTCTTAGCGACGCCACTGCACAAATCCAGCGCGGTGCTGGTTTGGCCCTTGCCGGTAATATCATCCAGTTCGCCTTCGATGGTCAGCAGCGCCATCTTTTTAATCGCTTTCAGATCAACCGGTTTGCCATGGTGAGTGATTTCACCTTTGGGTAACTGATGCTCCAAAAAGACTTTACGAATGGTATCGAGATAATACGGTGCTGGCATATCCATCACCGCCAGATATTCGTTGTAAAACTTACGATGAGCTTCGGCGCTGTCACCGTCGCCTTTGATCAGGTCGGTGAAGAACTTAAAGTGCTTGGAGATATGGTTGTCCATATTCATCGACATAAAGCCGGACAACTGAATAAAGCCCGGATACACCATCTGATCTTTGCCTTTAAAACCCGGTGGCACTTTACAGATCACATTATTTTCAAACCATTCCAGATCTTTGCCTGAAGCATAGTCATTGACTTCGGTTGGACTGATGCGGGTATCCACCGGACCACCCATCAGCGTCATGCTGGACGGCAGGTTCGGGTTGTTATCTGCAGCCATCACTCCGGCGGCCACCAGTGCTGGTACACAGGGCTGGCAAACGGCCAGAACGTGTGTGTCAGGCCCGAGGTGGTCAAGAAACTCGATCAGGTAATCAACATAATCATCGAAGTGAAATTCACCTTCACTCAGGGGCACGTCACGGGCATTACGCCAATCGGTGATATACACCTCATGATCGGGCAGGAACTCACGCACAGTACCACGTAGCAAGGTGGCAAAATGACCGGAGAGTGGGGCGGCGATCAGAACTTTGGGCTGAGGTTCGAGCTTGCGGGTACGGCGGCGAAAATGCAGCAGGTTACAGTAGGGTTTTTCCAGTGCCACCTTGTACTCAATGCCTACTTCACGGCCATCAATCTGGGTGGTATCAAGCTCCCATTCGGGTTCTTCATAATAATCGGTTAAGCGTTCGATTAGCTCCAGCGAAGCCCGGATGGTGCGGTAATACCAGGAATAACTGAGTGGATTCCAGGGCTGGTAAAAATATTGACGTGCCTGACGCGCCATCACATGAACAGGCTGCATAGCATGCATGATCTGGGCGTTGATGTTGTAAAGCATAGATATCTCCCCGATTCAGCGGGTGGCTGTGACTGGTATTGGAGTTACTGGCATTTCATTTGTTGTTATTTGAGCTTAGCGCAGTGTCAGATGCTTGCTGGCGGTTGACGCCAAATTACGACATTTGCCGCATTTGGCCCCGCTCCCTGGGAATGCCTGTTGATTAATTAACCAACAGAGCAAAACCTTAGCATGAGTCGCTATAGGACACGAGCTTGTTAGCGGTATGATTGTGTAAATCAGGCGAAGTTCTGGAAAAATTGTTTTATGCTGTTTGGGAAACAAAAACAATAATAAACAGCTCGTGATGGCTGCTTGTAATGACGGCTTGTAATGACCGGGGCCATGACGAAAGGTAAAAGGTGTTTTATGTCTGACAATCACCCTCCTGCGTTTTCCAGCTTTGCAGAATTTTATCCCTATTATTTATCCGAACATGCTCACCCTACATGCCGGGCGCTGCATTACATCGGCTCATCCGGAGTGCTGCTGTGTCTGGCGTATGCCTTGTTGAGTGGTCAGTACATCTGGTTACTGGCGCTGCCTTTACTGGGGTATGGCATGGCCTGGATTGGTCATTTTTTCTTTGAGCATAATAAGCCGGCAACTTTTTACTATCCGTTGTGGAGTTTTATCGGCGACTGGGTGATGTTGAAAGACTTTGTCACCGGACAGATTGCCGAGAAGTTGCCGAAAGAGTAGGACACTTAGTTAAATCAGAGCGTTAACCGCTGATGCTGAAATACCGGCATATTGGTACGCACCGTTTGTTGTTGTTTATTATCCAGCTCCGCGATTGCCAGACCGGGTTGTTCATCCAGTTCGGTTAATACCGTTCCCCAGGGGTCAATGATCTGAGAGTGGCCCCAGGTCTGGCGCAGTTGCGGTTCGCCGGGCGCATCGTGCCAGCCACATTGGTTGGCGGCAATTACATAACACTGTTGTTCGATGGCGCGTGCACGCAGCAGGCTTTGCCAGTGTGCGGCGCCGGTTTTATGCGTAAAAGCGGCGGGCAGGGTGAAAATATCCGCACCCAGTTCGCGCATTTTCATAAACAGCTGGGGAAAACGCAGGTCATAACAAATGGCTAAACCCACTTTGCCAACCGGCGTATCAACCACCACCACATCATCCCCCGGAGCAAAGTGATCCGACTCGCGATAGCTGCCCTGTGCATCACCCACGTCGACATCAAACAAATGAATTTTGTCGTAACGCGCCTGCAGTTCGCCCTGATTATCAAACACCAGACAAGCCGAACGCACACGAGGGTCGTGCTCTTTCCCGGCTTCAACCGGGCATGGCATCGGAAACGCCCCGGCAATCAGCCATAAGTTAAATTGTTTGCCCCAGTTAGCGATGCGCTGATACACCTCATCGTTATGTGACAGCGCCGGATATTGTTTGCCATCAAGGGTGGCAAACATCTCGGGAATTAATACCAGTTCAACGTTTTGTTGCTGGGCATCGGCTAGCAGAGTTTCGATCTGTTGCAGGTTCTGGTCGATATCCGGGGTGCTGTTAAGCTGCAGGGCAGCGACTTTCTTACGGTTATTCATCGTCATCATCCAGACCAAAAATACTCAGGAAACGTTGTTTAAAACTGCGGCTTTCTTTGCCTTCAACATCATTATTAAATCGCTGATTGATGGCTAAATCCGGCTCTTCCCAGCTACCTTTTACGGTATAGCTGGCACTGGTGAATTGCTCCAGCTCGTCGCCCACCAGTTTTTCAGAAACATAAATAGCTGCGGCCACCGGAGGGGCAAAACCTGCCAGTACCGCAACTAATGGCAGGGTGCCGGTAACCGGGAAAGTAACCGCCAGTTGCATATCCAGGTCGCGCTCAATCAGGCTGGTGGTGCCCGACATTCGGAATTTTCCACCCGGGCCATCAACCAATAGTGGCTCAGTCAGAGTCAGCTGGCCATCAACAATTTGTGCTTTGCCCTTATACACATCAAAGGCAATACCTTCCTGATACAGGTCGGAGAAATCCAGCCGTAAACGACGGCTGATGGAGTTAAAGTTTAAAATACCAAAGGCTTTTAAAGCCCCCGCGCCATCGGCTGCCAGCTGACCATTACGCAGGCGCATACTGGTGAGGCCATTGAGGGTTCGCAGGTTAAAATTCAGCGGCGAACCCTGCCAGGACAATTGTGCTGAGGCTTTCATATCGTTTGAGGTAACAAACGGCTCAACCCGGAATGCCTGCAGAATTTTACCGGCGTCTTCGCCTTTCATCTGGAGGGTATCAAGCTGGGTCAGGTGCTGGTCTTCCTGTTTTAACCAGCGAATGTCGCCCGTCACAATCATGCCTTTCATATTGCTGTCGTGCAGCTGAATATCCATGCCTTCTGCCTGAGGCGCACTGCTGGCATGCCAGTAACCAAAGTTACGGCTGCCCAGATACAGCTCGTCCACTTTGAGATTCATGGCCGGGAAGTCGGCTGGGTTCAGGTCCTGTAATGGGTCCGGCTGAGACGGCAGTTGCTGGCGATCGGAGGTTTGAGCAGTATCTCCTTCACTTACGCCTTCAGTTGTCGCCGGGGCACTGTCGGGATATGGCAGGCGAATATACTCAAGCTGCATATCAATGGGTTCATTGCCTGGCTTCATCACGACCAGACCTTTCACCAGATCGCTGCTCAGGTTGATGTCCCATTCGTTCCACTCATGGGAGGCTTGAATATGCATCGGCCCGGTCGCCACGCCCCAGGCATCAACCCCGGCCAATTGCAGATCAACCTGGGTAAGCGGGTTCTGGCCAGGGTTGGTTTTTGATTGGTTGGTTTCTGAGCGCTTGCTGCCAGCCGCTTGGACAGGTTGCGGTTTTGCTGTTTGTTGTTCGTGCTCTGCCAGTAATGTCGTCAGTCGTTGCCAGATGCCCCACCATTTCTCAGCATTCACCGTTTGATCGATCTGGCCGCGTAAGGTAACGCCTTTGTCGCTGGGTAAAAACGGATCGCCACCGCCAATATAAACCTGTCCACGTTCCAGCTCACCGTTATGCAGTGCCAGTGCAGATTTCAGGAAACCATCGTAGTTCAGGTTAATGCGCAAATCGTCGCTGGGGTTAACCGATAGCGCCAGTGAGCGGGGTTGTTCTGCGTTTTTTCCTAATGGAGCTGGCAGTTGAATGTGAGTGCCGAGCAAATCACTGCTGAGCTGGAAAGTAGTGCCGCCACGAGCTTTCGGCAGAATATCCAGTGAAGCGTTATAACTCAGTTCACCCTCTATCGGATCGAGTAAAAATAAGGGCAGCCACTGCTTAAAGGACGGCCACTGGGCATCACCCTTAGCGTTCAGGTGAATATCAAAGTTGCTGGTTCCTGACGTGGAGTGAATCACTGTAGAGGAAATATCAGACACAAACTGGCCGCCCATCACCGACCCGGTGATGCCTTTGGCGCTGATGCCGGTTGCGCTGTCGTAACGCAGGCCTCCGTTCAGATCAGCGATCTCCATATTAATCTCGCCAATTGTTATCGTGTTATCACGCATACCAATATCGAGCTTAATATCCGGCTGGGCGTTGGCTTGTTTTTGTTGCGGATCTTTTTCTTGAGAGCCGAGCGGAATCTGCATCAGCAGGCTGGCATTGATGGGGCCACTGGCCTGCCACTGATCGAAACCGTTTTGCACCACTTGTTGTAATGGCGTTTCGGTAAAATACCGCAGTGCCTGATCGCTGCTGCCCGTCAGTTTGCCTGATACTTGTAATAGCGTGTTGGCGCTACCGTCTGGGCCAGCTTCTGAGCGTAACTTCACCCGGGCGCTGCGCTCAACAAAGCTGCCGCCCAGTGTTTTTCCACTATCGACCCATACATCCAATGACGGTGCATCAAGCAACATGCGGCCATTCAGATCAGTGACTTCCGGCCAGTCCTGTAAATAGCGCAGACTGGCATCGGCCACATCCATATACAGCTGCACGCTGTTGCTGTTGGCCGGAGGTTGTTCGCCAAGGCGGCCATGCAGGGCAAAGGCGCCGTTACGAAAATCGCCCGCGAGGATGCTGCTGTCAATCCAGCTGGTAATAGACTCATCCAGCAGATCCGGCACCAACACCTGAGTCATGGCCGCCGGTGCTTGCTCGAACGCCATTAATACAGAGGTGCTGGGTTCAACATCACTGTTGGTGCGCGGCAGTCGTAAGCCGACATCAATTGTCAGTCCTACATCATTTAGTCGGGTCTGCATATCTTTCAGCTGCAGGCGGAAATGCTCAGGGGCGATTTGCCAGTAAAATTCACCCTGAGAGTCTGTGAGCCGCCAGGGATCAGCGTAAATTCCATCCAGAAACAAACCGTGTTCGGCATCATTGATACTGACTTTACCGGCATCCGGGGTCAGCAGCAGCTGGGCGCTGACATCGGAAAAGGCCGGAATGCCTTTGTAGCTGAGCGTGCTGACTTCATTCAGGTCGGTAGCCAGTGCAAACTTCCAACGCTCTTGCGGGTCGAGCTTTTTGCCGTCCTGGTCCAGCTCAGGAGCGACCAGTGATATCCGTGTATGACGCGCAGTGCCATTGGGCTCAAGGTTGCGCACGTACTTCATATGGCGTTCAGCCAGCAGGCCATAATCCTGAATAAAGCCGGATAGAGCGGATACATTTAACTCAGGAATGCCCAGTTGCCAGGCGTGTTGTTGAGCCTTACCACTGCCCAATGGAATACCACTGAGGGTGAATTCGGTGAGTGGTAACGGCTGATCAAATTGTGGCGTGACACGCATGTGCCAGTCGTTACTCTGACGTTCTGCCCGAAAGGTGACCTCACCGTTGCTGAGTTGCAGTGGCTGATTAGGGGTTTGCAGATCCAGCGACAGCACATTCAGGTTGCCATACAAGCTATTGAGGCGACCGGCGCCAATGGTGCCCCAACTTTTAAAACCGGCAATCAACTGATTGATATGGAAGGCATCGTCGGCCTGACCGGGAATCCAGCGACTCCAGCTTTGTGGATCAACCGCCAGATAAAACTCGCCCTGCTGCTGACGAATGGGCCAGATCTGACCCTGAAGCGTGGCGCGTAATGAGATGTTGGCCATCTCGTCCAGCCCCCAGGCAATTTGTCCTTCCAGCGCCCGGCTGTTGGCGCGGTTACGCCAGATCAGCTCATGAATCTCCAGTTGATCATCAAACTCCAGACCATCGTGGGTAATGCGCCAGTCTTGTAACACAATGGCTTGCTGCAACTCCAGAAACGCCAGCCAGGCCGGGCGTTGGTCGTTCGTGGCCGTGTCGTTACTGTTGCTATCAGGGGTGGTTGAAGCGGAGGGATCAGGCAGACGAATTTGCCAGCCTTCGGCAATCTGCCACTGACGTTTTTGTTGCTGGGTGATATGGCCGCTGACATCCGCGACCAGAATGCGCTTAAACACCGGCTGCTGGTGGAACAGCGAGGCACTGATATCCAGTTCGGCTTCGATTCTGCCAATTTTCAGGCCGCTTTGTGTGTCACCCAGAGTCACGTCATGAATCAGAATGGCGGGCGAGAGAATACGCCACTCACCTTTAAAGCGGCCAATGGTGACGGGTTGTTGCAGGGCGCTGGCAATCTGCTGTTCGATATCCGGTTGCAGGCTCTCGATCAGCGGAATCAGCTGACGGCCGAGGCTGGTGTACAGCGCCAGACTGACCACGGCCACGACCAGCGTGATCCACAGTTGAGTCCAGATTTGCGAAAACCAGCGCTTCATCGTAGTTGGCCAGACATCACTGCAGGATGATGTCGTACTGGTCCTGGCTGTATAACGCCTCGACCTGTAACTTGATGGCTTTGCCGATAAAGGCTTCCAGATCAGCCAGCCCGTCGGAGTCTTCGTCCAGTAACCGATCCACTACTTGCTGGTTGGCTAATACCAGATAGGTACCAGCCTGATAGGCCCGTTCTTCACGCAGAATTTCACGGAAGATTTCATAACAAATGGTTTCGGCGGTTTTTACTGAACCACGGCCATCACAGGCTTTGCAGGGCTCCATCAGCATTTGTTCGAGGCTTTCGCGGGTACGCTTACGCGTCATTTCCACTAAGCCTAAGCCGGATACGCCACTGATTTTGGTTTTGGCGTGATCTTTCTCCAGTACCTTCTCCAGCATGCGTAACACCTGACGCTGATGCTCGGCATCCACCATGTCGATAAAGTCGAGAATAATAATGCCGCCCAGATTGCGTAACCGTACCTGGCGACCAATGGCATTGGCCGCTTCCAGATTGGTTTTGAAAATGGTTTCTTCCAGATTGCGACGGCCAACAAAGCCACCGGTATTCACGTCGATGGTGGTCATGGCTTCGGTCTGGTCAATCACCAGATAACCACCGGACTTCAGCGGCACTTTACGCTCCAGTGCACGTTGGATTTCATCTTCGACGCTGTTGAGTTCAAAGATCGGGCGTGGGCCGGGGTAATACTCCAGCTTCTCTTCGATCTCCGGCATATATTGCTCGGTGAACGCCGCCATGCTTTGTGAGGTTTCACGCGAGTCGATCAGAATCTTTTCAATTTCCGGGCGTACAAAATCACGCAGAGAACGCTGTGATAACGGCAGTTCGTCGTAGATCTGCGCCGGAGGGGTGAACTCTTTAATACGTTCTTCCAGTTTGCGCCATAAACGACGCAGATAACGGGTATCGGCCAGAATTTCTTCTTCACCGACGCCGTCAGCGGCAGTACGCAGAATAAACCCGGCTTTGCCGGTCAGGCCTTCTTGTTCCATGCAGCTGTTGACCAGCACTTTCAGGCGTTCGCGTTCTTCGTCGTCTTCAATCCGCTGAGATACGCCAACGTGATCGGCTTCCGGCATATACACCAGATAGCGTGATGGAATTGCCAGCTGAGTGGTTAAACGCGCGCCCTTAGTGCCAATCGGATCTTTGGTCACCTGTACCACCAGAGACTGGCCCTGATGCACCAGCTGGCTGATGGGTGGTGTATTGGACGAATGATGACTGCTGTGATTGTGGTCGCCATTGGCAATTTCGGCAGCGTGAATAAAAGCCGCCCGCTCCAGGCCAATATCAACAAAGGCCGCCTGCATCCCGGGCAATACCCGGACTACCTTGCCTTTGTAGATATTGCCAACGATGCCACGGTGATTGGCGCGCTCAATCACAATTTCCTGCAGCACACCGTTTTCCACCACCGCCACCCGGGTTTCGGTCGGGGTGACGTTCATCAGAATTTCTGCGTTCATGAATTAACCTTGCTGATCCTCAGACCAGACCTTAATAGAAAACTCTGTTAGCAGGGCGGCGGTTTCGGTTAACGGTAACCCCACCACATTGCTGTAACTGCCATGAATATGATCCACCAGTATTGCGCCCTTGCCCTGAATACCATAAGAACCGGCTTTATCCATCGGCTCGCCGGTGGCGATGTAGGCGTCTATTTCGGTTTCAGACAATGTTCTGAAAACCACATCGGTGGCCACACTAATAACCTTTTGCTGTTGCTGGCTGATCACGGCCACGGCAGTAAATACCTGATGACGGTTGCCGGATAACTGCTGCAGCATGCGCTTGGCATCGGCGGCGCTGTGCGGCTTGGTCCGAATCTGGTTATCAATAATCACACTGGTATCGGAGCCCAGTACGACGGCTTCTTCAGGGTCATTCAGGCTTGCCAGTGCCGTTTGGGCTTTTTCCAGTGCCAGTCGTTCAACATAGCGCTTAGCGTCTTCACCCGGTTGTGGCGTTTCATCAATATCAACCGGGGCCAGTTTAAATTGGACACCAATCTGGGTTAATAATTCGCGGCGGCGGGGGGACGCTGAGGCCAGATAAAACATACGGATTCCTACGCCTGACTGACTTTACGCATCGCACCGGAGACCAGCGCATATACCCAGGGCCACATCAGTGCTGAGGTCAGCGCCGGTAACCAGAGATCGACCGGACGGGTGCTGTTGGTCAGTACGGATAATACCCAGTAGGTCAGCATTTGCTGTAACACCACCAATAAAAACACCACCGCCATTTGCTGAATAAAGTTAAACATCACTATGCGCTTATACAGCACCTGTAACAGATAAATATGCAGCGCAATAATCAGTATATGCAGGCCAAGAAAACTGCCACGTTCGGCATCCAGCATCAGCCCCAGTGGAATGGACAGCCACAAACCAAACAGGGTGGGGGCACGCAGCACCAGAATGGTAACGGCTAATATCACCCAGGACGGCTGCAACCAATCCAGAATATCTGGCATCGGCAAACGTTCCAGCACAAAAGCCAGAAACAGGGTGCTGGCAAACACCAGTAACGTGCGAAAATCAGGCATACCTTATTTCTCTCTCCAGAGGGTTTCCGGAGGCACTTGTCCTGAACCTTGCTGGAACACCAATAACAAATGACGGCTGCGATCCAGGTGAGCACTCGGCGTTGCAGTGACGCTGGCAAACGACTGCCCCGGAATATTCTCTACCCGTTCCACCATAGCCACCGGATACCCTTTTGGATAACGGCCACCCAGTCCAGAGCTGACCAGCAAATCGCCTTCCTGAATATCGGCCGTATTGGGTACGTAAATCAGTTCCAGGGTATTTAAGCTGCCAGTACCGGTGGCAATGGCGCGTACACCATTTCGATTTACCTGCACCGGGATGGCGTGGTTTGAGTCGGCAATCATTAACACCCGGCTGGAACGCGGCAACACATCAATCACCTGCCCTAATAAGCCATAAGCATCGAGTACCGGCTGGCCGATAAACACGCCGTCTTCGGTGCCTTTATCAATCATCATCTGTTGTGAGTAAGGGTCGGGGTCGACAGCAATTAACGCCGATACTAAGACTCGGTCGTCGATTTGCTCGGAGGCCGACAACAGTTCCCGCAGTTCGATATTTTCGGCTTCCAGAGAAGCCAGTCGCTGAGCTTTGGTTTCGAGGATTAAATTACGCGCCGACAGCTTTTTATTGGCACTTAATAATTGCTGGTGGGTCGCCGCGGATTCACCAAACCAGTTGGCGACGGAGGCCGGAATCGCGGCTACTTTTTGCGCCGGCAGAATCAAATAACCACTGACCTGACGCACCGGCTGCAACCATGGCGCATGGCTGTCGAGCCAGATCAGAATCATCGCCAGCAGGGCAATGCCAACGACCTTCTGTCTCTGTGCCGGTGGAACCTGAAACTGAGATTTAATAACAATGTCCTTAGGGTGCGCCGCGCTGGAACCGGCAGAACACCAACGATTATAAAAGACTAACTATACCGACTCGCCGTGAGGCTGTTAACTCTCATTCTTATTGGCGCTGCACTCTTTTAGTAAGGAAGCGTAGCCGCTGCGAAAATGTGGGTATTTAAACTGATATCCCGACTCCAGTAAGCGACGGTTATCACAACGTTTGCTGCCCGCCATCCGGCCCATGGAAAAATCCGTTAATTCGGTGTTGAGTTGTTGCGCCAGCCAGTCAGTAACGTCGGCTAACGGTGCTGGCTCACAATCGCTGGCCAGATAGCAGGAGTCGAGAGCTTTGCCCAGCAGTGTTAACTGAATTAAATGGGCTAATACCCCGGCACAATCATCGCGATGAATACGGTTGCTGTAACTCAGTGGTTCGGCTGGCGCGCCTTTGCCAGCTTTTACGGCATTGATTAAGCGATTGCGCCCGGGCCCATAAATACCGGAGAAACGTACCGCCGAAGAAGGCAGGCCACTATTGGCTAATAACTGCTCGGCTTCGAGCATAATGGCACCGCTGAAACGTGTTGGCTCGGTGGCCGATGTTTCGTCCACCCAGCCATGATCGGCTTGATGGTACACCCCGGTGCTGGAGGTGAAAAAGATGTGTTTGGGTGGCTGCGGCCAATGAGCAATCGCACTCAGGGTGTTGTTTAAACCATCGACATAAGCGCTGCGATAACCGGCTTCGTCGTGTTGGCTGGCGGCTGCACTGTAAATCACGAAGTCCGCTGCTTGCTGTTTGATGATGCTGATAAAGCTTTCGGCATCGGTAAAGTCAGCACTGATTCGGGTAAAGGCTTCAGGCAGTTTCGCAGCGTTGCGACGCACACCAATAATTTCGACGTCTTGAGTGCGATCTTTGTCTTGGTTCTGGTCATTTAGCAGCTGTCGGCCACATTCGCTGCCAACATCGCCGCAGCCAATAATTAATACCCGAATGGTCATTTGTTGTGTCTCGTTTATTGCTTGGAGTGGGGAGCAGATACAAAAAAGCGGAGCCTGAAACTCCGCTTTTTTTGTGATTGAGCCGGTGTCGATTAATCGATTGCGGCCATCTCTAACTGACCTTCGCTGGCTGTTTCCAGGAACTTACCGCCACCACGGGCAACACAAGTCAGTGGATCTTCGGCAACCAGAACCGGCAGGCCGGTTTCTTCGCTCAACAGTTTGTCCAGGTCGCGTAATAACGCACCACCACCGGTTAACACCATGCCACGTTCGGCAACGTCAGATGCCAGTTCTGGTGGCGATTGCTCCAGTGCCCCTTTAACTGCTTGTACAATGGCCGCCAGAGATTCCTGCAGCGCTTCCAGAATTTCGTTGGAATTCAGGGTAAAGCTGCGTGGAATACCTTCTGCCAGATTACGGCCACGTACATCAATTTCGCGCACTTCGCCGCCCGGATAAGCGGTACCAATTTCTTGCTTGATACGCTCAGCGGTGGCTTCACCAATCAGGCTGCCGTAGTTGCGACGAATATAAGCAACAATGGCTTCATCAAAGCGGTCACCGCCCACTTTTACGGATTCTGCGTAAACCACGCCGCTCAGTGAGATAATAGCAATTTCTGTAGTACCACCACCGATGTCGACCACCATGGAACCACGAGCTTCATCCACTGGCAGGCCAGCACCAATCGCGGCTGCCATTGGTTCATATATTAAATAAGCACGGGAAGCACCGGCACCCATCACTGAATCGATAATGGCGCGACGTTCTACTTTGGTTGCCTGATATGGCACACACACCACCACGCGAGGGCTGGGTGGCATAAAGCTGCTTTCGTGTACTTTTTTGATGAAGTACTGCAGCATTTTTTCGGTCACTTCAAAGTCGGCAATCACGCCGTCTTTCATCGGGCGAATGGCCTGAATGTTACCCGGTGTACGGCCCAGCATACGTTTTGCTTCAGCACCAACAGCGGCAACACTTTTGGCATGGCCCTGCATGCGAATCGCAACCACCGATGGCTCATTGAGTACGATTCCCTGATCACGCATATAAATCAGCGTGTTGGCGGTTCCCAGGTCGATCGACAGATCGCTGGAAAACATGCTTCTTAACTTCTTAAACATCCAGAATTTCCCTGCACTAATCCCCACGTCGGGGCGGGTAAAAAAATTGCAGTAACTCTAGCAATGGTGGGGATTTAGAGCAAGTGCGCATGGTTATTTAGAGCAAGGGGGATTTATGCTACTCTGCTGCGCTTTCTTTTATGGTGTTCTGCTGCTGATTTAAACCGCCTTTAAGGTGCGAATTTCAGGCAGGGCCACAAATATCCATAACCTATTTACGATTGCCTTATTTTTATGGGAGTACCCGTATGGCTCTGGATCAGGATCAGATTCGTGATATCGCTGCGTTGTCGCGTTTGCAGATTGATGAAGCACAAATCAGCGATTATCAGAAAAACCTGAGCAATATTCTCGATTTGGTAGACCAGTTAGCTGCCGTCGATACCTCAGACGTTGAGCCAATGGCTCACCCGCTGGACGCAGTACAGCGCCTGCGCGCCGACGTTGTGACCGAAACCAACGAGCGCGAACACTTCCAGAAAGTGGCACCCCAGGTGGCTGAAGGCCACTACATTGTGCCTAAAGTTGTTGAATGATCAGCGAAGGAATATTGAGATATGCATAACAAAACCATTGCTGAGATTTCCCGCGAGTTAGCGGCGGGTGAATATTCCAGTGTTGAAATCACTCAGGATTTATTAGGCCGGATTAAAGACAAAGACGGCGACTACAACAGCTTTATTACCGTCACCGAAGAACAGGCACTGGCACAAGCCAAAGCCGCCGACGAACGTCGTGCCGCAGGTAATGCTGAAGCCTGGACTGGTGTGCCGATGGCTCACAAAGATATTTTCTGCACCGAAGGGGTATTAACCACCTGTGCCTCGAAAATGCTGAGCAATTTTGAAGCGCCTTACGATTCCACCGTGGCCGACAACTTTAATAAAGCCGGTGCGGTGTGTTTGGGTAAAACCAATATGGATGAATTCGCCATGGGCTCATCCAACGAAAGCTCGTATTACGGTGCGGTGAAAAACCCGTGGGATACGGATCGTGTTCCGGGTGGCTCTTCCGGTGGTTCGGCAGCAGCGGTTGCTGCACGTTTGGTTCCGGGTGCCACGGCAACCGATACCGGTGGTTCGATTCGCCAGCCAGCAGCACTGTGTGGCATCACTGGTCTGAAGCCAACTTATGGCCGTGTTTCCCGTTACGGTATGATCGCGTTTGCTTCGAGCCTGGATCAGGCCGGCACCATGACCCGTACCGCCGAAGACTCCGCCATGATGATGAATGTGATGGCGAGCTACGATAACAAAGACTCAACTTGCGTTGATCACGAGATTCCGGATTACACTGCGACGCTGAATGATTCGTTAGAAGGTATGACGGTTGGCCTGCCGACTGAATATTTCCGCGATGATTTATCGCCGGAAATGCAGCAGCAGGTAATGAACGCCATTAAAGAATACGAAAACCAGGGCGTGAAGGTAAAAGAGATTTCTTTACCCAATACCCACCTGGCGGTTCCTGCGTATTACATTGTTGCTCCGGCAGAATGTTCGGCCAACCTGTCTCGTATGGATGGCGTTCGTTTTGGTTACCGCTGTGAAGATCCAAAAGACATTAACGACCTTTACGTTCGCTCCCGTGGCGAAGGTTTTGGTGACGAAGTTAAGCGCCGCATTATGGTTGGCACCTACGCGCTGTCGGCTGGTTTCTACGACGCTTACTACAAAAAAGCACAACAGGTTCGTCGTTTAATTAAAAACGATTTTGTTGAAGCCTTTAAAGACGTCGACATGATCATGAGCCCGGTAACCCCAACACCTGCGTTTAAAGCCGGTGAAAAAGGTGACGACCCAGTGGCCATGTATCTGGAAGATATTTTCACCATCGCATTAAACCTGGCGGGTCTGCCGGGTATGTCGATCCCATGTGGTCAGGTGGGTGTTGAAGGTGGAAAGGATTTACCGGTTGGCCTGCAGTTAATTGGTAATTATTTCGACGAAGCCCGTCTGTTAAATGCTGGCCATAAATTCCAGCAAGCAACCGACTGGCATTTAAAAACACCGGCTGGCGTATAGAAGGAGGCGGAAATGACTTTATATACAGGGGAATGGGAAGTTGTAATCGGCCTTGAGATTCACGCTCAGTTGTCGACCAAATCCAAAATTTTCTCTGGCTCAAGCACTGCATATGGTGCCGAAGCCAACACTCAGGCCAACGCTGTTGATCTGGGTTTACCGGGTGTTTTACCGGTATTTAACGAAGAAGCACTGCGTATGGCGGTGAAATTCGGTTTAGCGATTGATGCGGAGATTGGTAAAAAATCCGTGTTCGACCGTAAAAACTATTTCTACCCGGATTCGCCAAAAGGTTATCAGACCACTCAGCTGCACCACCCAATTGTCGGCATGGGCCATATCGATATTGAGCTGGATGATGGCGAAACGCGCAGAATTAATGTAACTCGTGCACACTTGGAAGAAGATGCCGGTAAATCAGTACACGAAGGTTTCGACGGATTTTCGGGTATCGATTTAAACCGTGCCGGTACGCCGTTAATCGAAATTGTATCTGAGCCGGAATTACGTTCTGCCAAAGAAGCCGCGGCCTATTTCCGTAAAATGCATAGCATCGTGACCTACTTAGGTGTGTGTGACGGCGATCTGTCGCAGGGCTCTATGCGTTGTGACTGTAACGTATCGCTGCGTCCGAAAGGCCAGGAAGAATTCGGTACCCGTACTGAAATTAAAAACGTGAACTCGTTCCGTAACGTTGAGCGTGCGATTGAAGTTGAAATCGAACGTCAGATGGAAGTACTGGAAGACGGCGGCGTGATCGTTCAGGAAACTCGCCTGTACGATGCCGATAAAAACGAAACCCGTTCCATGCGCTCGAAAGAAGTCGCGAACGACTACCGCTATTTCCCGTGCCCGGATTTATTGCCGGTTATTATCGACGATAACTACATCGAAGCGGTACGTGAAACTCTGCCGGAATTACCGGATGCCAAACGTGCTCGTTTTGTGAAAGACCACGGCTTAAGCGCAACCGACGCGGCTGTGATTGCGTCTAATCGCGACCTAGCTCACTACTTCGAAGATGCGGCGAAAATCGCTAACGATTACAAGCTGGCGGCCAACTGGGTGCAAGCTGATGTATCGGCTGCATTGAATCGTCTGGAAATCGATGTCACTGAGCTGGCAGTTAATGCCGAACAGCTTGGTCGTATTCTGGTATTAATTAAAGACAACACCCTGAATAACGGTGGCGCGAAAGAAGTCTTTAATGCACTGCTTGAAGGCAAGGGCGACGACGTTGATGCGTTGGTCGATTCACTGGGCCTGAAGCAGGTGTCTGACACTGGCGCGATCGAATCCATTGTTGAACAGGTATTAGCGGATAACGCTAAGCTGGTGGAAACCTACCTTGCCACACCGGAAGAAAAACGTGGCAAAGCGATGGGGCCATTTATTGGTGCTACCCGTAAAGCGGCGAAAGGTGTTAACCCGCAGGTGGTGATGGAAGTTCTGAAGAAGAAGCTTTCTGAGCTGGGTTAATAGCCGGTCTTTTGTGGAAGTTAAAACGCCCAATTAGTGATAACTAGTTGGGCGTTTTTATTGCTATAGATTTTTATCGATAGTTCAATATAATCTAGAGATAAATAAAAAAGCAACGGAATGCCCTATGCTACGTATCCTCACTCTCTTCGTTTTACACGTATTTTTTTATCAATTTGCCTGTGCTGATACAAACCTGAAAGAAGACTCTTTCTATGTTGAATATGCGCAGCATTCACCTACGGGGGGAACCCTAAAATTCCAGCCTTACAGCCGATATTTATTGATTTCCTCAGATATCTCTATTCCGATCGAATATCGTGACTCAGAAGCATTTCATCTTGCTGCGCCTCAAAGCTGGAGCTGGGGGCAGCCCGAGAATCTGCAAACGAGAAAAGTGCGTATAGGTGATTCTGGTTCATGGACTGGGCTTAATATCCTAGCTGGTGATTTTAATGGTGATGGTCGACAGGATCTATTAGCCAGAAGTAATTTGAGCGGAGCGAAAGCGTTTGTTATTTATGGCGACGCAGGCCCTAGACCTACTAGAGTTGCTTATTTAGCAACAAGTGAGCTTGCGGGTAATATAACGATTGAAGATCTTGACGGTGACGGTAAAGATGAAATTGGTGTGCTGGCTAATGATGGAGTTGTCAAAGAGGTTTTAGACATCGGCCAGAGCGGTAGTTCCCTAATTGTTACGCATAATTTAGATATTGATTATCGACAACTAACAGTCGGTAAATATATTGGTTATGCACCAAGGCCTGGTAATGTTGTTTCTACGAATCGGCTTAAATATAATATAAACCCATTAAATGGTTTACTCTCTTTGTCATTACCAATTCGTTTGCCTCAAGAAAATATTTCTTTTCTTGACTTAGCTTTATATTCAAATAGTTCTTCATCAATGGGTGTATTTGGTAGTGGTTGGAGCTCAACTTTTCATCGAGAAATTTCCCCCTGTATTGGTTATGGGTCTAGTGTTCGTACTTATTGTTTAAATGGCAGAGATTTAGTCTTAACTGGCGAGGAAAATAATTCTTCTGCCTTATCAGGTGTATATAAAATATACAAGTACAAATCCTCCTCTATAGATGAAATAACAACATTCAAATATGATCGTGATGGTCATGTATTCTATGAATATCGAGGTGATGGAACTCAGGTTGTTTATGGTTCTGTAAATACTGGAGCTTCGCGAGGCGAATATTATAAGATAAAAGAAATTAAAGATGCGAAAAGCAATCAAAATGTTGTGTTTTCTTATACAGCTAAAGGCTTGTTGGATAATGTCAGTTACGGGTCTGGGAATAATAAAATAATTGTGAAGTTTGAATATAGTAATAAAAATTCTTTTTCGCAATTTAGGGTTGCTGATTCAAAGCCATTCGAGGAGAACGTAAAGCTAGTTACTAAAATATCTATAGGTAAAGGAAATGATGTTTTAGGTAACTATTACTTAAGATATGAGATGAAAGGCTCTCCGCGAATTTCTGATGTTCAATATTGTGCAACAATTAGTGATTCTAGCAGATGCGAAAAACCATATGTTATTTCATCAGGATCTACGCCTTTTATTACCGATGAGATTCTTGATAACACATATGTATCTGAAGCTCAATTTGTTCATGGTGCTTTATATACAAAAAATGATACTTGGGATCAGGGTGTTACAGGAAATGTATATCTTAAATATTCTGAAAAATTACAAGAGGAATCTTACCGTGTTGTCGAAAGAAATTTATCCTCTGCTGATACGATTACATATGATGTAGGAGATTTCAATCATGCTACAGGATCTGGTGACGGAAAATATCAAGCAATAAATCCAATTTATGTTAACAGTAAGGTTGAAGCAACGTATGCTGCATTAACTGGTAAAGTAACAGGAACAGGTTGCTTTTCGATTGATGGTAATGTGGGATGCAACTTGTCAACAAAAGCAGGTATTGCATTAACCTCAAGAGAAGATGCTGATTTTTCTTTAAGCTCAAAATTCGAAGAATTCACTTATTTAGGTAGTTTTGAAGATGCCGTATTACCGATTGATGTAGATTTGAACAAAGATGGTTTGTCAGAGGTTATAGGGATTTCTGCGTTTTATTATTATAATAATTATCATCTGGGTGTTGATGTGTTATCCAACCAGGCAGATAAAGGTACTTCAGTGAGAGCTTTTCATTTTGACCCAGATGGTAATGGCCGGGGTCGATCTCGGGAATTTCCAGGGGTTTGGATATCGTCATATGATGATATTGAGATCGATGCTACGGCTGTTCTTGATTTAGATGGAGATGGTAATTTAGAGATATTGGTTCGCTATGATGCTAAGAATGGCAGTCCTGAATATAGATTAAAAAAATATTATCATATCGAATTTGATCAGATAACTCGTCAACCAGTAATTAGTATTTTAGAAAATGAATCAGATTTGTTTTTCGATCAATCTATATGGATGGATGTTAATGGTGATGGTTTGTCCGATTTAGTAAGGGCCTCTCCTGAGGGCTTGCAAGTGATGACTTTATCACATGGTCAACATTTAGATAATAAGTATAAGTTACATTTTTTTTCTAGTTCAAATTTAAGTGATATTAAAACACAGTGGTATCGTAAGAACGATGCCGACTTTTCCAATGTAGTGCCATTTGATTCTAATCTTGATGGTCTTCAGGATTTAATCGTACTTAATCAAGATGGCAGTCGCGCTAATATTTACATATCGGGAGGGGATGATTTTTATTTGGATGGTGAGCTGTCTGATAAATTTAATATAAAATCAAAAAATATTGATGGTATTAAAATATCTGATTTCGACAGGGATGGAAGAACGGAAATTGTTGAGTGGTTACCTTCGGGTCATGTTCGATTAATTGAACTATCTAATATGGTAGGAAAAATTATCTCAGCGAAATTTGGTAACGATGAAATTTTATCTGCAAAATATGATGATTTCCATGGTGATCTAACACTGCCTATGCTTCCTCCCTTGAATCGTCAGGATTTGTTAGAGAATAAAGTTTCTGAGCTAGTTGTTAATGAGGGAGTTTTAGGTTCTCTGAAAAAAGAGTATTTATATGAAAATGTTAAATTTTCTGACGTTTGGAATTTTTCATCTTTCACCAAAAGCACAGTTACTGATTATAGACTAGGTCGAGAAGGTAATGTTCGACTAAGTGAAAATATTTATGAAGATAAAAGCTATGATAGTGATCGAAATGTAGTTGTTACTGATATCAGCGTGACGAATTATAAAATTGATAGTGAAATATCAGGGCAGAATTATAATTATAAAGCTTATTCAGCAACTCCATATGTTAGAGAAATTATAGAGGGTAATAGGAATAAAAGGTATATAGATTATAAAATCAGAGAGAAATTTTACTCAGGTTCTTATGTTGGAAATGATCCAAACAATCCAGTTAGAGAGGTCTATACATTAGTCGATAATCTTGGCAGATTATATGAAAGTACTATTACAAACTCTGATTATATAAAATATTATAAGCCAGAATATGAAAGCTTATCTTATCCTGCTTTTGTCACATCAACGACAGAAAGAGTGATTCGTCAAAGAGCAGGGCTTAATTACAGGGAAAATTGTGATGATGAGGAGCTAATAACAAAATGTGTAGAAGTCGACCATTCTTATACTTTATGGAGACCCTCAGGTAGTAGTCATGAAGTACCATTAATACATACTGATACATCTGGTGCTTTAGGGAAAAAAATAACAAACTCTTATCTTACTGACTCATTTCGCTATCTTTCTTCACAAGAAATTGAAGATATAAATACTGGCGAAAAAAGAAAAACTATTTACCGGTTGTACAAAAATGGTCATCCTACCGAGATACAACATGAAGCATTACAAAAATATGATAGCTATCAATACACACCTTTTGGTCTTGTATCACAATCTGATTTAGCAACAGGAAAAGTAACTTCAATAGAATATGACTTGTTTGGTCGAAGCACTAAGATTACTGATAATGTTGAAGGTATAACTGATATAGCTTATCAAGCATGCAGTAGCTCATTATGTCCTGATGGGGCTTATATGAGAGTTCTGTCTTCATCCGATGGTCAGGCGGATGTGACCACTTATTTAGATATTCATGGAGAAGCTATTGGTTCAGCACGGCAAACCGTAAATGGATATGCGTACACTTTTAGTAAGTTTGATGAAAAAGGTCGAGTAAAATCAGTCTTCTCAGATGTATCATCATTATTGAGTACAACTTCGACAAATTATCAATATCAAACAGATGGAGAAGTTAAAAGGATATCCGTTATCGCAGGGTCGAGTGAGCAGGGAATAACTACTAAAACTGAAACTTATAGCTACGAAGCATATACGATACCAGAACCCCTGAAGGACAAACTCGATACGTTAGAATCGCTGATTAAAATAACGAAAACAGAATCTTTTGTTCCACACTCTGCGTCAGGTGTAAATGTATCTGGACTGAGTAGGAGTTGGGTGTCCTTAGTGGGGGTGGGCTCCAAAAAAATATATGCAGAAGACTTGAACGTTGGTGGGAATAAAGTCTCTGGGCGTTTTTACAACTATAATGGCAATGGAGATACTACTGATATCACCATTTATGGAGACCATGCACCTTCTATTGCAGGAGCTGCAATGGTTGACAATAAATATATATATCAGCAGGAATACGATATAGCAGGCAATATCATAACCTCCTCTCGTCCAGGAAGAGGAGATATTAAATATCAGTACAATGCCTTTGGTGAACAAACTAAGGTCACAACAGCTGATGGCCATGCTATTGAATCCGGCTACGATGCTTTAGGCCGTATGAAGTATCGTGTATTTAAAAATAGCTCAGATATTACAGAAAAAGCCTATGTTTGGAATTACGATGCCCAGCGTTCAGGATTAATTGACTCGATTGAACAGGTGTTAGATAGCACAGTTCCAGCAGACTTATCTGAGGCTACGTCTAAAGCCGTTTTGGAAAATTTTACTTATAAACCAAGTCTTCCATTGGTGAATAAACATACTAAGAAAATTGATGGAAATCAGTTTGGTTTGACTTATAGCTATGATAATTATGGCCGTGTCTCAGGTGAACTTTATGATAGTGGTTATGGCTACACGTACCTGTATCAGAATGGGCAACGTTCCAAAGTAACGGATACCACCGGTAAGGTTATCTGGGAATTAATGGATACTGATCGTCGTGACCGACCAACACAAAAACGTTATCTAAATGGTAAATTTATTTATGATCAGGAGTTTGAAGATCATACGAACCATATGATTTATCGGGAGCTCAGAAAAGCGAATGGCAACGTAACGTTGGATGGGGAAAGTTTATATTACGATCCGTTTGGAGACTTGCGGATTAAAGCAGGCTTGCTGGAGCAGCAAGAAACAGTCAACAACGATGCGTTGACTATGAGTTATACCAACAAGGGCCAGCTTGAGTCAGTAACAGATAGTTCTGACTCCCCGATTCAGGGTAGAAATTTTTCCTATGACGACTTTGGTAATTTCAACTATAAAGATGTTAGTTTAAATACTTATCAGTATAAAAATTATAGTGGAAATTATAATGGTTGGATTAACTCTTATAGCAGGCCTGATGGTATAAGTGACTCCCCTACTTACTCTGGTCAGGTAAATTACCCATTAACCGGTAATACCTCAGTTATTGCTGGCTACAGTATTCAATACAATTCACTGGGGCAGCCAACAACAGTATCTAAAGCTGGTACATCAATAGACTTTAATTATGGCCCGGCTGACGAGCTGCAATCCATCGATTACGGCGATCGTAAAGTAATTCGTTGGAATGGTGTTGAAAAGATAATTGAAGGTGATTCCTCGTATTATCGTTACCGTCGCAATGCCGCCATTACCTTGCGTGGAGACAAAACTGGCTACTATATGGCCCATGTCGATCACTTGGGGTCAATCCGTTCGGTGTGGGATGAAAACGGCAACTCTTATGGCAAACAAACCTTTGATGCTTACGGGCGTAAGGTTCATTCACAAGACGCAGATAAGTTATTAGAGATTACAGACTCTGGTTACACTGGACACTTGATGATTGATGGCACACCATTTATTCATATGAATGCGCGTTTGTACGATGCCGGTGCGGGTATCTTTACGTCGGTTGATCCGGTATTTGCGGATATGTATCGTACCGGTGGATTGAATGCCTATGGCTATGTGTATGGCAATCCGTTTAGTTTTGTTGATCCGACAGGGATGAATGGAATTAGAGGGAAAGATGCTGCTATAGCTGGACTGGGTGTTGCTGGCAATAGCTTTGGCTTATATGCGGGCTATTTGATAACTGTCGGAGTTCCTTATGTGGGATGGGTTGTGGGGCCTGTAATAATAGCTAAGTCTGGGTACGGTCTAGGAACGAATAGTTACGAGTTAGGTAATGCAACAGTAGCTGAGCTAGCTTTCGATGGTGCTGAGCAGTATCGAATTCCAGATACTCATTCGTCCTTATTCCGCCTTACTGCAACACAAACAAATATATTGGGTTCAAACCTGAGTACGGAATCTAAGATTGCTATTGCTGATGGAGCTGAACTTTTGACTGACTTCGCTATTGGAAAGCTTCCAGCGCCTAAGGGGGGAAGTGGGAGTTTATACACTGAGACTAGCTACCCATTTTCTCATACGAACGCAGTGATAGAGATGAAAACTCCTATGATTAATTTTGGTGATGAATTTGCTAGAAACAATGCAAATATATCTCAGCTTGCAAATCAAACTTTGATTCTACAAGGCTTTCAGTATGGTACTCAAAATCAGGATGTTGCAAATGATTTTGGACGTCAATTAGCTGAGGACGCATTGCGCTCTATTTCGGTGAGCTATTAAAATGAGGTGGAATGGTTATGTTCTAATAATTTCACAGTGGTTACTGTTAATACTGTGTTTTAGTACTGAAGGCCTTCATTTATTCACTCAAATTTATTACATGCTATTTTACTTGTTAGGCATGGTGTGGATAGAGGCGCAATGTAGAAGTGTTGTTTTTCGTTATAAGAAGAAACGGTACATTTTTACGTTCGCCGTTGTCCTCTATACACCGATTGTTCTTAGTATACTGTTGCTACTATATAAACTTTTCTTGGGGCTCGGGAAGCTTACGGCATAATGCTCAGTGCATCGCAGTAGAACCGATCACTCTATAACAGCACACCGTGCAAATCACCCCAGCGCCACCACGTGGTGGCGCTGGGGAAATTGATCACTCCTGCTCCTCCTTGTTGAACGCTTCTGCTGTTATTTCCTGCTCAGTCTGCTGTTTGGTGTAACGTATGAATCACTTCTGTTATGGAGATGGGATCGGTTTCTCTAACCTACTTTCGATAAATGATTCTGGACTGTGCTGACCTTCCAACTCAAATCCCCCATAATACTTCTCCAAGGCCAATCAATATCAATGAAAGGAACCGAACCATCATGGGACTGTTTCCAGAAGAAAACCTGAATTCACACTTTTTCTCGCGCCACGACGCCAACGAGTTATTGGGCAGTGCCTCGCCGCATGGTTTCTATCTGGATGATCAGGACTGGCCCAGTGTCGAACATTACTTCCAGGCGATGCAGTTTGATAATCCGGGCTTTCAGGAAAAAATCCGCCATACAAAAACCGCCGAAGATGCAATTAAGTTCACCAAGTGGCGCTTCTGGCAGCGCCGTAAAGATTGGAAACAGCGGCGTCAGGTGCTGATGACCCGAGCAATGTACACTAAATGCAAGGCTCACCTAGAGGTTGCTGCTGCATTATTGGATAGCGGTGATCAAACTCTGGTGGAAAACAGTATGTACGATTATTTCTGGGGTTGTGGACGGGATCGTCGTGGTCAAAACCAGTTCGGTAAAATTCTGATGAATGTGCGGGAAAAATTACAGCAAGAAACCAGCGAAAGCTAATATCTTTGGATCTTAAGTCACCTCTGAATTATTCAGGGGTGACTTAGCTTTCACTGGCTGATAGAGCTCTGGCAATAAACGCGACTGTGGTTACTCCGCAACCGGAACCTGAAACTTCCAGAGTACCTTACCGATATTGCGGTCAATCATATAAAAGCCGGATTTTTCTCCAGATACATATCCTTCAATTAATAATCTATCGTCCACAATATGATGGTGATACCGACTGCGCCTCGCCCCAGCCCGGTTAAGCTCTGGGTTGATTAAATGAATATCGCGAATTTCCCATTTCAGACTGCCATCCCAGTTTAACATCTGAAGATATGATTTAGAGTTTTCGCCTAAATGATCAAAGGCATGTAAAAATAAACCATCTTTGTTGTAATTTATGATTTTAAGATCGAGGTAATCCTGTTTCCGCTGTACTCGATTTTTCCAGTTTTTTCGTGGATAAAATTCGATTCTTTTAATTTCTCCTGATGTATGTGTTATCCGGAAATTAAAAGGAACATTATCTCTTTCATTACGCACCGCTTCTGCTCTACTCAAATCTTCTTCGCGCAGATGGTCATAATCAGATAGGGTATGGCTCTCGGTGTTTAACCAAAACTCTTGGCCGTTATTCAGCAGGATTCGGAAGCTGACCTTTTGATTTTTCATGATTATGTGTGAGTCATTTAGCTGTTTATATGACAGCTTCTGATCATACAATGCCATATATTCTTCAAAATTAATTCTCTGCGTTTCTGAGTTTTTAAGATCGGTTCGCCAGATACTGGTTAGCTTATTATCAAGTGTGTACATAAACCCGTGCAGAATGTAGCTGGTATAGTCATCTTCTGATGGCAGTGAAAATAACCCTTTCTTATCCATTGGGAGTGTCTGAGTTTCAATGAACATTTGTTGCTGCTGGACGTCATAAACACTAATGGCGAGCAGCTCTTTCTCATTGGTAACTTGGTTGTTCCATATTTGTCTGGGATTAATCTTATGCGTTTTATAAGAAACCCATAGCGGATCTCCGGATTCTGATAGCATCAGATGTCCTTCCATCGAATATTTTGCCGTAAAGTTCTGTGCTTTCAGGTACATCGACTCGTCAAGAAAAATACCATCACCAATATCTGGCCGAATGTCGATTTTGTATTTGATATGCAACGCATGAAAACCCATCAAAAGAGCAATCAGCAGCAACATACCTGCTCTGATTTTTAACGTTGTGATGGTGTAGTACAGTGTCTTTGCCGTAGAGTGATAACCATGTTTAGCGAGAACACTTTTTACATGCTTGAACTTTGCCACCTGTCCGAGTGGTACAAGTGCAATCAATGCGGCTGTAATGAGTCCCGGAATCATTAACAGAATAACCGTCACATTACTGAGTTCCTTAAGGCCATTCTCATAGGCCATGACATAGTAGTCCCGGGTAGAGGAGGAACCTGAGGACGTCATATAGCGATAGCTGTCAGAAGCGAATGCCTGAGCGTTATACAGATATTCCAGAAAATAACTGACCGCAGAAGGCATAAAGTTATATGAAACGGGAAGGGCGACCGACAGATATATAACAATAACGAACAAGGTGCCGAGTAAGGTTTCCTTGTTGTATTCCAATTTTTCCAGTTCGAAGTCTGACTTTTTCACGCTAAATCCTTTTCCTGCTTAGTGATTATCCTGGATGGCCTTGAGAATGGCTTTTACATGTTTGTCTTTAAGTGCAGCTGCTTCGGCACTGATATGGACATTATCGCTTGGAGGCTGATGCATAGCTTCAGTTAATATCTTCTCTAAATCGATATCGGATTGACCTGATGAAATAACCTTGCCATTAAGAGTAACGGTTGTGTTGGAATGGGTTGTGCCGTTACTGCTATGGAATTCAAAGAAACGAGCATCTTCCGGGTTATTTGCCTGACAACAGATACCAACGTTATCTCCGATATTCAGAGTTGAAAACCGGACAGGTTCATCCGAGTCGATATCATGTGGGCCACTGATTCTGTTGGCGTCGCTGAGCAGAAAATCGCGATCAAGATAGCGGATAGTGTACTGAGTTTCGTTATTCCATTCTCTGATATCCTGAATAGTGCCAACCGTCTGATCAGAATAATGATGCAGTGCAAAGATAAAATTTGTTGGGTTATCACTGGATTTATGACTTTTAAAAATAAATGCGAATGCAACGAGTGAGATCGCTATTAAGCCGTAGGGAATTAAATTGTGGCTAGGACTCAGACTATCGTCCCACGGTAGGGTATGAAGTTGCTCAAAGCCAATCAGAACGGGTAGTAGTGCGAGAAAATAGACAAGAGACTGCTGATGAAGAGGATGTATTGTCATTGACAACTCCGTATGTCATTTGCTGATAGTGGTGTCAGCTTTGGGGGCGATACTTTGCCTTTTGAATCGGCAAGAATCAACCCCGCATCGCCAGCACACATCGTTAATACCAGAGCGTCAACACCAGAGCATCAATGACGGAGAGGAATACCTATGACTTTAAAATCGGGCGCAGGTCTTCGAGCTTATCAAATAAATGCCAGATATATTGATCGGTACCGTTTTCCCGGTGGGGATGTAAATCGGCCAGCGCCGGGTCATTACGATAACTGTCAAACGCTTCTTTTGATTCCCATTCCACCAACAGCATCACGGTGCGAGGGGTGATATCTCCTTGAACACTTTCACGGAATTTTCCGGCAGAGAGTAATTTGCCACCGTGAGTTTCTACTTCCGTTTGTGAGCGGCGGGCATAAGCCAGGTATTCTTCTTTATCCGAAACATTAAACAGATTCAGTGCAAAAACCGACATAATAAACTCCAGAATATTTTTATTGTTCGCAATCTGCGTCGTGATCAGACGCGTTTCGACTGCCAATATTCATACCCTAAAAACAGCAGCATGGCTACTCCGGTTGGAGGAAATAAAACACCGGTCAGTAACAACCAAAAAGCCGCTGTCTTTGGCATTCCCTGTTTAGCCGGGATGGTTGGTGTTGTCAGCGACGGCTTTTGATTTTTTCCTTCTACTACTGCTCCTTTTTTTCCGGTACGGCGCTTAAACCATAGCACCAGGCTCGCAAGTGAAGAAAAAGCCAGTAATACACATGCCAGTGTGTTCAGCCATAAATTCCAGCTGAATACCTGGCCTTTATGCAAGGCGATACCCGCTGCCATGGATTTCGCCACCGGGTTGTAATCCTGCCAGCTAATATCTGCTAATACCTGACCAGAGTATTGATCAATATGTACGGTGCGATCTTTACGTGGGTCAACCACATCACCACTGGTGGTCACCGACATCAGGGTATACACCCCGCTTGGGGTCTGCGGTAATGCAACCCGGAAATAATCAAAGCCCAGCTGTTGGCCCTGCTGCATAATCTGTTCGAGTGGCAAGGGGATTATCTTTTCTCGCTGGTACTGCGATTTGGCTTGCGATTTTGTTTGAAGTTGAGACTGGGGCACGGCAGCCAGTTCCAGATTCCACGCCACTTCTTCGTTATTTTCCGTATTGAGTTGAGCGTGGTTTATTTGAGCGTAGTTTATTTGAGGGTTGTCAGCGACTACTGAAACTGGGTCCGATTGCCAGCTGCTGGCGCGTTTTTCCGTAGGAAAGCTGCTCCACGGTTGTACTAACTGCTGCCCCCAGATACCTGTCCAGGCCATGCCGGTTAATACAAAAAATACCAGAATAACAGATAGCCAGATGCCTAAAGATGCATGGATGGATTTCCAGCTGCTGCGGCTTAAGTTGCCGTGTTTATTTTTTGAAAAGCGCCATCCCAGCCAATGTTTGATGGCGTAGAATTTTTTAGTTTGGGCTGTTGATCGATTTTTTTTCGGCCAATAAAGATAAATCCCAGTGATTAATAATAATAACGAGAACCCTGCAGATAGCTCGATTAACGCATCGCCGAGCTTGCCTAAATTTTGCTCACCAACCTTAACCTTGCTTAACATCAGGGTGCCGTGAATATCATCGGCAATCGAATACCAGGTATCCCGGGCGCTGAGCTGGCCAAGAATTTCTCCGGAATAAGGGTTAAGAAAAATAATTTGAGTCGGTGTGCGGCGCGAAACAATTTTAAACCGGGCTGAGCGGTCTGCTGTCTGAGGCGGTTGATACTGACGCACCCGGAAACCCGGGTACGCAGCTTTAACAATATCCAGTTGTTGTGTTGCGGTTAACGGCTTATTTAACGGCATTGCCGATTTATTGGCATCAACCTGAACCAGGTGTGGATATTGCCATTGCTCGATTTGTGGATAAAACATCATCACCAAACCCGTGATGGTTAACATCAACATAAAAGGTAAGACGTACAAACCCGCAAAAAAATGCCAGCGCCATAAAGTTTGATGTTGATGTTTTTTCATGTTTTATCGTTTATTGGTCATACATAAATAATGTGAAATCAGATTAAAAGCGGTAACCACCAGACAGAATCATAGTGCGTCCCGGATACGGGTGATGCACATAGGCTTCCTCATCCAACAGGTTGTCGATACCTAACGATAACGTTGCCTGATGGGTGACCTGCCAGTTGGCTTTTACATCCACAAAGGTGTACGCATCAATGGCACCAAAAACATTACTTTCGGTGTCACTGTTATCCAGCGTGTTATAGCTGTTGCTGACCCGACGCACATGGCTGTTTAAATCCACTTGTGGTAAGGCATGCCAGGTCACAATCAGATTATTTTGCCATTCAGGAATCCGTGGGAATTGTTCCCCTTTGGATTCGGGCACGCGTGAATTGCGGGCAATTCGGGCGTCGGTATAACTGGTATTAAAAATGACATCAATGGTTGGGTGGAACAAGCCATGAATATCGTAAGTCAGTTCGGCACCTTTGGTATTCACCTGCTCAATATTGAGGAAGGTACTGCGACGATTCACAATGCGCTGATTAAAGATGGTGTCCTGTACCCGGTCGTAAAACAGGTTAATGGTCAGCTCAGCATTATCAAATTGTTTGCTCAGATTCAGGTTCTGATGAATGCCTTGTTCCGGTTTTAAATCGGCATTGGCGATATTTTGCGTCAGCGTAATATCAACATTGTTATATAACTCTTCAACAATCGGGAAGCGGGTTGCTTTGGCTAAGGAATAACGAGTGCTCCAGCCAGGGGCAAATTCCCAACCGATAGCAAATTTAGGCGACCAGGCATGTTCTTTACGATCCGGATGCTGACCTTCCCGACGGAAGCCATTCATCGCCCGCCACTGTTCATAACGCACACCCACATTCACATCCCAGTGAGGAGCAACACGCCATTGGTATTGGCTGAATAATGCCTGAGTCTCGGTATCACCGCCGGAATCCGGCTTGCTGCTCTGCGGTTCATTATTGGCCGGGTTATAGCTGCCGGTATTAATCTGTAATTTGTATAAATCGTAATGGTAACCCGCACTCAGACTCATATCGGCACGATCAAATAACCGATCGGTAGCCAGTTTGGTATCCAGTGTTTGCCAACCAGAACCTTTAAATTCCTGAATGTTTTCTGAGCCATCAAACGCCGGGTCGCTGGGCTTGCGTGAGGTGCGAATGCGTTCGTCGGTCAGAATACTGAACTGGCTGATATCAACCTTGGCGTACCAGTTGTCAGTTAACGGGGCAGTAATGCCGGTGCCTAACCATAAGCTGTTACGATCCTGGCGGCTGTCGCCAAAGCGAGAGCGTGAATCGGTGGCAAAAAATGCCGTGCCATCCTGAATATAATGGCCGCCATATTGGGTGTCGCCGTTAGCATCTCTGAGGAAACTGCGGGTATCGGTGGTGTCGTTTTCACGCTGTTCATAAGCGATGGTGTTACGCCACTCAAAGCCATCGTTCTGATAAACCGCTTTCAGCTTGTATAAATCGGTGCTGCTGTCGACGACGCCGGAATCACCGTAAATAATAACCTCATCACCAAACGCATCTTTTTGACGCAAACCACCGGTTACCGCGGTTGGATTTTCATCAGTGCTGTCGCTGCTGGCAAATAAGGTTTGTGGCTGGCCTTCATTTTCCAGATGGTTATAAAAACCAAATAAAGACCAATTACCAATTTTATCGGCGTAAGAAGCAAAGAAGCGGCCACCATTTAACGATTCATCACGGCCATTAATATCGTAATCCTGCTTGAATAACGCACCGTTAACGGTAATTTCGCGTTTTTGTGGTGTTTTGGTGGTCAGGTTAATAACCCCGCCCATGGCATTGCCAGCATACTCTGCCGAAAACGGGCCATAAATCACTTCCAGTTTTTCCAGCTCGTTAGGCGCAACAACCGACCAGCGTGGCGCGCCAGAAAAGCGGGTCTGTAAGTGATAGTGCAGCGGCATGCCATCGGCAAACACTAATGAGCGGGTGGACTGAAACATATTGCTGCCACGAATACCCAGTGTTGGGTTTGGGTCACCAATATAGCGTTTGCGTACAATCACATTCGGCTGTGACTTCAGAGCGTCTTCGACGGTGGTGATATTCAGTGCCTTCAGTTGCTCGGCACTCATTTCGTTGCTGGGTGCCATATCCTGACGATCCAGCGGTGTGTGTGTGCTCTCAACCGCAACGTGGCTCAATACAACAGGAGCCTGCGCAACGCTATCGGAAGTGGCGGCATGGCTTGTAGAAGCCGCTGAAATGGAAGCAACGGCAATAAATAAAGGATTCAGGCGGGGCATAATGACAACTTCTGTTAGTATACTGCGGCGCATTTTACGGTAATGGCTGATGCCCGTGAATGTGACAGGTTGTCGCATCTTGTGCCACCTTTCTAATAATCATCCGCGCCATAACGTCATAAAGGAGCTGTGATGGAGTTTGTTGAGTGTGTGTCTTTTATTCTGATTCATGATGGCCGTGTTTTGCTGGAAAAACGCCGCGCCGATAAAGCATTTGATGCGGCGATGGTGATGGTGCCCGGTGGGCATGCAGAATATGGAGAAGAACACCTGCAAACGCTGGCGCGTGAATTAATGGAAGAATTAAGCCTGGAAGCGGAGTCTGCCGGTTATGTGTGCTCATTGATTCATACCGCTGAGTCGGAGCACGAAACCGAAGTGCAACGCCTGCATTATTATCTGGTGACGGAATGGCAGGGTGATATTGATGCACTGGAAGCCGAATTTGTATTCTGGCAACCGCTGAGCGAACTGGATGTGCTGGAGATTCAACCGGATCGTATTGCGATTGCAGAAGCGCAGCGGCTGTACTTATCCTGAGCCTTTTTAATCATTAGCTTGTAACGTTTTAATTCGTCCGGTTTTAACTTACTGAGCAAGCTGCTAATATGCCGCTCACTTTCAGGTGCCTGAAGCTGTCATCGTTATTTCAGTGGTTCAGGATAATCGGGAAACAGGTAAGGCCGCTTTCTGCAGTTAAAGATTTTTCTATAGCTAAAAAGTGTTGTGCTATTCCTGTACTGCCCCCGCAACGGTATGGAAAAACCGTCCAAACGGTTTGGCCTTCAGCCACTGTCTGATGATGTGCATGACACATAATTGGATGGGAAGGCTGGCCCTCAATGTTGATCAGCCATTATGTTGAACAATGTTGAGTTCTGAGTCCGGAGACCGGCCTGGAGTAAACCAGATTTCAGGCGGGGTGACCTGAGCGAATGGTATTCAGTCTGCTTAGTTAAGCGCTTGTTATCGGTGGCGTCTGATCGACGTACGATACGCGTCAGCTGTTTCCTCGTGTCTGCCCGCCTGCTCTCTTTTATTGAGGAGATTTAAGGTGTTTTCTGCAGTTTCTCTTAACATCATGCACCAGATTACCGGCTTGTTGCTGCAACCCGTGGTATGGGCGTTATTGTTTTTTCTGTTGTTAGCTTTATACGAAACCGGGCTGGCATTGGGGGAGCGCTTTGGTGGTATTCAGCGCTTATTACAGCGTGGTGATCAGGCGTTATTAATGGAAGTGGGTAAACGCCGGATCGAACGTGCGGATTTAATTACCCGTATTGCGCCGATGCTGGGCCTGATGGGCACCTTAATTCCACTCGGCCCCGGACTGGCAGCATTAGGCGATGGCGAATTAACGATATTAACCACTGCAATTACCGTCGCGTTTGATACCACGGTGATTGGTTTATTAGCCGGTATTTTAGGGTTTGTATTAGGGCGGGTACGCCGTCGCTGGTACGACAAAGCCATGGCGCAATTAACGGGTGATGCGTGATGAGTGATCGTTGGCGCGCGTCCTCCTTTGATGCTCAGGATGATGAACCACTCGGCCCGCTGGCCAACCTGGTCGATATTATGCTGGTTTTTGCTTGTGGCTTAATCGCGGCATTGGTCGCAGTGAGCCCGGAATTAAAACAACATTTTAAATTAGAGAGTGATATGAAGCTGGAGCGCAGTCAGGAATTAACTGATATTCCTGAATCGTTACGTCAGCAATTAGAGCGTGGTGAAGCTGAGGGTTATCAATCAATGGGGCAGGTTTATAAAGACCCCAAAACCGGAAAACTGATCTTAATTGGTCAATAAATCAAACGATTCATCGTTAATTTTTAGCAGAGAAAGTGTATGACAATCAATCAACGTACTCCATTATTTATGGCAGTGGCGCTGGCCTCTTTGTGGTCTTCATCCAGCTATGCGGCGGGTATTAATTCCAGTGTCGATGAAGCGCAATTATCGAACCTGACTGTCTCCAGTCAGGCGCAAGTGGGGAATGCTGTGTCGGCTTCGATGGGTACCGTGGTCGCGGAGCAAATTGAACAACGCCCGATCAGCCGTGCTGGAGAAGTGTTAGAAACAGTGCCGGGTTTAATCGTTACCCAACATAGTGGTGAAGGCAAAGCGAACCAGTATTTCTTACGCGGTTTTAATCTGGATCATGGTACTGACTTTGCGACCTTTATTGATGGTATGCCGGTGAATATGCGTACTCATGGTCATGGCCAGGGTTATACCGATATTAACTTTTTAATTCCGGAATTGGTTGAGTCACTGGATTATAAAAAAGGCCCGTATTACGCCAGTGAGGGTGACTTTGCCAATGCCGGTGCCGTGCGTATTCATACCCGCCAGCGCTTGAATAAAAACCTGCTGAAAATTGGTCTGGGTGAATACGGTTATCAACGCGTTTTAGTAGCAGGCAGCAGCGAACTGAATAACGGTGATGAACTGGTTGCTGCATTAGACACCAGCCGTTACGACGGCCCGTGGGAAGTTGAGCAGGAGCAGGAAAAATATTCTGGCCTGATCAAATATTCATTTGGTAACAGCATTAACGGTGGTGCGATCACTGCCATGGCGTATCAGAATGACTGGACCGCCACCGAACAATTACCTGAGCGTTATATTAATGAATTAAATGGCGATCGTTTTGATTCATTAGATGATGATACCGGTGGTAAAACCCATCGTCGTAGCCTGAGTTATGAAGGCTGGAACGATTTTGGCGGACGTGAGTTAAAAACCAACGCTTACCTGATTGATTACGGCCTGACGCTGTATAACAACTTCACCTATGCCATTGATCAGGATAATGGCGATGAATTCCGTCAGCATGACGAGCGTAAAATCTTAGGCGGCTCTGCGTTGCTGGATTTATACAACGGCGAGAAAACCCAATGGCAGGCGGGGATGGATTTACGTCACGATCGTATCTCCGATGTGGGTTTGTCGGGCAGTCAAAACCGCGATATTTATGAGCGCCGTGTGCGTCACCGGGTGGAAGAAACCGGCTTCGGTTTATTTGTACAGAATAACCACCAATGGAGCAGCAAGTTGCGCACACAAATTGGTGCGCGCTTCGATTATATTTCGGCGATTGTTAAAAACCGGCTGGAAAATAACGACAGCAGTGGCGAAAGTGATACTCAGGTGAGCCCAAAATTCAGCCTGATTTATCAACTGGCAGCACAGACTCAGGTATTTGCTAACTATGGTCAGGGCTATCACTCGAACGACGCCCGTGGCTTTGCTGAGCAAGATGCAACACCGCTGGTTCAGAGTGAAGGCGCTGACCTTGGGTTACAGACACAACTGACGAATGACCTGCAACTGGCGGTATCGCTCTGGTGGCTGACACTGGATTCCGAATTATTGTTTGTTGGTGATGAAGGCAGCACCGAAGCATCGGATAAATCCGAGCGTCGTGGTGTTGAAGCCAGTGTGTTCTGGCAGCCACAACCCTGGTTGATTCTGGATTCGGATCTGGCCTTTAGTCGTGCTCGCTTAAAACCAAAAGGTGAAAAAGAGCAGCATATTCCGGGTGCCATTGAGCAGGTATTCAGCCTGGGCATGACCATTGATGGTTTAGGCGATTGGAATGCCGGTTTACGCCTGCGTCACTTCGGTAAATTTGCATTAAATGAAGACAACAGTCGTAAAGCGGATGCCGTGACGCTATTAAATGCGCAAGCGAATTATCAGGTTACGCCAGCAGTACAGTTAGGGTTAGAGTTGATTAACCTGACTGATGAAGAAGGGAATGACATCACCTATTTGTACGAATCGCGTTTACCGGGAGAAGACGTGCCAGCTGGTGCTGAAGGTATCGAAGATGAACACTTCCACCCGGTTGAGCCGCGTATGGTGCGCGCTAACCTGACGTATGAGTTCTGATATCAGCGAAAATATAACAAGCTAAGCCATAACCATCGACAAAAAAGGCCGCTCTGATTTATGCAGAGCGGCCTTTTTTTGGCCCGGGTTTTTGGCTTTTGTTTTTGTTGCTCATGATTTGGCATTAGTAATATCGTTATTAATAACCCTTTGTTAAAAGTGGTTATTTTCATAAGTAAACCTTCATCACGTTTTTTTATGTTAAAGGTTGTAATGAGAATCTTTATCATTATAGTTGTGCCCGGAAAATGATAACCAAGGCAGGAAGCCTGACTTTGCAACCATGTAGCTGCTTGACCTGAATATAAGGAAAGCCTGCATGTTAAACACCACGAAAAACTTTCTGTTTAAAAAAACGAGTAGTTGGGGAAAATCCCGAAAGAAAAACCGGGAATATATTTTTAATGACCACAACCTGAATCGCTACGAACGGGATGTTCGTAAAGGCCTTGATCTGGTACGTCAGGCAATCACTGAAAAAGAGCAGCCTTTTTCCGGAATTTTACCGGAAGAGTTAATTGCTTCGTTTCGTGACATTAATCTGGATCTGCCATTAAAAAAAACCGATGAAGCACTGGCTGAACTACGTCAGGTCTATCTGAAAGATGCCGTGTATTTTCATCACCCAAGATACGTTGCCCATTTAAATTGTCCGGTGGTGTACCCGGCAATTATGGCCGAGTTAATTCTGTCGTCGATTAATTCGTCGGTGGATACCTGGGATCAGAGTGCCGGAGCCACACTGATTGAACAGAAACTGGTGGACTGGACACGCGAACAGATCAGTTTGCCGGCTGCGGGTGATGGTATTTTTACCAGTGGTGGTACTCAATCTAATTTAATGGCGATGCTGTTAGCTCGCGATTATTACTGTGATACGTATTTAAACGGCCATTCTGTTAAAGAAAACGGGCTGCCTGAGTGTGCTGCTAAGTTCCGTATCTTTACCTCTAAACTGAGTCACTTCAGTGTTCAGAAATCCGCTGCATTATTAGGACTGGGTTATGAGTCGGTGGTCGGTGTTGATTATGACGAACATTACCGCATGGACGCAGCTGCTCTGGCTTACGAAGTTGCTAAAGCCCAGCAGACGGGCCTGATACCGATTGCTGTGGTTGCAACAACCGGTACCACAGATTTTGGCAGTATTGACCCGATTCATAAAATTGCAGACCTGTGTCAGCAGCACAATATCTGGTTCCATGCCGACGCTGCTTATGGTTGTGGTTTATTGGTCTCTGAGAAACATGGCGATAAATTACAGGGTATTGAACGAGCAGACTCGGTTACGGTGGATTACCACAAATCATTTTTCCAACCGGTGAGTTGTGGTGCATTTTTTGTGCGTAATGCTCATACGCTCAGTTATGTGACACACCATGCTGAATACCTGAATCCTCTGAGTGCCAAGCTCGAAGGTACACCAAATCTGGTTAACAAAAGCCTGCAAACAACCCGTCGCTTTGATGCCCTTAAACTGTGGCTGACATTGCGCATTATGGGCGCGAAACGTATCGGCAGTATGTTTGATGAAGTGATACAGCGGGCGACGGAAACGTACGAGCTGTTTGCCGGAGATGGCAATATTGATGTGCTGCATCAGCCGGAAATCAGCACGCTGGTTTTTCGTTTTCACCCGGCTCACAACCACTTTGAAGATCATCAGGTACCGGATGAGTTGATTGACCGCTGTAATGAGTCCATTCGCAAGGCTATTTTCCGCAGTGGTAAAGCAGTGATTGCCGGAACCAAGGTAGCGGGTCGCAGCTATCTGAAATTCACTTTATTAAATCCGGAAACCAGTCTGCAGGATATTGAGGCAGTGCTGGCCATGATTAAACACGAAGGCCAGGCTTTTTTTGCACAAAATTATCAGGATATGGCCGTCGCCTCAGAGCTGATTACAGCCAATCAATCCGGAAAACCAACAGAAACCAAGCCGCAACGTATTGCGGTTTAACCAGAAATTCACAGGAAGAGAATGATGAATAACGACTCCGTTTTTGATTTTATTGCTATTGGTGTTGGCCCTTTTAATCTGGGGCTGGCATGTCTGACGGATACACTTGCGGATGTGAACGGTGTGTTTCTGGAGCAACGCAGTGGCTTTGACTGGCACCCGGGGATGATGCTGGAGAGCGCTCATCTGCAAACGCCTTTTATGTCAGATCTGGTCACGCTGGCAGATCCAACACACCCGCTGAGCTTTCTTAATTATATTAAACAGCAAGGGCGATTATATTCTTTTTATATTCGTGAAGATTTCTTCCTGATGCGCTCTGAGTACAATCAATATTGTCAGTGGGCCACTCAGCAGGTGAGCAATATTCGCTTTAATACCCGGGTTGAGCGAGTGGAGTATCAGGAATCTACGAGCCTTTATGAGATTCAGACACGGGCAACCGAGAGTGGGCAAACGCAAACCCTTTACACCCGTAAACTGGTGTTGGGCACCGGTCCGTCGCCACATAAGCCAGAGTTCTGCCAGGATCTGAAAGGAATGAATGTGCATTCCGCCGATTACCTGTTTAATAAAGCAGCATTGCAGCAGAAAAAGTCGATCACCATTGTAGGCAGCGGCCAGAGTGCGGCAGAAATTTATTACGACTTGTTGCAGGGTATTGATCAGTATGGCTATGAGTTGAACTGGATCACCCGCTCACCACGTTTCTTCCCGCTGGAATACAGTAAGCTGACACTGGAAATGACTTCTCCGGAGTATGTCGATTATTTTTATGGGTTACCGGCAGAGAAACGTGATCAACTGGTGAGCCATCAAAAGCATTTGTATAAAGGTATTAATGCCAGCCTGATTAACGATATTTATGATCTGTTGTATGTCAAACGTTTAGCGGCCGACTTTAATACCAATCTGTTAACCAACAGCACATTGCTTTCTGCAGAAGATACTCAGGACAACTCGATTCGCTTGTTCTTCCGCCAGGATGAACAGCAGCAAGACTATGCGCTGGAAACAGATGCTCTGGTGCTATCAACCGGATATATGTATCAGCTTCCGGATTTTCTGGAGCCGATCAGTTCTCGCATAGAGTGGGATGGAAAAGGACGTTTTTCGGTTAAGCGTAATTATTCGGTTGATCGTAATGGTGCTGAAATCTTTGTACAAAATGCAGAGCTGCACACTCACGGTTTTGTGACCCCGGATCTGGGGATGGCCTGCTATCGCAACAGTTATATTTTGCGTGAAATCACCGGTGTTGAATATTACCCCATTGAAGAGCGCATTGCGTTTCAGCAGTTCCCGGCACCGGCGAACCAGAGCCAAATGCAGAACCTGAGTAAGGTACAGTCAACAGGCAAGACCATGAAACTAACGCCGGTTATCCGGGAAAAATCCGCTAATGAGATGGCCGTTGGTGATGAGTCTTAAAACTTCTCTGATTCTATTAACCATCGTATCGGTGATTGCCGATACGATGCTACTGCCTTTTTATCCGCAGTTTTTTCAGCAGGCGTTCCAGTACGACAGTGCTCAGCATGTAGGCTTTTATATCGCTGCTTGTTGTTTTACGGTCATGACGGCCTTTCCACTGTGGGCGAAAGTCGCGCGTCGTATTCATGAATTGCATCTTTGGGTGGTCACTCAGATTGTCGCGGCATGTTTAGGTATTGCCTGTTATTTCTCAACGTCGTTAATTGAGTTCTGGATTCTGTCGCAGCTGATGCTGGTGTTTAAAGCCAGTTATCTGTTGATTTATCCCTTTGTTATGCGATTGGAAGAAAAAGACAAACATCTGGGTATGGTTGGTTTGTTTTCGGTGTTGATGCATTTTGGTGGTATCGGCGGAGCATTGTTGGGAGGCACTGTACTGCAATATTTTGATCCGCGTGATGTGTATCTGATGATGGCAGGCAGCGATTTACTGCAGGTGATGGTGTGTACGTATCTGATTGTGTGGCTGAATATTCACTGGCAACCCGGAGCCGTTTCTGACTCGTCTGCTTCTGATTCTGGCCCAGCTAATACTGAACCAGCGAATGCCAAACAGATTGACCCGAGCCATCAGAAACAGCGACAACAGATTAAATACTTTGTTTTTCGCCTGGGTTTGGTCACCGCCTTGTTTTATTTCAGTGCTTTTCTGATTCGCCCGTTTTTTACCCGTTACTGGCAGAGCTTCAGTGATGGTTTTGCCGCAAGCGATTTGGTTACAGGTCTGGTGTATTCCTTACCGGGTTGGATTGCCTTAATTGGACTGTGGGCGAATCAGAAATTCAGCAGTGATAAAAGCAGTGCCAGCCTGCTGTTTAATGCCTTATTGCTGGGAACTGTTGGCTTATTAATTCAAAGTGCTGCTCAGGACTGGGTTGTGATTCTTGGTCGCTGTGTTTTTGCCTGGGCGATGTTTCAGGCGACCGTTCGGCTGGAAGTGCTGCTGTTTGAGATCAGCGACCCTCAATACTATGGCGATGATTTCAGTCGTATGCACTTTATGCAGAACCTCGGGGTGATTTCGGCTTCGTTTGTAGTGGGAAGCCTGGTGACGTACTTGTCTTATCAGTGGACGTTTTACCTGGCAGCTGGCGGTTTTTTAGTAACTTCAGCTGTGTTTTATCATTTTTTTAATACCTTATTGAAACCGACTGGAACAGCATCAGATGCTGCTGTTGAAGCGGCCATCACTGAGTAAATATTTATGTTATTTTTTCGAGAAAAAAATATTGGCCGCCTGAGTCTGCGTGAATTCCAACTGGATAACGATGTTGCTCAGTTACATCAGTGGACTAGTCAACCTTATGCTGAATTCTGGGGGTTGGTTGGCGCAGATGAGGCTGAGGTTAGAAAAACCTATGCGGAACTGATGGCTGGACATACCCGTGTCTTTTTAGGCTTTGTTAATGATCAGCCCAGTTTTTTACTGGAGCTGTATCAACCTGCCGAAGATGCGGTTGCACAACACTATGATGTATTACCGGGCGATCAGGGAATGCATATTCTGATTGCTCCGGCAAAGCAGAAAATATCCGGTTTCACCTTTGATATTTTCACTTTTATTATGGAATTTATGTTTTCAGACCCGGCCATTCAACGCATTGTGGTTGAGCCAGATGTGCGTAACCATAAAATTCATCAACTGAATCAACGCGCTGGATTTCAGCATGAACGGGTGATTGATTTGGGGCATAAACAGGCCTCTCTGGCCTTTTGTCGCCGCGCTCAATTTGAGGCAGCCATGGCGTTGCAGCAGCGGAATTTTCCGCCTCGCGGTTATCATGCAGGTATGCAGACCGAGCCACTGGCCGCTGTCAGCAGTATTCATCCTGAGTCCTGGCAGAAGGTGAATCGACAGCATCTGAGTAAAGCCATCAGCGAGTTAGCGCACGAGCGTATGATCGAGCCTAAATTGGTGGGAGAACAGCAAGGTCGGCAGCACTATTTATTAGTGTCGGATGTTGATGACGTGGAATATCGCTTTTGTGCTGAAATTATGCAGCTAAATCACTGGCTGATGGATACTGGCAGTATTCGTAAATATCAGCAGGGTGAAGAAAAGCCGCTGGACTCGGTCCAGTTTATGATTGAGTTTCATAAAACGCTGAATATTGCTGACGATATGCTACCGACATACCTGGAAGAAATAACCGCGACCTTATGTTCGGCTGCCTATAAGCTGGAAAATCAGAAGCTGACGGCGGAAGAACTGACACAGGCAGACTTTCAGCAAGTAGAAACGTCCATGACCGAAGGCCATCCGTCATTTATTGCTAATAACGGGCGGATTGGCTTTGATGCTGCTGATTTCCGTACATATGCTCCGGAGTCGGCAAATCCGGTAGCCCTGATCTGGATTGCGGCACATAAAAGCCGGGCACAGTTTTCTGCCTGCGAGGATTATGATTATAAATCACTGATTGCCGCTGAATTTGACTGGACCACCCGACAGCAGTTTGAGCAGCAATTATCAGATAAGTCGCTGAACCCGGATGATTATATCCTGATACCGGTACATCCCTGGCAGTGGTACAACAAGTTAGCCATTGTATACGCGCCGGATATTGCGTCGCAGCATCTGGTGTGCCTGGGATATGGTGATGATTATTATCTGGCGCAACAGTCTATCCGCACCTTTTTTAATATCAGTCAGCCCCATAAGCACTATGTTAAAACGGCCTTGTCTGTGCTGAATATGGGCTTTATGCGCGGTTTATCTTCTTATTATATGCGCACCACACCGGCAATTAATGACTGGTTGAATAATCTGGTGATGGCAGATGATTATTTGCAGCAGAAAAATTTTTCCGTGTTACGGGAAGTTGCTGCCGTAGGGTATAGCAATCCTTATTTTGAACATGCTGAAGTGAAAGACAGCCCCTATAAAAAAATGCTGGCTGGTTTATGGCGTGAAAATCCAACCCGGTTGCTACAACCCGGACAGCGCCTGATGACCATGGCGGCTCTGTTGCATAAAGACAATGATGGCAAAGGAGTATTACCTGCCATGATTCGTTCATCCGGTTTAACGATTGAAAACTGGTTAAGTCGTTATCTGGATGTATATCTGACGCCATTGCTGCATTGTTATTACCAGCATGATCTGGTGTTTATGCCACATGGTGAAAATCTGATTCTGATTTATGAAAATAACGTGCCGGTAAAAGCACTGATGAAAGATATTGGCGAAGAGATCTGCCTGCTGAATTCAGATACACAACTCCCGGATGATGTAAAACGTATCTCAATCAGTATGCCGGAAGAAATGGAAACACTGTCGGTATTTACCGACGTGTTTGATGGGATTTTCCGTTATCTGAGTCAGATATTATGGCAGGAATGTGAATTTTCAGAACAGGATTTCTGGCGTTTAGTGGCAAACTGTATTCAGCATTATATGGCTGATCAGCAGCATAATTCACAGGTTACGAAAAAACTGGCGGAGCACAGTTTATTTATTGACGAGTTTGCACACTCCTGTCTGAATCGATTGCAGTTGGGTAATAACAAGCAAATGGTTGATCTCAGTGATCCGGGCAGCAGTCTGAAATTCGCCGGTACCCTGGTCAATCCAATTGCGTGTTTTGCTGCACAAAAACACTCCCCGGTCGATGGCATTATCTGATGCAGCGGTTATATCAGGCGGCTGAATATTCTCCCTGGTTGCGTGTTTATCCAACGCGTGATGCAGAGCAGGGTGTTTTATTGTCGCCTGGCTCAGGGAGCGCAAAAGCGGCGATGCAGCAATTACACAGCCAGCTGGCGCAGTCTTATTCTTCAGCCGGGAAAGTGTATTGGGCTAACCGGCTGTGGGCATTACTGTACTGGCAGCCTGTCTATCTGGCGGTTAGCTCACTGCATTATGAGCATGTGGTGATCGACTTTCTGGCGTTTGAGCAATTTATTCAGGGGACTTCGATATCCGGGTTTCGTCCATTGACGGTGTTATCGTTATCGACTCAGCCGTCTGGTCACACTTGCATAAGTGCTGATCAACGAATTATCCAACAGGCTGAGTCATTAAATGCTTTGCTACAGGAATATTTGACTTGTCTGCAGAGTATTACCCGGATCAGTGAATTAAATGCTCGTGGTTTGGTTGCCGATGCTTTATTAACGGCGATTAATCAGCAAGCACTGAGCGATCAGCAAAAGCAACAGGCAGCCGAGCAATGGTTGACGGCGATGCAGCTTTACGATCGTGAAGGTATCCCTCTGAGTGCATTAAATTATGCACCGGGAACATCATCGCCTTTGTTATTACAGAGGAGATCCTGTTGTATGCATTATTTACGGGATCGTCACGATATTTGCCGCAGCTGCCCGAAACAGCCTGAGTCTAAAAAGTGGCAGCGTATGTTGCAGCCATAACATGGTTTAAATCATTACGTTTTAGACGACATATTTTTAAACAACTTTTTATTTTAAAAATTTTATTTAAGCAACATTATCAGCAAGGGAATATTATGAATGTTTACAGTAAGCGAATACCCGAAATAGATTTTGGCCGTGGTCTGGCGGTTTTTTTAATGATGTTGGTACATACCTTGTGGATGTATGCGGATGAGGTCACGCAGGCGGAATCCTGGCTGGGCTATGTGATTCACTTTATTGGCAAAGGTACTGCGGCTTTTCTTATTCTGATGGGTATCTCTTTTATCATCAGTAAAAACCAGTCAACTCAAGCTGCGGTTATTCGTGGTGTTATGATTCTGGCCTTTGCGTATTTTATGAATTTTCTGAAATTTGTTGTGCCCATTGAGGTGTTTGGCACGATGCCCGAAAACTTTATTAATGCCTATGGCTGGGAGTCACCTTTAACCTGGCCGCAACTGCGTTATATCTTTATGACGGGTGATATTCTGCAAATGGCAGGCATTGCCTTGATTCTTCTGGCGGTTATTCGTCATTTTGTAACCAGCCAATGGGGCTATCTGGCCATTGCGTTATTGATTGCGGCGGTTTCCCGTGAGTTAAGTGGCTATCAGCCAGGGGTTGATGGCCTGGACTATATTGCCCGGCTGTTTTTCAGCAATCACTATCAGGTGTATTTCCCGGTATTTCCGTGGATGTCCTTTATTTTGTTTGGCATGTTTTTAGGGCGAATGATTACTGAAGATCAGGGCACCGGTGCTATGTTCAGGAAAATGCCAATGATGGCAACAATCACCCTGATTACCGGTATCGCTCTGTGTGCTTACGACTTTGAGTACCATTTTGGTAACTTTTTTCATCTGGGTTTTGGTGGTGTGATTTATTTGCTGGGAATCAATTTATGGCTGTTTCTGATTATTCATAAAATCATACAAAGTGGTATTGATAACCCGGCTACGCGTTTTTTGTTTTTCTGCAGTGAACGGGTAACCTCAATGTACATTATTCAATGGACTGTGGTGTGCTGGGGAATGGGTATTATTGGATTCCAGACCCTGAATGCCTGGCAAACAGTGCTGATGATGCCGGTTGTTGTGATGGTGACGGTACTGATACAAAAGATAAAGGACGTTACTCCCAGGCTGCTGAAAAATCGTGAAGTAAAACCCGCGTGACAGATACCGTGCATAGGTCAATGAAAAGTGGGTAAAACAACCTGCACCAAATGGTAAAACACTTAATTATAATTTTAATACTATGGGTTGGTGTTTTTTAACGGAGGTTATTATGAAAACATCGACTCAGGTTTTATCTGCCCTATCCATGGGCGCACTTTTATACGGTTGCACAACCGAAACCGTTGTAAATCTGTTTTATGGGCTAAATGAACAGTCCGGGAATGTACATATTATTCGGGCAACCCCCTCACAACCATTAACAACGGCGACTGATAGGTTTCAATTTCCTGAACGTTTTTCCAGTCAGGGTAAGTTGGAAAAAACACAGCATTTTCTTAAGGCCGCTGGTACCACTGGCATGGTAGTTACTCATCAGGGAGATATTGTGCATGAAGACTATCTGGAAGGGTATGATCAAACCAGTTTGTTCGCTTCCTGGTCTGTCGCTAAATCGTATTTATCAGCGCTGATCGGCATTGCCATTCGTGAAGGTGATATTGCCAGTGTAACGGATCGGGTGGTCGATTATGTGCCGGAATTAACTCACTCTCCGTTTGCTCAGGTGACGATTGAACAGGCACTGGAAATGGGATCTGGTGTGACTTTTGACGAAACCTACAGCAGTCTGAATTCTGATGCTGCGCGGTTACTGGACGGACTGAAAGAGGATTTACTTCAGCAAGTACTGAGTTATCAGGACGTCAGTTATGCACCGGGCGAATTTAATGCTTATAGCAGTCTGGATTCTCAGGTGTTGGGTTTGGTACTGAATCGTGCAACTCAAATGACGACTGCCGCGTACGCAGAAAAATACCTTTGGCAGCCAGCCGGAATGGAATCCAATGCGCAATGGTTGGCTGATCAGAATCATCAGGACGGTACCTTTTGCTGCCTTAATACCACGACCCGGGACTTAAACCGCTTTGGTCTGATTTATCTGAATAACGGTTATTACAATGGTCAGCAAATTATTCCACAAGCGTGGGTAGAGCAAAGCCTGAACACCGATAAGCCTTATTTACAGTCGGGAGAAAACGAATTATCGCGCAATACCTGGGGCTATGGTTATCACTGGTGGGTTCCCGGGTTTGATAATGACTACGCCGCGGTTGGTGTTTTTAATCAATATATTTATGTGATGCCAGATGAACAGGTAGTGATTGCCAAGCACTCAGCGCCGGGTAGCTATTTTATTAATAACCGGGGAACGGCCCATATTGATTTATTCCGTGAAATTGGCAAAACCCTGAACCGCCAGTATATGAATATTATTAATCAGCAGGACGGTGCCTGCATGACAGTGGACCATGGTTTGTTAACTTCCCACAGTAACGTTAAGCATCAACAATGCGATGGCAGCTTAAGTCAGTTATGGCATTACGATGTGACAACACAACAATTAATTAACCGTGATGGCGGCTGTTTGGATGCCGGTGATACCCCGCAAGAAGGGGATAAACTTCGGGTAACTGCCTGCACTGAATCACCGGGCCAGCAATTTATGCTATCTGGCAGCACTATCCAGCCCGCAGCCGATCCGGATTTAAAGGTGGATGCATATCAGCAGTGGATTCATGGCAAAGCAGTTGGTTTGTGGACCAACCATGGACAAAGTAATCAGCAGTGGACGTTTGTCCCTCGCTGACGTTTGTGTTGCATACAAGAAGGCTCGGCAAGCGTTGGCACCTGTGTGTCAGCGCTTTTTTATGATCTGTTTCATACAAATAAAAATACAAATGAGAAATAGTTGCAAATGACTCATCTAACTATATAGTGTTCGCCCTATACGAATAGTAATTAGTCTTATTAAGGATAGGGTTATGAAGTTGTTTACTAAAACACCGCTCGCCTTGGCGGTTGCCTGTGCTGTGACAGTGCATGCTGAAGACACAGCAGAGCTGGATAAGCAGGTTGTTACTGCCACTCGGACAGCAGAATCACTGGCATCTTTGCCATATACGGTTCAGATTATTGAACGTGAAGATATTGAGCGCCAGGCAACAACAGGAACCGATATCGGGACTATCCTTGGCCAGTTAGTACCAGCTTTAGCACCGGGCGATAATACGGTTTCCAGTTTTTATCAGAGCTTGCGTGGTCGTTCGGCTTTGGTGTTAATTGATGGTGTAGCACAGCGCTCTAACCGGAACATTTCCCGCCAGTTAACCACCATTTCACCAGCAAATATCGAACGCATAGAAGTGATTTCCGGAGCAACTGCAATCTATGGTGCTGGTGCAACCGGTGGTGTGATTAATATCATTACTAAAAAGGCAGCACAGGACGGCTTAGCGTTTAATACCGACCTTGGCTTTACCATGAGCACGGAAGATACCGACTCCGATGCGTTCAGTTACAGTTTGGGACAAACTGTATCCGGTAAGTTTGATCAACTGGACTTTAATCTGGCAGTCAGCCTGGAGCAACGTGGCCACGCTATTGATGCAAATGGTGACCAGATTGCTACAGATCCGAGCCAGACCGGGCGGGATAATACCGATATGCTGGATGTGATTTTTAATACCGGCTATCAGTTATCGGATAGCAGCCAAATTCGCCTCAGCGCAGAATACTTTGATGAAGAAATGGATACCGATTATGCCGCGGATTACGGCATCCCAAGCGCTGCGACATTGGGTTTACCTTCAGGTTTACTGGGAGGCCGGGGTACCTATGATCCTCAGCCGGTCGCCGGGTTAAAATTAAGTCAGCAACCTGCGACTGAACGTCAGAGTGTGACGCTGGACTTCAGTGAAAGTAACTTCTTTGGGCAGCAGTTAATTGCTCAGTTAAATTACCGTGAAACCGATAACTACTTCTACCCTTCGCTGGGAGACCCACTGAATATCGTGACTGACTGGGCCGCCGTGGCTGCGTCATCTGATCCATCGAATGCATTGTTGGCAAACTCCCGTGCAGGTGCACGTATTGCGCAGTCTCTGATTGAAACCGAAGTGCTGGATATGAAACTGGCATTGTCCAGTGACTTTGATCTGGCGGGTCATAACCTGAGCCTGACATATGGCCTGGATTATGTTCAGGATGAAGGCAGTCAGACCTGGATTGAATATGATTACAGCACCTGGCTGAACAGCGGTCAGAATCAGTACCAAAAAACCGGGCGTGAATACCAGGCTGGCCCGGCAACTGAGAGCGAAACCCAAGCGGTATTTTTGCAATCGGAATTTGAAGCTACTGATCGTTTGACTTTACGAGCTGGTGTTCGTCGTGAAGTAGTGGATATTGATGTCAGCGATTACCGCGCAGGTGCTGATGAAATTAATGCCAACTTTTATAACAGTCAGCTGCAAGACCCGGTATTACAAGCATTGGCTGCTGCGTCCAACCAGACACCACAGCAATTCCTGCAAGGAATCACTGCGTTGGAAGTACAGGCATTAGCACAGAGTGGTTTGGATGTGTCGAACTTCCTGCAATACTCAGATACCGTTGAAACCCGCGAGGGTGGTAGCAAGAAGTATGGTGCAACGCTGTTTAATGCCGGTGCTGCGTTTGAGTTAACCGCTCAACAACAGGTGTACCTGAACTACGGCGAAGGATTTACCGTACCGGACCTGACACGTTTGTTACGTAGTATCAGCATATTCTCCGACAATGGTGATCGTGGTCCGATTCTGGAAAGCAGTAATGTGAAGCCGATTACCACTGAATCGTGGGATCTGGGCTGGCGTGGCCAGTTTGATGGTATTGAAGCCCAGGCATCGGTGTTCCTGAACAACTCGGATAAAACCTATACCTTCGATGATACAACGGGTGTGGTTGAACTGTTTGATCAGGAAGAGCAGATCTGGGGGGTTGAAGGTCTGATTAACGCCTATGTAACGGATAACATTGTCACCGGTGGTACCTATGCCTATACCGATGGTAAAACCCGTGAAGATGGCAGCTGGAAGCCGCTGCCGGTAGATCGTGTCTCACCACAAAAAATCACTGCTTATATTGGTTATCAGCAGGATGCTCTGTTTGATGTGCGTCTGCAGATGCTGAATATGGCAGACAGCAATAAGGCTCACCGGAAAAACAACCCTCGCCGGAACGTTGATTTTGTTGGTTACACCACCTTTGATTTATTAGCAAATGTGGCACTGCCTGCTGGCACGTTAGGAATTGCTGTGCGCAACCTGACTAATAAAGAGTATCAATACCTTTATAATCAGGTGCGTGGTTACCCGGCAACGGGCGTTGCGACCGATTTACCAGCACTTGGCCGTACACTGAGTCTGAACTACAGTCTGAGCTACTGATGTCAGGGTTGTCTTGTTCTGGTTTAAGCTACGCGATGTGAGCTTAAACTGAGCGATGGTAAAGAACCTTGGTGAAAATAACCGCACTGTCTATCAGTGCGGTTTTTTTTCGTCCTCAATTTATGCTGGTTAAAAAATGATCAATCTGTAGGCAGGCTTATATCAATGCTGGATTGTGGCTGTTATAAGCAAATCATTAACAGAATTATCCACAGAAATTGTGGAAACCTGAAGATGATTTTCCCCATCTATATTTCATCTTTGTCATAAAAAGTATTTCACAGTGCTTGACTTTGTTCTGCAGTTATAAAATTGGCACCTTTGTATCAGAAAGCTCTTGAGGCCTTGAAATATAAGGGTTTTTAAATTTTTTATGAGCTGTATAAAAAATAGACCAGTTTGCTATAAGCACGGTTTTATAGGCTTTGTGACGGTTTTGCTCAGACTATTAACAAAGTTACCCACAGAATCTGTGAGCAACTCCTGTCTTGACAGGCCCGCTTTATGCACAATCCGGCCAGTGTGAAAAAAATCCTGAAAAGGCCTTTCCGGCGCTTGACTTGTGCACAAGATGAAGAGATATAGGCCGTTTTACCGCTTGCGGATAAGATTCAGCAAAATAACCAACAAGACACCACTCCAGAACAGCGTCGTCAGTGAAAAGGGTACTGTTGTTGAAAAGAGCTGCCCCAGCAAAGAGAGGGGATAACATAGCAACAGCATAACAGGAGTCGCCCACACCCAGCCCTGCCACAGGTAATGCAGCAGCCCTTGCTCGCCGCGCCGGGCAAACCAGATGTTCATACCAAACACACACACCAGCGTCAGGCTCAGGCCTAGCAGGCCATACAGCCCTTTTACCCATAAGCCATCAAAATGACCAAAGTGAATCCGGTAGGTGGAATAAGCCAGCTGACGCCCGACGGGACCATCGGTTAGCCCCTGATGTCCAACCAGCTCCCCCTGAGTATTAAAGCGGTACATCTCTGAATAACTGAAACGCCCGGGTAAGCGTGCAGCAATTTCCAGCAGCTGTTCCGGCTGCCCCAGTTGATGAACCACCATATAGATAGGCGTGGCATTGGGGACGTCGGTTTTTAGCTGTTGAAACGCCGCGACGTAGTTGATGGTTTCACCCTTGGAGAGCAGGGTCGGGTCGTCGCCATAAATGGCTTCTACGATGACCCCGGAGTCGGCCTGGCCATCGCCATCAAACTGGGCGCTTGCCATCACGTTAAAGAAATCATTACTCAAGCCAATAAACGCGCCGGTTAAGGCAATCATCAGATGAAAGGGTAAAGCCCATACCGCTAAGCGGTTATGCAGGTCGGTCTGTTGCTGTCGTCGTGATTTCTTTTTGCGCAATAAAAAAGCATCTCGAAACAGGGTTGGGTGTGCCACAACGCCGGAAATAATTAAGGCGGTGAGTAATAAGCCGGTAATGCCTACCAGCGTCATACCCAGGTTGTACGGCAGATGCAGGTTGGTGTGCAAAGCCTTAATCATCTCTGTCCAGGGAACATGCGGTTGTTGAGCAAATTGGCCATCTGAATTGAGGTACCATTCATCAACACCATCGGTAATGTGTGTGCGGGGAAAATCGGGAGTGGGTAATACAATATAAATCGACGCTGGCGTACGTTGTAATCGTTGCTGATATTCCTGCAGCGCCGGTTCAATCAGAGTTGGTTCAAAAACCGCGTATTCTTCAACGTCGGGCTGTTCTAAGCGCTCAAACTCTTCATAAAAAACACTGAAGGTCCCTGACAGGCAAACCAGATACAGCAACGCGGCACTGACCACACCGAGCAGCTTATGAGCATTCAGGTTCTGATGTATAAAGCCCGGCACTCGTGGTTGAAGGTTGAATCCGATAAGCCGAAATGACGTAAACAGAAGGGGCGTAACTAGCAGAGTGATCACACTCAGGCCGATCAGTGCATTGCTGCTGGTAGCATCGGTTAAGCGTGTTGCACTAAAAAGCAGTAATACGCCTAAGGCCGATGCTATACCGATTGTGAGTATGACCTGAATGCTTTTCTTCAGGCGACGTTGAATGGTCTCTTTTATCGCAGAGTCAGAAGTATTAACTCGTCGTTGTTTAATGGCTAGTTTTAACGCCGAACGATCACGATGATAAATGGTTAAAGCTAATCCAGTCAGTGACAATGCAATAAAATAATAGGTGGTGCCAAACTCATAACCGGAAAACTGAACCCAGAACGGCAGTGGCGCGAGTATTAACAGAGCATTGAGCAAGAAATCAAATTTTCTGCCAGGCTTTTTTTTCCAGCGGTACTTTTTTTCGCCGCGGTACTTTCTTTTCCAACGATAGAATGCCAAGAAAATAGTTATAAAACTGATAAATAGAGGAAATAAAAAGTCCACGGTTTTTCCGGCTGTTTATTTTTTGAAGAAGGGTGATGGATAAGATGGTAAATAGGTTAGACGAAAGAAAGCCGCTTAAAAAGCGGCTTTCTCAAAGGGCACTGCTCTAATTAGTTATAGAGGTTTTGCAGCCCGCGCAGGGTAAATCCTTCGATGCTTGAGCCCTTTTTCGCCTGATTGGTCGTCAGATCAATTTCATAAACAGCAGCGCCATCCGCCGTAATAATGGTGGTGTAATATTTATTGTCCATAACTTCTGTATTCGGGTACAGGCGCTGCCAATGAGCTGGAACACCTTCAACGGCTTTCAGCTCTTTGGTTTCCAGATTAATCGTGTACAGCTTCTGACGGAACGCATTACCTGAGGTATTGTAGTAGTCTTCCCATGCAACGTTATCTAACGCATCACCCAGCGGAATATTCGGTGTTTCTGAGTTTTGATCATGATCGACCAAAGTATCAACACGTTCAACAATACGTGCAATCACAGTGTTATTACCGACGTAATCCATCCAGAAAATTTTACCGCCATTGGTTGCAGCTTCAATATTAAAGGTGTAGTCGGTATCAAATTCCGTTTCACCATTTTTGATACGAACAATAGATGATGGCTTGCTAGATGCAGGGTTAAAGCCACCGGAAATCTCACCATTGGTATAACCGTATAGGTCACCATTTTCAGCTTTAACCAGGCCAGTGCTGGAGCCATGGGTACCAATATTACTAACGGTATCCGTGGTAATGGTTTTCTTTGGTTGAGAGCCATCCGTCAGAGGGTAATCAAATACAGCAACAAATGCAGCATCTGCATCTGGTGTCGCTGCTTGAGAGGTAAGTTTAAGATACGGAACATAAAGCTCATTATCACGAATTACTAAAGCAGTTGGCCACGCCGCGCCTTTGCTGTTGTCGCTCAGGATGGTCAGATCAACAGAACCTTCGGACTTCCCTGTTGCTGCATCAAAGGTATACAGCTTGTGATCTAACAGTTCACTCCAGTTGGAGTCAATGGCCAGCAGCTTTTCGTTATTCGCATTACCAAAGGTGGCATAGGTAATATTGCCAGGCTGTGCTTCATTAATTTCTTTCACTTCGCCATCCTGTACCGCGTAGGCCTTAACGCTTGTACTGGATAAGGAAAATAGTGTGTTATTAACAGTATAAAAATAGGCGAAATCTGAAATTTCAATTCCCTGCCCCTGAGAAGAGATAGTGCTGTTTGCATTCATAATATCTTCTTGGGTGATCAGGTAGTTTGGTTTTACTGCATCACGCTCTGTTGTTAAAGCAAAGGTAAACTTATTAGCTTCAGGTGCTGGTTCTGGGTCAGGAGATGGTACTGCTGGAGCTGGTTGCTCTCGGTTTTCTGGCTCATTGGAATCCGAGCTATCACTGCCACACGCTGTTAATAACACAGCTGCAAGTGTTGGTATTACAATATGTTTCATATTGGTTTCCTTTACTGTTAATAGTTATATCTGAGTTTTAAGAAATAAGCCCGCCCAGGCTTTTGAATATCGAAGTTGTCATACACTTCGGCATCGGTGAGATTATTAATACTGAAAGATGCATGAATGCTTTGGTCAGAGAATGAAGCGCTTAACTCCAGGTCGTGAGTCACCTGTTGGTCAATTTTGTTCTTTTCGTCACTATCCCCTGAGCTTTCCCAGTGTAAAAAATATTCATGAACATAGCGGCTGGTCCAATACAGTGCATACTCATTGTATTGGCTATCGAAAATAGAATAACCGCCTTTCAGACTGCCAAAGAAATAAGGTTCATTCGGAACCCGATCGCCATGATGGTCTTCAGAATTTTCATCTGCCCGGGTTTGATTAATTAAATCCTGATACGTCACCGAGGCACTGATAAAGCCAGCTTCATGGCCTTCAATTGCCCCCGATAACTCAACCCCTTGGATATCAACATCCTGCAGGTTTTCATAAATGCCACTATTAATGCGGTCAGCGTTATAGCGAATAAAATCTTTGGCTTTACGAACGAATAAATTAGATTCGGCTGAATAATTTCGGCTACCTGAACTCAGATTGACTTTAACTCCGGCATTAAAATTATTGCTGGTTTCCGGCTTAAGTTGCGGGTTAGGGCGTACAAAAATACCATCACCCAGAAGTTCATAGCTCTCTGGAAGGCGCACCGCACGCTCACCAGATGCTAATAACGTCAGGAAGGAATAAGGCTGATATTGGTAAGAAAAGCCAAAGCCATTGTCTGATTCATTGATTTCATTGTCGATTTCAGAGCCGTTATTAATATCCCGGTCTGATGTGGTGGCTTTCATCTGATAGTGTTTGTAGAAGACGCTGCCACTGCCTGTTCCTTGGTAGCCAAAATCTAAGGCACTGACGATTTTATTGAGTGACTGTGGATCATCAAAGCGATCATTCCGTTCAAATAACCGATCCCCACCGGAACGGGCCAGGCGATTAAAAGAAATCGCAGCAGCGACAGAAAACTGTTTATTCAGATCATGGCGGGCATAAATATTGGATCGGACAACGTTATCATTGATATCCAGAATCGAGGGCTGTTCACTGGCTTCGACGCGATTACCGGGGTTTTCAGTAAAACTGCCATCCCATTGGTAGCTACGTGTTTCGGTATCGTAATACGTTGTTTCTGTTTTTCCGCCTAATAAATATGCTTGCAGAAATGTATGGCCCCAGTCTTTTTTATAATTGACAGAAGCCAACTTACTGTTACTGCGGCTGTATAACCCACCATAAACCACCTCGATACTTTCACCCGGGTGTTGAATGTTATTGCGGTTATCGGCATAGGTCAGAGACAGGGAGAGTTTGTCAGCCCAGTCGGCATTGATAATACCGTTCTCCCAGGCCAGCATCCGTGATTGATATTCATCGTGAAAGCGTTTTTCCGATACCGTACTGCCGGTCAGATTGTTGAAGCTGTCTTTTTCTGGCAGTTCCTTCATCTCATAATCATTATCAGAGCTGTTCCAGAAAGAGCTGATGCGAGAGAAGTAACGATTATTCTTGCTGTACTGACCTGATAGAGCAACACGGGTGGTATTAAATGAGCCGTATGAAACCGAGGCATCCAAATAACTGTCAGTTAATGACGGGGTAATAATATTAATAGCGCCACCTAAGGCATCACTGCTCAGGTGAATAGGAACAACGCCTTTAAACACATCAATGCGTTCGACAATATTTACCGGGTAATTATCGAGGCTCAGCGCATCGCCAAAGTCTTCCATCGGAACGCCGTCGATAAAATAACGTATTTGTTTTTCCGACAAGCCGTTTAGCGATAACTTAAACCGAGAACCCAGACCACCGCTGTTGCGAATAATAATGCCCGGAGTGGTATTCAAAACCTGATTGATATCTTTGCTGAGGTTCAGATACTCGTCGGTGTCGATGACATCCACATTCAGGCCGCTGTTTTCAATAATATGCAGCTGACGATCGGTGGCGCCGGCATTTACCGTCACCGTATCCAGATCCGCTGCATCGTTATCAGACGCCTGCGCATAAGAAAAAAGAGCTGATATCGTGAATACAATACCGCCGGATAAAAATAGCTTGCCAGATAACATCGAGCGTTAATCCATACGTCAAAAGAAAAAGAGATCGTCAGGCATCAGAGATAAAGCCGAAAATCTAAACGAGATTCATTCTCGGTGGTGGAGTATGTCGCTGTCTGCTTATCGAAACTTTGCAATTTGGTGCATTTCTGGCGTTTTAAGAAATGTCCGCTATGTATCGTTTACTTCTATCTCACGTATCTCGCGAATAGGAATCCAGTATTCCACATGATGTGCAGGTGTATTCGTTGGCAGGTACTGTTCGATATCAAACCCACGAAAAGCTTCATAAGGAGACTGGCGTAACCAGTGTGTGATAAACCAGGCAATGGTTTGATGAAGGTGCTTCAGATCACCGATATGAGTGACTACGGCATAAAGCTGCTGGGGAACGTTCAGCGTTTTCAGTGATTGACTGTTCTCTTCCGGGAGGTGGTGTTCGCTGCCGACCCAGTAACGCAGGCGCCCTTCGACGGGGTTGGCCACATCAATCACTGCCAGTAGTGGAATGTCGGGTAACTGTTGATTTATTGCCTGCCAGAGTGGCGGGACTTTTTCGGCAAAATCAGACTTGATTGAAAACACACCGTAGGTTTCACAATAGTCGCCTGATAATGTGAAGGCGGCGCGTTGTTCGATGCGTATCGAATGTCGGACTGGATGTGTCTGAGGTGCCTGGGTTAACGGAAAGCGAATCCCGGAGGGCTGCCGGGTTTTACGGTATTGCCGTGGTGTGCAATGAAAGTGCTGTTTAAAAGCCCGGCTGAAGCTGGCTTCTGAGTCAAACCCGGCATTAATGGCGATATCCAGATGGCGTTCGTTGCTGGAAATCAGTTGCGTCGCCGATTGGCTTAAGCGCAGCTCTCGCACGTATTGTGCAACTGACAGCCCGGTTGTGGCATTAAAAACACGTTGTAACTGCCAGCGAGACCAGCCACTGATTTCAGCCAGTTTGGTCAGATCCAGATTGCGGTTAAGGTTGTGCTCAATGTAATGCAGCACATGATTTAAGCGCTGATTCTGCTGTTCTTCCCTGATGCCCATAACTGCTCTCTGATTAGCGGTAGGCAAATAGTAAATCAGTCTTAAATAAAAGTAATTGTTATTTGTGTTTGGTGATTGTTATCCAATAAAAAACGCCCCCAGATAAATCCCGGCATTGACCACGGCCGAAGATGGATCTGGGGGCGTATTCTGAAACTGCTGAGCCACCCTCATAGCTCACGAATTATATTAAGGCTTTTGCGGGAAAATACACTGCGACAGGATGTCGCAGTGTTTTGGTGTAATTAATAGATCTCAACCACTGGTAGGTTGTCGCCCATTTCTCCTTCATCATCACCTACGTATTGATCATAGAATTGTGGACGGCCCAATTCGCCATACTCACTGTAGCCCCAGCATTTCACATCGTGATTATCGAGAAGAGCGCAAATGTGGTAACCACGGCCTGCGAATTCTAAGATGCTGCGGCCACTGCCCATATCGGGTTGAGGTGCGGTAGCAACGATCTCCCCGGTGTCATTTCCCCAGTCGTTGTTGTTCATTTCACCAGTGATACCATCACTATCTCCCCAGCAACGGTGCTCGCCGTTGGAAAGTCGTGTACAGGTGTTGTAGTAAGTTGTAATTAATTGATCAAACGTCAGCCCCTGGCCAGTTTCGAGGATATTTTCATTACGGCGAATGGCGGAGCTCAAGCGACCATCGCCATTATCAATACCAATATCGATTTGTGTACCGCCTGCTGCTGGACAGCGTGCAGAATTCACTGCAAGTGAGATGGTTTCGCTGATATAAGTTTGGGAGTCCGTATGGCAATAATCGGTGTCACTGACTTGCTCTCCGTCATCAGCAACGCCATTACCATTGGTGTCCGTTATTTGTTGGTATTGCAGGCCACCCAGATCGCAGATGGTTGCAGGATCACTTGGATCAATAACATTGACTCGTCCCAGTAGATTCTGATCAGCACAGAGATATTCGCGTCGGACAAACGCTGCGCTGGAGAGCAAATCATCGCTGATGCCTAACCCAAGCTGACCACTGCCGTTATCGCCCCAACAGCGTACGTTGCCGTTAGTTAAGGTGGCACAGGCATGTTCATAGCCAATTTCGATACGCTCTGCGAGATCGCCGTTTAATTCAACAAAAGGCAGGTTGTTGCCCATTTCATGGCTGGCATCACCAATACTGCGCTCTACATCATTAGTTAGCCAGCGTGTTCTGACAATGCTGTTCAATCCGAGAATACTTTCATCGTTATCGCCCCAGCATTTGGCGCGACCATCAACCAGTACAGCACAAGTGCTGCTGTAACCGGCGCTGATGGATTTTACTAATAGCGGCTGTCCTTCATCGTCGGTGCCCAGGTTAACGTAGGGCAGGTTATCGCCCATGCTGCCGGTATCTTCACCGCGTGATGTGGTATCACCATAACCCAGGCGGCCGTTTCCACCTGCTCCCCAGCATTTGACCCGTTGATTGTCGAGTAGCGCACAGGTGTGGTCGTCACCACCGGCGATGGCGGTGGCGTAACGATCGGTACCGAGTTGAACAGCAGGCAGGGCATTGCCTAATTCTGCCAGGTCATCGCCGGTAATTGAGTCTTCACGCTCCAGGCCTGTGTAAGTATTATCGCCCCAGCATTTAACGATATTGTCGCTTGGCAGATCACCGCCCGAGAACAATCCACAGCTATGGTCTTCTCCCAGAACCAGATCTAATAATGGTTCATCTCCAATTAACGCCGCTGGCAAATAAGCGCCCATACCAACCAGATTCAAAACACTATCATTGTTTTCATCTTCACCGACGAACAGCCCGGAACCGCCTTCTTCACAAACGAATGGGTCGGGTGTTAATGGTTCTACCCGGTAGATGTAGGTTCTGCTACTGGTATTGCAAAAAGGCCTGTCTCTCCGAGAGTTAGTTTTTTCACTGTCGTCGATGATGCCATTACCATCCAGGTCGGCGCCGCGAAGGTAATTGATCCCCCCCAATCCCTGTGGACAGGTGTTGTCGTCGGCATCAATTTCAATAACGGTTACCAGGCCTTCAGAATCTCCGGAGCGACATCCTGCTTTGAGGGTCGCTTCACCATAGTCAGCGCCGTATTCGCGTTCTTCACCGGTCGCAAAGTTATAGTCTTCACCATAACCCCAGCATTTCAGTAAGTTGTCTTGTGAGAGAGCGCAGGCGGAGTAGTAACCGCCAAAAATACGGGCGGTGACGGGTAAAATATCCAGTTGTATGGTGCTGCTTGTGGTGATCTGGCCATTGCTGGATAAGTTCATGATCAGGCTTTCGCGCAGTTCTTTATCGTTGTCATCAATAATCGGGAGTTCAAAGCTGGCTGTGGTTTTTCCTGCTTCGATCATAAAACTGGTGATTGCCGTGAAGTCATTACCTGCTTCTGCGTGTTCTGCATAAGGCGCTAATGTCGCAACTTGTGAATAAGAAACGGCCACTTGATTATCGACGCAGCTGGCTTCAGCCAATTCAACATGAATCGTTGCGTTTCCGGCGTTTTCATTAACGGTCATTTCAGATTGAGCGAAGTTCAGTTGTGGCCCTGCATCGCCATCGTAATCAATCCGGCCAAATCCAGCAGAACTTCCCCGGGCGCTATTTGCCTGCAGCATAAAATATTCGCTGCATTCGTAGCGATCGTCATTGATGAGTTCAATCTGAATTTGTTTGTTTTGCTCGCCAACCGCAAATACCAATTCACCGGCGCTGGCACGATAGTCTTCATTGGATTCTGCGGTGACATCAACCGTACCCCAGGTTACCGTTATGGCTTCGCTGGCGGGTTCAGGCAATGACAGAGTAAAGGTTATTTGGCCACTGTCCTCACTTGCCTGAGCATTGCTAATGGTGGGTAGTTGAGTATTTTGGCCGTCTGCACCGTCTGCACCGTCTGCACCGTCTGCACCGTCTGCACCGTCTGCACCGTCTGCACCGTCTGCACCGTCTGCACCGTCTGCACCGTCTGCACCGTTTTGCCCATCGTTACCATTCTGACCGTCGATGCCATTACAGATATATTGAGTCTCGGTAACTTCCTGATCGTCTAATACACCATTATTATTGCTATCCAGTCCGGTATCGATGCGTGTTCCACCTGTTGGGCACTGCTCACCTGGATCGACTGGATTGCTGCGCAATAACACATTGCCACTGTCTGCCACCGGCCCCAGATCGGTCGTAATATCGGGAGCTTCGCTGTTTGGCTCAGATGAATTCCCGTCGTCACTTCCGCCACCGCCACCACCACAGGCGCTCAGTGTCAGTGACAAAATCAGCATCGATAACGTTGATGGAGCGGAGAAATTCATAGTAGCGATCCGTTTTTACATCCAGGTGTCGTAGCTGAGTATATTTTTTATCCAATCCTGTCTCAATACAATTTATTACATTGTGGAAACCTTTTGTTACCTTTGGGTGAGAAATCATTCTCGTTGTGCAGAGCAGTGAAGGTTTCAACGAAGGCGTTCATTATTTGAACTGTTTGCTGGGGTTTGTTAGTATTCGCGCTCCATTTTGTCCGTTGATCGGTTGGTGTTTACTAACTGATTTCATCGTTCCTGTTAATGATGAGGGCAAACTCCTTGCCTTACCGGATGGGCCGGAAGGCTAAAACCCATAGGGAGCTGACAATGCGTCACTACGAAATCGTTTTTCTGGTACACCCAGATCAGAGCGAACAAGTACCAGCCATGGTAGAGCGTTACACCAACACAATCGAAGCTGACGGTGGCCAGATTCACCGCTTCGAAGACTGGGGTCGTCGCCACCTGGCATACCCAATCAACGACGTTCATAAAGCACACTACATTCTGATGAATGTTGAGTGTTCTCAGGAAGCCCTGGACGAACTGACTACCAACTTCCGTTACAACGACGCTGTTCTGCGTAACCTGGTAATCCGTCGTGATGAAGCTATTACCGAAATTTCTCCGATCAAAGCTGCTGAAAGCCGCGAAGATCGTCGTCGTTCTGAATCTCGTCAAGAAACTGCTGAGACTACAGAAGAAGCACCAGCTGCTGAAGAAGCTGCTGAAGAGACCCAAGCTGAAGACAGCGCTGAGTAATAGGAGATTTAATCATGGCACGTTTTTTCCGTCGTCGTAAGTTCTGCCGTTTCACTGCTGAAGGCGTATCCGAAATCGATTACAAAGATATGGATACTCTGAAAGGCTACATCACTGAAACTGGCAAAATCGTACCAAGCCGTATCACTGGTACTCGTGCTAAGTATCAGCGTCAGCTGTCTACTGCGATCAAGCGCGCGCGCTACATCGCTCTGCTGCCGTACACTGATCAGCACGATAACTAAGTTCTTTGCTACCTCAGGTAGCAACTGAAGGATTTTAGTGATGAAAAAATTGGCTCAATGGGCCATGTCCGGTCGCTGGCAGGCAACTGTCGCGGCCGGTGGTTGTTTAGCGTTTCCGCTGCTGTTCTGGTTCGGTGCTGCGTTATTGGCACTGGTCATATAGCGGTATGGCTGGCAACAAGCGGGTCAGGTTGTGTTATGGGCGTTATTGCCGGGTATTGCCTGGTTAGCCATGGGCGATCCGACTCCGTTATTAACTGCTTTGGGCACCAGCGCCCTGGCAGTGATGCTGCGATCCAGCATTCGTCTTGATTGGACGGTGATGGCATCGACAGTATTGGGCATAGTGGTGTATTTCCTGTTGCCGTCGATGTTACCGGATGTACTACCTCAGGTTGCGTCAAACAGTGAAGCCGCCATTGCTGAAGCGTTGAAAAATGAACCGCAATTACTGGCTCAGTTACAACCTTTGATTGGCCCGATGATCAGTGGTGTGCTTGCCGCACTGCATTCGCTGGTATTTATGTTGTGTCTGTTACTGGGACGCTATTGGCAAAGTACCTTTTATAACCCGGGAGGGTTTGGTGCTGAGTTCAAACAGCTTCGACTGCCGTTGGCGTTTACATTGCCCGCTATGCTGGCGGTGTTTGGTGCCAACCAGTTAGATCCGGAGCTGGCAGGTGTGATGCCGGTATTTACCGTACCGCTGATGCTTGCCGGACTGGCTCTGTTCCATGGCCTGGTCACGCAGACCAAAGCCAGCCCGACGTGGATGACGGCCGTTTATATCGGCTTATTCGTGTTAGGGCCATACATGTACACATTACTAATTTTCGTAGCGTGTCTGGATAGTGCCTGGAACTTCCGCGCGCGACTACCAAAAGACACGGCAGACTGATGTTAGAAACAGTCTTTGCCCTGTAATGAGGAATTTAAAATGCAAATTATCCTGTTAGAAAAAGTAGCAAACCTGGGTGAACTGGGCGAACAAGTAACCGTTAAGCCTGGTTACGCTCGTAACTTCCTGTTCCCACAAAACAAAGCAGTACCTGCGACTAAAGCAAACGTTGAGCAATTCGAAGCTCGTCGTGCTGAGCTGGAAAAAGCAGCGGCTGAAAAACTGGCTGAAGCAAACAGCCGTAAAGAGAAAATCGAAGGTATCGAGCTGTCTGTTGCAGTACGCGCAGGCGACGAAGGTAAGCTGTTCGGTTCTCTGGGCAACCGTGATATCGCAGAACTGGCTACCGAAGCTGGCGTTGAACTGAGCAAAGCTGAAGTTCGTCTGCCTACCGGTCCTATCCGTTCTGTTGGTGAGTTCGACGTTGCGATCCACCTGCACGCTGAAGTAAACGCTGTTCTGAAACTGCACGTAGTTGCGGAATAAGCTGCTGAATAAGAACTGTGTAAAAGAGACTGTTTGATCAGTCCACGGCGCGCTGTTAATGACAGCGTCGCTGTAAAAAGGCACTATTAGATTCTTTCTGATAGTGCCTTTTTTATTGTCTCTGGATTTTCTGAAAACAAATCAGTATGCCTGACTTTCTAAACGACGACATTCCTCCGCAAGCCGATGCCGAATACGGTGCTACGGTTGCCTCCAGTAAAACACCGCCGCATTCCGTGGAAGCCGAGCAGTCGGTGTTAGGCTCGCTGATGCTGGACGAGCGCGCCTGGGAGTCGGTATCGGAATCTACCGAAGACTCGGATTTTTATCGTCAGGATCACCGCCAGATTTTTCGTGCCATCACCCATCTGGTGAAATCCGAACAGCCGATTGATGTGGTTACCGTGGCGGAAGAGCTCGAAGAGCGTGGTCAGCTCGATAAAGTGGGCGGCGCCGCCTATTTAAGCCGCCTGGTGGATATGACACCGTCCATCGACAACTGCGGTGCTTACGCCGAGATTGTGCGTGAGCGTTCTCAACAGCGCCGTCTGATCGAAGCCGCTACCGATATTATGGATAAGGCCTATGAGCCAGATGGTGCCACGGCACTGGACTTGTTATCCGATGCGGAAAAATCCATCGCTCAAATCGCCGAAGGCAACCGTCAGGACGGTGGTCCACAAGTGGTCGCTCCGATTTTGAAAAGCACGCTCGATCAGCTGGATGAAATGTTTAATCAGCCGGATGGGCTATCAGGTTTAACCACCGGCTTTAACGAGATTGATAACCGTACTTCCGGTTGGCAAAAAGCGGACCTGGTGATCGTTGCTGCACGTCCGTCGATGGGTAAAACCACCTACGCCATGAACCTGGTGGAGAATGCGTTATTAGCCACCAAGCGCCCATGTCTGGTGTTCTCGATGGAAATGCCATCAGAATCCATCGTGATGCGGATGTTGTCGTCGATTGGCAAAATCGACCAGACCCGTATCCGTAGTGGCAAGCTGGTGGATGAAGACTGGCCGAAGCTGTCGGCGGCGGTGAATATGTTAAAAGACCTGCCGCTCTACATTGATGATACCGCAGCCTTAACACCACAAGAGATGCGTAACCGCGCGCGCAAAGTGTATCGCGAGAACAACAACGATCTGGCCATGATCATGGTGGATTACCTGCAGTTGATGCGGGTGTCTGGCCCATCAGAAGGCCGGACTCAGGAAATTTCTGAAATCTCGCGCTCGTTAAAAGCTATGGCAAAAGAGTTTAATTGCCCGATGATTGCGCTGTCGCAGCTGAACCGCTCGTTGGAGCAACGCCCGAATAAACGCCCGGTGAACTCGGATCTGCGGGAATCGGGTGCGATCGAGCAGGATGCGGATATTATTCAGTTTATTTATCGCGACGAAGTGTACAACGAAGATTCGCCGGATAAAGGTGTGGCTGAGTTAATTACCGGTAAGCACCGGAACGGCCCGATTGGTACAGACCGCTTAGCCTTTATTGGTAAGCACACCCGTTTTGAAAACCTCGCCCACGGTTACGAGGGCGATGATGACTACTAAAAAGTCGTTGTTTGATCGACAGGAATAAGCACAGGTTATTTTTCAGCCGCCGCGCCGAAGGGCCATCCCTGGCCCTGCCGCGCGGTCGCGACATCCTGTCGCTGCTTTTGAAAAACAACCTGCACTTATTCTGTGTAAACATAGGACGCACTTTTAAATGTTCTTATAAAGAACTTAAGTGTTTCAGATTGCACCAAAGTGTTGGCTAAGGTGTTCTGATGCAAGGGCTGATGCCAGGACGGCATCAATTAGCATACAGGGATGTACTTGCTGCGCCCTGGAAGCAGAACTCCTTAGTCAAAACTTTCAGTTAGAAAGACAAAATACATTATGAATTTTACACCCGAGCTGCAATTTGAAGGTGCAGACTTCCGCGGCCGCGTTCGTTCACTCAGCGACGACGATCAGGCCAACCTGTTAAATCTCTACCAGCATCCGGAATTACCGGGCCAGCGGCCATTAGATCCTGAATCCGAGCAGGCTCAGGATCACATTGCCCGGATGATTGAACTCAGCGTACAAATGGCCGCTACCCAGCGCGGCATTATGTGGGCGCTGGAAATCAACGATGAATTTCAGGGCATGGTCAGTGTATTTGACTGGCAGCCATCACTGTTACGCGCCACCTTGCGAGTAGACGGTTTAGCAGCACTCACTAACCAGCAACGCGCGAGTGCATTGGCCGTGTGTATGGATTTTATGGCCGAAAAATACCACCTGCATAACTTCGCATACCAGTGGATTCAGGGCCAGGATGAAGCCTTGTTAACCACGCTGGAAAATATCGGTTTTGAACGCAGTGCAACCATGCGCGAAGCCTGGAAGCTGGTAGCCAATAACGGTGAAAAATCATTTGTGGATATGATTCAGCTGAATCGAGTGCTGGCTAAAAATGAAGGAGAAGAAGCATGAACTGGAATTTTTCGACTCCAAACTTCTCTCTGCGTTTACCCGACGCAAATCAGGATGGTGATGCGCTCTACGAATTACTAAGTCAGCCCGATGTAATGGCGCATATTCCTAAAGCATCTATGTCAGTATCGGCACAATCTCTCGATGAACTGCGCCGCGTTGCCATGCGCTTTGAAGTGCGTGAAAGCGCCTGCTGGATGGTAGAGGGTGCTTTTGATAAACAATTAATTGCCCGGGTTGGTATTCAGAAAATTAACTGGATGACAGAAAGCGCTCAGTTCTGGTGGGAATTAAGCGATAAAGTCGATTTCTCGGTACTGGCGGAAGTAATTCCGGCGGTTATGAATTTCTGTTTTGATGAGCTGCAGTTAAACCGCCTGGAAATGCGCCTGGTAAAAGATTCACCCCTGCACGAAGACTATCTCAAGCAGATTGGTTTTCAGTTGGAAGGTTGTTTACCCGCGCAGCAGGAATTTGAAGAACAACCTGTTGACCTGAATCTGTACTCGTTTTTGATGAAAGACAGAAAACTCTGAATATTTTAACCATTGAATTATTGATAGTAATTTTCATTTGTATATTTATAATGATTGTCTTCGATAAAAAGGAAATATATAAGGAGATAACTATGAGGAAATTATTTAAGTGTTTTATTGGTACGTTGCTTTTAATTATTTCATCATATTCTATAGCAAATGAAGGCTGGAATGGCCCATATGCTATCGATAGGATCGTTGTTACTGCTCAGGGTTGGGTTAATGTAAGATTTATTGACTCTACGTTATCAGGCTGTAAGCCACAATCAGGATATCCGGGTAATTACGCTACTCTGTCTAAAGAGCATAAAGGGTTTCAAGCATTAAATGCATTGTTATTATCGGCTTATGTCTCAGGAAAACCGGTTCAGGTATGGCTATCAGATGATACTTGCACTATAGGTGAAGCTGTCATTGGAGGTAGTTATAGTGCTAGGTAACTTCTTTCGTTATAAAAATGTAAATCAATCACGTAAAGGAAAAAACGATGGAATTTTTATTTAATATTCTTTTCACTGTTGAAGCATTTGCTTTAATTCTGGTGCTGATTGTTCTGAAAAGCAGCATTAAGTTTGTGCCACAAAACCGCGCCTGGCTGGTGGAACGCTTTGGTAAATATCAATCCACCAAAGAAGCGGGCCTGAACTTTATTATCCCATTTATTGATCAGATTGCCGCTGACCGTAGCTTAAAAGAACAAGCCGTGGATGTGCCGAGCCAGTCTGCCATTACCCGCGATAACATCACGCTGACAGTTGATGGTGTGCTGTATTTCCGGGTGCTGGATCCATACAAAGCCAGCTACGGTGTTGATGATTATGTGTTCGCGGTAACACAATTGGCGCAAACCACCATGCGTTCTGAATTGGGTAAAATGGAACTGGATAAAACCTTTGAAGAGCGTAGCCAGTTAAATGCCTCGATCGTAAATTCCATTAACGAAGCGTCGGAGCCATGGGGTATTCAGGTACTGCGTTACGAAATTAAAGATATTGTGCCACCACGCTCTGTTATGGATGCGATGGAAGCACAAATGAAAGCCGAGCGGGTTAAACGTGCTCAGATTCTGGAGTCTGAAGGTGACCGTCAATCAGCGATTAACGTCGCGGAAGGTAAAAAACAAGCCCAGGTTCTGGCGGCAGAAGCCGACAAAGCTGAACAAATTCTGAATGCAGAAGGTGAAGCTCAGGCGATTATTGCAGTAGCAGATGCACAGGCAGAAGCGTTACGCAAAGTCGGTGAGGCGGCGAACACCGCTGAAGGTCAAAAAGCCATTCAGCTGGATCTGGCGACCAAAGCAATTGGTGCCAAAGAAGCAATTGCCCGTGAATCGTCCGTGGTGCTGCTGCCTGAAAACAACACCGATGCCAGCGCTCTGGTGGCTTCTTCGATGTCGATTATTAATTCTCTGAATAAACAGCAGAGCTGATTGATCAGAAATCAGGAGAAGAATGATGGAATTTTTCAGCAGTGATAATATGGCCGAAATCCTGATGGTGGTTGGTCTGGCTGCATTAATTATCGAAGTTGCGGTACTGGGCTTTGCCACATTTGTACTGCTGTTTCTGGGAGCCTCGCTGCTGATTACCGGCCTGGCGATGAATTTTGGCTTGCTCGACACCACCCTGGTCACCGCACTTTGGAGTAATGCATTACTAACCACTGTGCTAGCGCTTGGGTTATGGAAACCACTGCGCCGGATGCAGAATAATGTTGAAAGCAAAGAGGTAAATAGCGACTTCGCCACGGATACTTTTATTCTGGAAGTGGATGTCGATATTCAGGGCAATACCACACGCGCCTATTCTGGTGTGCAGTGGAAACTGAAAAGCCAGCAGCCAATTTCCGCAGGTACTCTGGTTAAAGTTGTTAAAACAGAAGTGGGTGTGATGTGGGTTGAAGCAGCCTGATATCACCGATATTTAAGCCACTAAAAAGCACAGCCCCGGCTGTGCTTTTTGGTTTATAGCTTTAAGGTTGATTGGAATGTTGACGATGAGTATAGGTCATCTGAGAAGTGGAGTGTGTCTGATAAAGTCATGCTGCTAGAATATAGAATTTATTCGGAGTTGTGTTTGATCCTATTGATGGTGGATTAAATATGGTTTCCTGCAGGTTGGATATAAACTTAAGATAATACTTCTATCACCTGCACCACTTGTCAGGTAAATCTTGCTGATATGATAAAAAATGGGTTTTAAAATATGGGTTGGGTTGTCGATAAGTCTTACATGATCATCGCATTTATTATTGTGTTGTTTAACGCTCTTTTAAATTATGCGTCTCCGGTAGTGGTCTCTTTGATGAATGATGTTGGTTGTGAGGAAGATTTATCTGTTTTCGTACTGATAGAGTTTTTTAGATTCTCTTGTTTTATTGTTTTTTATTATCTTGTTTTGAGGATTTTTCAAGCCAAAGGTATCTTGCGGAAGTTTGATTTAATTGGCTTGTTGTTTTTTATATATTTTATAGATTCTATTTTTTATCTTTTTACTCTGTTTATTATAGATAATTATCGTGACTACTTCGGAATGTGGGTTTTTGTTGTTTATCAATTTCATGTTTTGGTATGGATTTGGTTTCTGAATAGATATTTTTCTGGTAGCTTTTCGCCGTATAAAAACATGGCAATTATGCTAGCTTCTTTCGCAGTTGTTGATGCATTGAATATTCTTGTTTATAACTACTTTGATGGGCGTGCTTTTCTTTGCGGTTTAATATATTAAACCACTGAAACAATGAAGGCTATAAAGGAGATATGCCTGCGTGCCTACTGCAATCTGACCTTGTTGCCTTTCGAAAAACACAAATCACAACGAACATTAACCCTCTGAGATAATTAACTTCTCCGCCGCTGCTTTAATCCCTTTACGAATACGCTGATGAGTGCCACAACGGCAAATCACTGTCATTGCATTGTTAATGTCGTCATCTGAAGGTGTTGGATTTTGTGCCAGCAGTGCTGCGGCGGTCATAATCTGCCCCGATTGGCAATAACCACACTGGGGTACCTGATGTTCAATCCAGGCTTGTTGCAGCGGGTGGTTGTTGTTTTCGCTCAAGCCTTCAATGGTGGTGATGGATTTTCCCAGTACGCTGTTCACCGGCGTAATGCAGGATCGGGTAGGGTAGCCATCCACATGTACGGTACAAGCGCCACACATGCCAACACCACAACCAAATTTGGTACCGGTTAATTCCATATTTTCCCGTATAAACCACAGCAATGGTTTGTCATTGTTGTGGTTGGGGTTGTTGTTATCGGCTATTTCAATTATTTCGCCGTTAATGGTCACTGTTGTCATCATCAGGCTCCGTTTGAATAACCGTAATGTTTGATGGGGAGGCGGCGGATGCGTTCGCCGGTGGCATGGAAAATAGCATTGGTCAGTGCCGGAATTAACGCCGGAATAGCGGGCTCACCCACGCCACTGGGAGGCTCAGCACTGGCAATAATATGTACGTTAACCTGAGGCATATGACGGGTATATAAGGTCTGGTAATCGTAAAAATTATTCTGCTCAACCTGACCATTACTCAGGGTTAACTCTTCACTGAAGGTACCGCACAGGGCCCAGAAAATACCGCCTTCAAACTGCGCTTTAATGCTGTCGGGATTCACGGCGATACCACAGTCCACCACCGCAGTAACCTGGTGCACGGTGACTTTTTTCTGTTCATCCACCGACAGTTCAACCACCTGGGCGACACAGGTTTTATTGGAAAATGACAACGCGATTCCCTGATGGCGATCACTGGCCTGTTCACCCCAGCCTGCTTCTTGAGCGGCGCGATCCAGTACGGTTAATAACCGCTGATGGTCGAGCCCTTTTTGGTTGGCCAGCCAGTTCGATTGCTTCAGGGTATTCAGCAATAACTGACGGCGGTACTGGTAAGGATCAATACCGGCTAAGTGCGCCGCTTCATCCACCACAGACTCAGCATAAAACCCGGTGTAGGAATGCATCACGGCGCGGTGATTACCGGTCGGCACTGGTAGGTCTGCCAGTTCAACCGCCATATCAAAATCGTCGATGGCGTAGGGGAATGGGCCGGTGGCAATCAGGCTATCGGTCATACCGGAGGCGACCGTTCCTTTCGTCATGGAATCAATAGGCAAGTATTGGGTCCAGGGCATGGTCAGGGTCTGGAAGCGGCCAAAATAATTGGGGGCGGTAATCTGGCTGTGCCACCGTGTTGGGTAACCATCATCTGCCAGCCCGATCTGGAAACGAGCGACACTGGCCGGGCGATAAAAGCCATGCTTCATATCTTCTTCACGCGACCAAATCAATTTTACCGGCACCTGACTTTGCTGAGCTACGTAAACGGCGTAGGCAACATAATCAATTTCTAACCGTCGGCCAAAACCGCCACCTAAATACGGGGTATGAATGGTGATCTGTTGTCGTGATAGCCCGGTCAGAATTTCAGCGCATTTTTCGGCGGCGGAGGTGTTTTGTGTTGGCGCCCAGACATCACAATGGCTGTCACTGACCCGGGCTGTGGCGTTCATGGGTTCCAATGGTGCATGAGTCAGAAACGGCGTTTGGTATTCAACCGTTAGTGCTTTGGGGAAGTCCCGGGTATCTCCCTGAGGCATACGATCCAGCGTGCTGCGCATATTCGCATAAATATCATCACTGCTGAGCTGGGCGTATTGGCCGTCGTGCCACTGAATATCGATTAGTTGCAGTGCTTTTTGCGCGGTAAAGTAAGAATCTGCGACTACCGCAATACCAGCGGGCTGGAACTGATTGGTTAAATCTTTCGGAATGGCAATCACTTGCTCAACACCGGGTAAAGCCAGCGCTTTATCGGCATTGTAGGAAACGAGATCACCTTCCAGTGTTGGGCACAAACGAATCGACGCAATACGTGCATCCGGGACTTTTACATCAATACCGTAGCTGGCCTGACCAGCGGTTTTCAGTGGAATATCGAGCCGGGGTAATGACTGGCCGATCAGTTTGAAGTCTTGTGGCTGCTTCAGGGTTGGATTACGAGGTGGTGTTAACTGGCTGGCGTATTGGGCTAATTCACCATAACTGAGCTTTTTACCGGATGTGTGAACCACCCAGCCCCGGTCGGTATGGCAAGTATCAACACTGACCTGCCATTGGGCTGCGGCGGCTTCTGTCAGCATCTGACGTACGCTGACACCCAGCACCCGCATTGGCTCCCAGAAGGCCCAGACACTGCGGCTGGCAGCGGTCATTTGGGCAAACAGCATCGGATTATGAAACGCAGGGTGGTTGGTGGCAAACTCGGTACGAATCTGGCTCCAGTCGGCATCCAGTTCTTCCGCAACAATCATGGCCAGTCCGGTCTGCACTCCCTGACCCATCTCCACCGATGGCAGCTGATAGGTAATCACACCCTGCTCATCAATATGCAGCCAGGTGTTTGTTTCAGAATTATGTGATGTTTCGGAGTTATGCGGTGTTTGTGAGTTGCTGTCCGGATCTGTTATCGAAGACGACAAAGGCATCAGAGCCGAGGAGCAGGAAGCCAGCAAACCGCTGGAATACAGTACCGATACTTTCAGAAAGCTGCGGCGCGACAGATGTGACATAACAAGCTCAATTTATTTTTATGTGTTAACCAGCCCTAGCATACCTGAAGCAGGCGTTCAGGTATGTGGCTATCGGGGGATATAGTCATCAGGAATGTAATAATATAACGATTTAATAAAAATAATGTTAAATCCCCCTCCTGCTGCTCACGATAACGCTCGACTCTCTCCATTTTTGCGGAAACTGCATATTAATCCCTTAACAACTTGGTAGGCTCCGTCAGGATTTTCTAACTTCCTCCTTTATTTAAAAGGGACTTAATTATGAAGAAACAGTTAGTGGCATTGATGGCATTTTCGCTATCGGCCAATGTACTGGCAGTGGTCGAGCCAAAGCCTGCCACCAAAGCGACGATTGCGGCGAATAAACAAGTTCTGAAGCAGCTCCCTTTTAATGATAAAACCGATTTTGAAAATGCTCAGAAAGGTTTAATTGCAACACAAGATGTTGTAACCATTACCAACGCTGAGGGTGCGCCGGTCTGGGACCTGGAAAGCTATAAAAAATATATTTCATTAGATAAAGCTGCTCCCGACAGCGTTAACCCAAGTCTGTGGCGTAACGCTCAGCTGAACATGATTAATGGTTTGTTTGAAGTAACCGACGGCATTTATCAGGTGCGTGGTTATGACTTGTCCAATATTACCTTTGTAAAAGGTGATAAAGGCTGGATTGTTTTTGATCCGCTGATTTCTAAAGAAGCGGCTAAAGCGGCGCTGGATTTTATTAATAAAGAACTGGGCGAGCGTCCGGTTACCGGCGTTATTTACAGTCACAGCCATGTTGATCACTTTGGTGGTGTACGCGGCATTGTTGATGAAAAAGATGTACTGAGTGGCAAGGTGCCTGTGATTGCTTCCAGCGAATTTACCGAGCATGCGGTTTCAGAGAATGTGATTGCTGGGAACGCCATGAGTCGTCGTGCGATTTATATGTACGGTGCTGTCTTACCTCGTAATGAATTTGGTGGTGTTAACGGCGGTTTAGGTCAAACTACCTCGACTGGTGAAGCAACATTAATTGCCCCCACTGATTTTATCGAAAAAACGGGTGAAGAGCGCACCATCGATGGCGTAAAAATGGTTTTCCAATACACGCCAGGTACCGAAGCGCCAACCGAAATGAACACCTGGTTCCCGGAGAAAAAAGCATTGTGGATGGCAGAGAATACTACCAACACCATGCACAATATTCTGACTTTACGGGGTGCTCAGGTTCGTGATGCACTGAAGTGGTCATCGTACCTGAACGAAACCATCGAAACCTGGGGTGATGAAGTCGAAGTAAAATTCCAGAGCCACCACTGGCCGGTATGGGGTCAAGAAAAGATTGTTGATTACCTGAAAAAGCAACGTGATATTTATAAGTTTACCCACGACCAATCCGTGCGGTTAATGAACCAGGGTTACACCGGCGAAGAAATCTCTGAGATGATCACACTGCCGGAATCGCTGGAAAATAACTGGGCAACCCGCGGCTACTACGGCACTTTACGTCATAACAGCCGTGCCGTTTATCAGCGTTATATGGGGTGGTATACCGGTAACCCATCCGATCTGAACAACTTACCGCCAGCTGATGCTGCAGAAAAATACGTCGAGTATATGGGTGGTGAACGTACCGTACTGAAAAAAGCGAAAAAAGACTTTGAAAAAGGTAATTATCGCTGGACGGCAGAAGTTCTGAAGCATGTGGTTTTTGCTAACCCTGATTCAAATAAGGGTAAGGCATTGCTGGCAGACTCTTACGAGCAGCTGGGCTATCAGGCTGAATCTGGCCCATGGCGTTCGGTGTACCTGCAGGCAGCGTATGAACTGCGTAATGGCGTACCTCAGTCTGGTGGTGTTAATACTGCGTCACCGGATATTATTAAAAACATGCCACCACAAATGCTGTTTGATTATCTGTCGGTTCGTATCCTGCCGGAAAAAGCAGAAGGTAAAAATTTCACCATTAATATCGAGTTCACAGACCTGGAAGAGAAGTACACGTTGTCGATGGAAAACTCTGTGCTCAACTACACCACCAATGTTGTTAAAAAGGCTGACGTCTCTCTGAAAATGTCGAAAAAGACACTGGACGATGTGCAATTAGGCAAGGTAACACTGGATCAAGCGGCGAAAGACGGCACGCTTAAAATCAGTGGCGATAGTCAGGTGTTTAAAGACTTTATGGCGATGCTGGATACCTTTAAGTTCTGGTTCAATATTGTAACGCCATAGTATTTCAGGTTTTGCACCCATAATCCGGCTTTACGACCATGGTCGGATTATCCCTTTGCCGCTCAGTTAACTTCCCGTGACTGAGCGGTTTTTTTATTGTCAAAATAAATATGAATTAAGCATGACGTAATGTCTGTGATGGCAGTTCGTTGTATAACATCTGATATTCCCGGGCAAAACGACCCAACTCAACAAAGCCCCACTTTAACGCGATATCGACCACTCTTTGCTTTGACCCCGGCTCCGCTTGCAGCAGATCTTTGTGAGTACCATTAAGACGCATCAGGCGCAGATATTTTACCGGTGTCATGCCCAGTAATTCCTGAAAACCGTATTGCAGTGAACGCTCACTTAAGCCAGATAGCGCACACACTTCCGGAACGGTTAAAAATTTTTGCGGATTAGCTTCAATATATTCCAGGCTTTTACGTACACCCTTTAAGCGCTTGGATAAGGGTTTAATTTTTTCTGGACTTTCCAGCGTTGGTAACAGCGCATCAAAGATTAATTTAAAGGGCAGTTCGCTTAAATATTTCAGTACCGCTGGGTAGTTGAGGTAGTCCGGGTTTTGAGAGACCAAGTGCAGTACTTGTTTCGAACCATTTCGAAAGCAGGATATGGCCTGTGGTTTGGTTGCTAGCATACGGCTCATCAGCCACTCAGAAGGAACATCCTGAGCGGTGATCTGGGCATAATATTCTCGAAAATATTTGTGATTGAAAGCAGCGGAAACATAATGCAGATGATTGGAGAAAGTAACGTCCCACTCGCCACCAGTAGCCTGTAAAAAAGGTGTTTCAGGCAGATGAAAACCACAGAAATTTCCATCACTACCACTGGGCAATACAGCTGCATAGGGCACATAATGATTATCGGGAGTTGCCTGGATTCTGGCTCCTACATTGATACTCTCGCTGAATAGCTGAACACCTTCCAGATTTACTTCGGAATAACAGCCACGAAAGTTACCAGAGCTGACTTGTGTGTACTGACGATTTTTACCACTCTGGAATTCAGACAAGCGACATGGATCAGCTGTTTGAATTGAGCGGATTCTGCGCTGAACCGGAAAGTCACAATCGTCCATGGAAGTACCTTTACAATAAACGCATGGTCATTAATGAGTAAATGCGTATTTTGCATAGTAATTGCTGGCTTTACCAGTTATAGAGAGGCCTATCAGGAGTTGGAACTGCATTGTTTAACATGTTTTACATTATCGGCTGAGGATAGGTCGTAGTTAAGAGCAGTAATTAAAAAACAGCAGTAAAAAAGAACGGTAAGAAAAGACAGTAAAAAGCCGCTGACTGTTTTCACTCTGGTAATGTCAGAAGTGACTTCTCAATCAGCGGCTGATTTAAACGGCTGTGGCTGGTTTTAGAAGCGTGTGCTTAAGCCGATTTAGCCGCCGCTTTTTCTGCACGCATAGTTTTAACCAAACCATTCGCCTGTTTACAGGCTAAACCATATACCGACAACTGCGGGTTGGCACCAATACTGGTTGGGAAGGTTGAACCATCAAATACCCAGAGGTTATCCAGATAATGGTATTTACCTTCGGAGTTCACCACACAGGTCTCAAGATCTTCGCCCATGCACAAGCCACCCATCACGTGAGCGGAGCCTGCGGTAAAGGCATTGGCGCGGAACTCCAGTGTTGGAATATGTTGCTGTGCTTCTTCCAGGCTTGTGTACCAGCGGGAATCCAGGTGTGATACCCGAACAGCTTTAGCGCCAGCGGCAAATTCAAGTTCGGCCATTTTTAAAAATGCACGCTGAAAACCTTCCCACAGGTATTCATTCATTTCGTAATTAATAATGGGTGAACCGTCGGACGATAATTCAATCTCACCACCGCTGCTTTCCGGATTAAAACCATCACGCATCAGTGCCATCATCGAGTGTGTATTGGGCAGATCCTGTAGCGCTTCAAAGTGTTCGCCGCCATGGCCCAGCATTAATACCGCAGCAAGACCTGGCTGCAAAGGCGGTACTTCCAGCTTATAACCAACCGGGCCATCGACACTTTTCCATTGGTATTCATCGGAATAGATCGTCTGTGGCGCGCCATAATACGGATCGATGGTTTTATCGAATTTGGCAAAGTTAAACGCAACCGGATGCAGGAATGTACGTTTGCCGACGCGTTTTTTCGGGTCTGGCACCTTGGAGCGCAGTAATAATGCCGGGCCATTAATACCGCCACAGGCCATAACTACGTGCGGCGCACGGGCAACCAGCTTGGAGCCGGTTGGGTTTTTATCCGCGCCTAAGGCCGTAATTTCAACACCAGCCACCTTATTGCCTTCCAGCAGAAGTTTTTCCGCACGCGCTGAGTACACCAGTTCTGACTGATGCTTTAAAGCACCGGGAATGGTGGTAACCAACATGGATTGCTTGGCATTGGTCGGACAGCCAGTGCCGCAATAACCCAGGTTCCAGCAGCTGGACACATTACGCGGAATGCTCTTCCATTCGATGCCCACTTTTTCCGCACCGTCACGTAATACAGCGTTGTTAGCATTCGGTGGCACCGGCCAGTGATGAATGTTCAGGCGCTCTTCCATACGCTCAAACCAGGGCGTCATGTCTTCCGGAGCGAAGCCCTTAACACCGTAGTTTTCTCCCCAAAAGGTCAGGGTCTCTGCGGGTGTGCGGAATGAGGAAGTCCAGTTAATAGCGGTTGATCCACCAACACAGCGACCTTGTAGTACCGACATCGCGCCGTTTTTGGTCATACGGCCAGCGCTTTCCTGATACATGTCTCGGTAGGCTTCACGTTCATCCATCTTAAAGTCGTTGGTGGTGCGTAATGGGCCTTCTTCGAGCATTAATACCCGGAAACCAGCTTCGGCCAGCACTTCGGCGCTGGTGCCGCCACCGGCACCGGTACCAATAATAATGACATCGGCATCTAACAGAGTGCCATCGGCCAAATCGGCGGCATCGTGCACTTTCCAGCCATCGGCAATACCTTCCAGCATTGGGTCATTAATACCTGCAACAACCGGAATCGGAGGGGTTCTGTTACTCATGGTGTTTCTCTCTCAAATACGGTTGTTGTTCAGGATACGGGCGTTGGAATTTTTTTAGGTAGCCCTGGGTAGCCGCTGAGGGCAAAGGTCTCTGGTTGGGAATACCAGCAGATGGATAAAATTTTGCACAGAGAGGCGTAGCCCATGTTCTTAATGCCCATCATGCTGTTGCGCCAGCTGACCAGAAAGCTTTCGACATCTTCAGCACTGGCGTCTGGCCAGCTGGCAAAAGGCGCACCAACAGCCAATCGTAAAGGCGCAGAGCTCATCAGGGTGAAAAGCTGTGACAGCTGGGTTTTGGAATGCTCACCCAGTGTATTAATCAAGGCATCAACTGCCTTCACCAAACGCTCTCCAGCGTCTTCCGGGCTCAGGCTGGCCGGGTAACTTTTATTCAGTACCACCGGCGCAATGGCTTCGATAAAGTCAGCATCGTCTTTGGTTAAAAAGGTTAATCCGAGGCTGTTATCCGGTTGGCGTGCGCAGCCCGTCATCAGGGTGGTACTGGCGCCAACTGAGATGGCCGCTGCGCTGCTGGCGCTGAGCTTCATAAAGCTCCGACGTGAAACTTCTGTATTCATTATTATTTTCTCTGACTGACTGCGTCACTGTTATTTTTATTGCGAGTTGCTTATGCCTTGCATTATTAGAGTTGTTGCTCTAAAACGTCAATAGGCAGGTCGCCGATCGTAACAATTTCCAACGATTTTCGTTAAAATTGGCACGATTTACCCGCCTGATGGCCTATGATGTCAGGGTTCAGTTACGAGAAATAAGCACACAATGAAAACCAAACAGCGAATTCTGGAAGCGGCTCTGACACTCTTTAACGAGCAAGGCGAGCGTGCCGTTACCACCAACCATATTGCCGCGTATCTGAATATCTCACCGGGTAATCTCTACTACCACTTCAAAAACAAGCAGGAAATTATCTATCAGCTGTTTCTTGAATATGAGGCTCAGGTGCTGGAAAACCTGCACGTTCCTGAAGACCGTGAACTAACCGCGATGGATAAAGTGAACTACCTGAAGAAGTCTTTTAACGGGCTGTGGAACTGCCGCTTTCTGCATCGGGATATGGAGCATTTACTGAGCTCGAATGAAGCGTTACGCCTGCGTTATCAGGAGTTTTTTAAAGTCTGTCTGGTGCAGGTTGGTAAGGTTTATCGCGGGCTACGGGAGGTTGGTATGATCGCCCTCAGTGATGAAGAGCTGGAGTCATTGGCATTGAATACCTGGATTGTCGTGACTTCCTGGTTTTCATTTTTGCGCTGTAATTTATTAATTCAGAGTCAGGATGATATTTCCCATGAAATGTTGCTGGCAGGCATTCATCAGGTGTTTACCCTGGAGCGCCCGTATTTAACCGATGAATATCGTGAGCAGGTAATTGCGCTGCAACACGCTGAATCCCCCAAGCCGGATTGGTTGGGGTGATTCAATCTTACTTTCTAAGCAGCAACAAACGCGTACAGGGCGTAGCCAATAAGAATCAGCAGGGTAATCCAGCTAACCAGCGTGCCGTAATAACGACCCGGGTGGGTGCGGCCGCCGGACAGAGTAAAGCCATAGGCGTGCGCGCCACGGCTGGCTAAAAAGCCAATGCCACACAGGTGTAATAACCACGCCGGAGCACCATTCAATTCCGCAACCAGCAGCAGTAACAAGGTTGGCAGCGCCACTTCCAGTGCATTGGCCTGAGCACGCATTGCAACACTGATGCTGCGCTCACCGCCGTCGAGCAAGCCAACGTTGAGCTTATGGCGTTGCTGCACCACTTTATACGCCAGCGTCAGTAACAGCAGCGCTGTCAGGGCGATATACAAACCGCTGATGGGAATCATAAAACTATCCTTTTGTTATTTTTGAACATTTTGTTATTTCTGAATCATGGGTGTTTGTTTAGGCTGCCGGGCCAAAACGCTGTTCCAGATATTGAATGATCTGGCCGGATTCGTACATCCAGACGTCGTCTTTACCCTCTTCGGAAATACGCAGACAAGGCACCTGAATTTTGCCGCCTTGTTGCTCCAGATCTTTACGCGCCTGATTGTTGCCGGAGGCATTGCGGGTTTCGATTTTTAACCCCAGCTTATGCATGGCACGGCGGGTTTTAATACAGAACGGGCAAACCGTAAATTGATACAGCGCCAGCTTTTTTAATTCGGCATCCACTTGTGCCTGTTCTTGTGGCGAGCGTTTCAGGCTTTTGCCACGGGTGGCTAAATCTACCGCCGCAAAGGTGTAACCCAGCAGATTGCGAACAACTTTAACTAACATAATCAACCACTTCTGATAACTGCATAAAATAATCCGTGCGTATTGTACGCACAGAATTTCTGAAAAGAAGGGGTTTGACCCGGTCGTGTCTGGTTAGTTCTTAATGAAACGCGGCGGAATACAGAGTTTCTTCATTACCCCGGGGTTGCACCACAAAGCGATACCAAACCTGCTTGCCCTGAAATACCGGGTTATACCAGTAAGCACGATAGTGGGCGTGTCCATCCTGATCATCCATTCGCTGCACGGAAACATCATAGCCCTGGTCATTGACTGCGCGGTTCTGGTGAATCAATGGTTGCCAGTGGATTTTGTCCCGGCTGATTTCAATGCTGAGCAAGGGTTGGTGCAGGTGAATATGGCTGGCGCCGACGTCTTGCCAGTCAAAAGCCCAGAAGCCTTCCTGATTGACGGCTGGCAGCTGGTATTCCGGTGTGGATAACACTTGCCGTACACTGATGTCAGCCAGCGGTTGTGGTTCAACAAAGGTTCGCACCGGTAACCGGAACTGCCACTGCGCAGGCAGCTCCATCACCTTGTTCCGGGTTAATAAATCCGTTGTTAATGCGCCCAGATGCTGACTAACGTACGGCTGCGAATAACGGCCATAAATGGTGTGGCCACCTTCGTAATACTGCACGTCATATTCTTCCGGCGTGGTGATATAACCGGTGTAACCATTGGCCAGGCTGGTGACCATCACTTCCGGCGCAGTTAATCCCTGTTGCTGATAACTGTTTTCGACCGCAGCCTGAATACGGAAGCCGGTTTCGGCGGTTAATTCAAACGGCAGCGGCACAATGGCCAAATCCCCAATTTCAATCAGCTGAAATAAAATATCGCGTGGGAAGCTGTCTTTTGGCTCCAGCCAGGGCTGAATCCAGGCACCTCCGACAATTAAACGATTGCCGTGGCAGCCTTCGGTATTAAACCAGCGACTGCTGCCTTGTTTAAAAAACGGCAGCCAGGCCAGCAGGGGCGATTCATGCTCATAAGGGCCAGCGGTTAAAGTAGTACCTAACGCGCCTTCATCGCAGATTGTGGTGTTATTAATCACCGGATTATCACGAATATCCACATGGCGGCTGGCAATACGAACAGGGCTGTTGCTGCTGAGAGAAGATTCCAGTTGCTGAAATAACTGCCAACCTTCTTTGGCTAACGCCGAGCCGACATTTTTAGACCAGATATAACCGGATTGATCGAGCGGCATCGCCGGAGCAATATCACCATGGGTGCCTTCAAAACCACCCACAATCACCGGTGTCGATGTTGAGTAATGCTGTTCGATCTGATGTTGTAAGTCGCCCTGAAAATACGACCATAAATCGCCGTTAAACATCGGGTCCCAACGGGGGATTGAAGTGCCGTGAATGGCAAAACTCATAAATACTCCCATCGGCTGATAACTGCCATCCTCGGTTAAACCATCCAACCGCACCATATACATATAGGGGTTAATTTCATGAAAAACGGCGGCGTTGGTTTGTTCAACGTGTGGGTGATTCTTATTGTTGCTGTAGGGCTCAAGCGAACGATTACGGGTTAACCCCCACACCGCTTTTTTACCACTGGCAATTTTGGCCGGAACTTGTTGATCATAAGCGTCGAGTACAGCCTCAGCTAATTGTTGAGCTAAAAACTCAAAAAATACCGGATCAAAACCACTCTTATGCGAAGCGTGTTTGTTATACAGCTCCGAGCCTAAATATTGCCCCGGGCTGGAATGGGTATGCGTCGCCGTAATGGTCATATTACCCGCGTGTAAGCCGGTTTTTTTATTCACCAGCTCTGCCACCCGGGCTAATAAAATCCGGGAGCCAGCCATTAAATCAGTCTGAATTAATGCATAGGGCTGGCCATTATTGCCCTGCATATAATAGGCGCGGGCGTATAAGCGGGTGCGGAACCCCTCGCCGGTGGTTGACCATAACGCATAGCCAGCGCGTGGAATACCCGGCGGAGGGGTGATATCACGGATGCCCACTCCGGCAATAAAATGCTCACTCTTTGCTTTTATGGAATCTTGTGGCTGTGCATAGCTGAATAATTGTTTCTGGCTGCAGCCAAGCAGCAATAACAGCACAGAAAAAAGAAGGGCAGGTCGTAGTATTTTTATTATTGGCATGAGAATCCTTGTGTATAACCGCCTTTTTAAAAGGGACTATTGTGAAGCACACAAGGACGTTATGTCAGGTGAATTCCTGACACGATTACAAGGTGATAACCCGAATCGCCAGCGCAATAAAAATAACGCCACTGATCTGATTAATACGTTTTGAATGGCGCGCCAGCACATCGGCCAACCCCATCCGGCTTAACGTCAGCGCCACCAAAATATACCAGCTGGCATCAATCAGGGTAACGGTTGAAACCATAATCAGCTGATCCGTCAGTGTGTGCTCACTGGAGATAAACTGTGAAAACAGGGCCAGAAAAAACATCGCCAGCTTGGGATTAAGTAATGAAATCATCAGGCCGTCACGCGCTGCCTGACGATAGGCTCGTGCGCCCTGGGTCAGAGGTTTTAACGCATTGTTGCCAGCTGTAAGTGCTTTAACACCCAGCCAGGCTAAGTAGGCTGCACCGGCATAGGTTAACAGTGCAAAAGTCAGTGGTGACTCACTGACCAATACGCCCAGGCCAACAATGGTCAGCACCGCCCATAGAGCAACGCCCAGTGCATGGCTGATGCCAGCAATCATGCCGTGGGTGGCATCGTTATGGATGCTTTGTTTCAGAACAACGGCAAGGCTGGGGCCGGGAGATAACGCTCCCAGCACACATACCGCGACCAGAGAAAACCAGTTGGTTAAAGTCATATCGTTAGGCGTTATGAATAAAGAAAACAAGTCCATAGTGTAAAAGTTGGCTGCTGGTTGCGGAAATCAAAGCTTTGGATGCCAGCTATGAGTTTTTTGCATACAGAGGTTTTGCATACATAAGTTTTGCACCCCTCTATGCTTTAACGGCAAAGAGAATAACGACATAGTGTTCATTGGCTCCAAACCGTAAAATACCAGTTTGATCAGCAGGTTGGCAGTGCGACCATGAGTCATACATTACAGGCACGGGAATTTTATCGCCGTGGCCCGGATCATCGTGAGCTTCTGGGTGGGGTGATTCCTGATTTTCTTACCATCCGCCAGTTGTTTGGTTTTCGCTCGGTGGATATCGGGCGCTGGGTGAATCAGGCCGAGCAGGAAAAAGCCGCCGGTCTGTTTTTTGATGCCCTATGCGACCTTAGCCAGATTCTGATGACGCAGCCTTATCCAACGCCAAAAACCTTAAAAATCCGGCGCGAATTGATTTCATTACGGGCAACGTTAGGTCTGCAATATGGTACCGGTGGTCGCCCGGGAGTATCAGCTCATTATTCGCCGTTGCAGCGTAATTTTGCGCTGGCAAAAAACGCCGGGCCGGGCAGCATTGCGCACGAATGGTTTCACGCCTTTGATCATTATATTGCCAGTAAATTATTTGAGCAGGATATGCTCAGCCCGGATCGGATGTTTGCTTCTGTGTTGTGGGTTAATGACGCGGATATGATTGATCACCCGCTGAATCAGTTATTAGCCGATTGTTATCAAGCTATTTTACTCAGTGAAGACGGTGATGAGCCGTCTGAATTGTGTCGGGCTTCGGTAGCGATGGATAAAAAACAACGCAGTTTTTATTACAGCCAGCCGGAAGAAATCTGCGCCCGGGCGTTTGAGGCTTTTATTCAGGATGCCTCCATCAAAAATCATTTTCTGGTGAAAGGCAGTAAAGAATCGACGGAAGCAAAAGCCGGTTTATATCCACAAGGGCAGCATCGTCAGCAAATTAACCAGGCATTTAGCCGTTATTTTTCTCAGCTGTGTTTGGCGTTGGTTTAGGTTCTATTCACCGGCCGGCCGTGCACACTATTCAGATCTTAGCTGCTGCGACGCCAACGAATTCGAAACCGAATACATCGAGCGGCTCATCTCATCGCCAATACATTCCCGTAACCAGGCGTGGGCCGGGTCTTTATCGTGTAATTCATGCCAGCATAAATGGTAGTGATTTTCAGGTACCGGCAGGGACAGTGGGCGGTAGGTCAGTGGATGTTGTTTCATCACGGCATGGGCGATGTGTTCCGGCAGTATCATCAGGCATTCACTGTTTGCCACCACTTCAAAAGCGGCTGAAAAAAACGGCACTTCAAATAAAACCCGGCGGCTTAAGCCCTGTTGCTCTAATGATTTATCGAGAAACGAATCTTTATCACCACCGCTGTTTAAGCGCACAAACGGGTAATCGGCCAGTTGGGGTAATGCCAGTGCTTCGGAGTTGATGAGAGGGTGCTGGGCGGTCATCAGGCAGACCGGATTATCCTGGCCGAGGTAAATCGAATGCAGCCCTTCTGGTAAAACCGACAGGGTGGTGGATACCATATCCAGCGGTAAATGACCGAGCTGGGTGATCTGCTCCGGCTTCCACACTTCATAAATCAGATCAATCCCGGGCGCTTCGCGCTGTAAGCGCTGAATCACCGCCGGGAAAATATATTGGGCCACGTAATCAGTACAAGCAAAGCGAAACCGGCGCTGGCAGGTGGCCGGATGAAAGGTCTCTTGTTTGAGGTTATCCACATCGGCCAGAATCGCCTGAACTTTGGGCAGTAACTGCTTGGCTTTGGCACTGAGCAAATAGTCGTTTTGCTCACGCACCAGCAGTGGGTCTGAGAAATAATCACGCAGCTGGCTTAGCTGGCGACTCATCGCAGATTGGGTCAGATGTAATTGGTGAGCGGCCTGGGTGACATTACGGGCTTCCAGTAATACCACAAGGGCGCGCAACAGATTGAGATTGAGACGTTCCAATAGCAGGCCTTTTGATTGAGTAGCCGCTGAATTGTAGCGTAAAACTCAGGCGCTCAGCATGGTAGACTGGCGCTGGTTATCGCGATTTCAGTGGTTTTAAGCAGCAATGACGGATATTACCCCGCCACTTCAACACTTTGTCAGCACTCTGATGCAGGATTATGCGCAGGAGCATATTCAGCCCGCGGTTGATTTCCTGCAGCCTCTGGTGCACCAGCAGGTACTGGCTGAAAAAGAACACCTGATTGAAGCCGGGAACATCGCTGATGAGATGTATTTTATTGTGCAGGGAATTTTCCGGGTGTATTACCTGGATCATAACGGTAATGAAATTAACCAGCAGTTTTATCTCGATGGTGAATCCATTTCCCATGTGCTGTCAGTGAAAGGTGAAGTGCCTTGTTCGTTTTACTTACAGGCATTAACGGAAAGCACGGTGCTGGTGGCGAATAGTCAGGTGCTGTATCAGCAAGGCAAAAATAATGTGGCCTGGTTAAATGTGGAGAATGCTATTTTCCGCGAATTATTTATTAAAACCGCCCGCCGGGAAGCCAAGATGTTACTCGGCAATGCCGAGCAGCGTTATCGCTGGTTTTTAAAAGAAAGCCCGGAGCTGGCTGAAAAATTACCTCTGTATCAGATCGCCTCCTATTTAGGCGTGACCCCGGTATCATTATCGCGGTTACGTAAAAAGCTGAATCAATCATCAGCCAGTGATGATTGATTCAGCTCGTTAACAGTGTACTCGTGTTTACATCGACAGCGCTAAACGCGTTCCTTGGTTAATTGCACGTTTGGCATCCAGTTCAGCTGCTACATCTGCGCCACCAATTAACTGATACGGCTTTTCCAAACCTTCGGTTAGTGCTCGTGCTGGTTCCTGCCCGGCGCAAACAATCACGTTATCAACTTCAAGCACTTTAACCGCGTCGTTTACCCGAATATGCAAACCGGCGTCGTCTACCTTCAGGTACTCACATCCCGGGATCATAGTGACCCCTTTATTCTTTAAGCCGGTGCGATGAATCCAGCCGGTGGTTTTGCCCAGATGAGCACCCACTTTTGACGCCTTACGCTGCAGCAAATACACATTACGTTCAGCGGGTTCAGGCTGAGGCTGAACGCCTTCAATACCACCACGAGCGGATAACGTCATATCCACCCCCCATTCCTGCATAAAAGCAGCAATATTCTGGCTGGTGGCTTCACCGCTGTGGGTTATGTATTCAGAAACATCAAAACCAATACCGCCGGCACCAATCACCGCGACATTTTTACCGACCGGTTTTTTATCGCGTAACACGTCCAGATAATTCATTACCTTGGCGTGTTCAATACCTCCGATTGCGGGCGTACGCGGCGTGATGCCGGTGGCTAAAATAATTTCATCAAAATCACTGGCATTTAATTGCTCGGCGGTTACCGGAGTATTTAATGCCAGCTTAACGCCACTCAGTGCAATTTGTTTATCGAAAAAGCGCAGTGTTTCATAAAATTCTTCTTTGCCCGGAACCTGTTTGGCGATATTAAATTGCCCGCCAATTTCACTGGCAGCATCAAACAAGGTGACATCATGGCCACGTTGCGCGGCTGTGGTTGAGAAAGCTAAGCCAGCAGGGCCAGCACCAATGACGGCAATTTTTTTCTGTGTGGCAGCGTCGGTCATGATCAATTCGGTTTCACGACAGGCACGAGGATTCACTAAGCAGGTGGTGAGCTTGTCATCAAAAATATGATCCAGACAGGCCTGATTACAGCCAATACAGGTATTAATTTCGTCGGCGCGGTTTTGTTGAGCTTTTTCCACAAATAACGGATCGGCTAAAAACGGACGTGCCATCGAAATCATATCGGCATCACCACGCTGTAGTACTTCCTCTGCCACTTCCGGGGTATTAATGCGGTTGGAGGTGATTAACGGAATGGTTAAATGCTCGCGGAATTTTGCCGTTACCCAGGTAAAGGCGGCGCGTGGCACCTTCGTAGCAATGGTTGGGATGCGGGCTTCGTGCCAGCCAATACCAGTATTGATGATGGTCGCACCAGCGGCTTCAATGGCTTTGCCCAATTGCAGGGCTTCTTCAAAGGTGCTGCCACCTTCAACCAGATCCAGCATCGACAAGCGGTAAATAATAATAAAGTTTTCACCTACGGCTTCGCGCGTACGACGTACCACCTCCACCGCCACACGCATACGGTTCTCGTATTCACCACCCCATTGATCATCCCGTTGGTTGGTACGTGTGGCTAAAAACTGGTTAATAAAATAGCCTTCAGAACCCATGATTTCGACGCCGTCATAACCACCAATTTGCGCGTATTGAGCCAGTTGTACGATGTCGTTAATTTCTGCGTCGATCTCGTCCGATGTGAGCTCACGCGGTTTGTGAATATTAATAGGGGCCTGAATCGCTGAAGGAGCAACCAGTTTGTCGTTAAAGGCGTAACGACCGGTGTGCAGGATCTGCATACAGATTTTGCCATCTTCGCCGTGCACCGCATCGGTAATTACCTTATGTTCGGCGGCTTCGGCTTCACTGCGGATAATATTGGTATGAGCATGGGTGGCAGCGTGTTCATTCGGGCCAAAACCACCGGTGACAATCAGGCCAACACCACCCCGGGCGCGCTCGGCAAAAAACGCGGCCATGCGCTCCAGACCATTGTCTAACTCTTCTAAACCGGTGTGCATTGATCCCATCAGAACCCGGTTTTTCAGCGTGGTAAAGCCTAAATCCAGCGGCTCCAGCATCTTAGGGTAGGGGGCATTTGTTCTGGTGTTAGCGCTGGCGCTGTTCAGATTGCTCATCGTGTTGCTCTCATCATCGTTATTTTTGACCCAGCTGAGCGTTATTAGTTGTGGGCTGCTCAGTCTGACGATGAATGCAGTATTGCCGGGATTAACTGGTAATGCCTTAACAAATGATAAGATGCGGCAGAGCACTAATGTCCACAATGTCAGAATGGAATTGGCGCTTTTAGCCGTATTTACTCCCTCTGGCCATAAACGTCTTGCGCTCAGCTCGCACGCCTATCATCTCCGTCTATGCTGAAAGAAACCGACTTTTCAGAACGTGCCGGGTGGCACAAATGCCCTGATAGGGTGACAGGAGTAGTTGTATGAATCTGTACCGTAATAGCCTGAATGGAAAAATCATCGTTTTCCTGATTTTTCCGGTCATGCTGGTGCTGCTGAGCGTCATTACCATCGGAGCCATGATGTCCTGGTCTTATGCCCGCGGACAAATAGAACATGAACTGATCGCTGAGGCGGAGCAGGAAGCACTCAAAATCGAAAAATCCAATCTGGTCGCGGTGACCATCAGTCAGGTAATGGCATTGAGCCAGGAAGAAGGTTTGTTTGGTAACAAACCAGACTCCGTAGGTTTGGCCAGCCGGGTGCTGGACACTTTTCCGGCGTTAACCGGCAGTTATTTTGGTTATGAGCCACAGTATGCGTCTTCGTCGGCTAACCCGGGTTATCCGGCAGAAGCCAATGACGAGAGTGGCCGTTTTTTACCTTATTGGTACCGTGACGATAATAACCAGCTGGCACTGACACCGCTGGTGGATATGGAAACCAGTTCTTATTATCAGGGCGTGAAAGACCTGTATCAGCGCAGCGGCAAACGTACTTCCCTGGTGACCGAGCCTTATGTGTACGAAGGCAAAATGATTGTTGAGCAAACCACTCCTATTGTGATCGACAACCAGTTCCGGGGAATTTCCGGGGTTGACCGGGCACTGGCCGATATTGAGCAAACGCTGCAAAACATTCGCCAGCAAACCGGCAATGATTTGTATCTGGTTAGCTCAGAAGGGCGTTTTATTGCGGCAACAGAAAGTGGCCTGGATCTGAAAACCAAACAATTATCCGAAACCATTTATCGCCCTTATCAGAATATTTTTATGGCAACCTCTGGCGCTTCTACCTTTACCGAAGCTCAGCATCCACAAACTCAGGATGATTATTTTTATGCCAGCGCCGGTATTCCAACAGGTGGCTGGACGCTGATTCTGAGAGCTGAAAAAAGCAAAATGATGGCCCCCATTATTGACCAGATTCAGCTGTTGATTACCGCCTCCATCGTAGGCGTGATTATTATTGCTTTGCTGGCGTGGTTATTTATTCAGAAACTGACCGGACGAATTGGCGAGACCATTGCGCTGGCGCGTCGTATTGAGCAGGGTGATATCAGTGATTGTCGGCCAGTGCGCATCAGTGATCAGGATGAGCTGTCGGTTTTATCCGGCAGCCTGAATAACGTGCTGCAGGCGTATCAGGATATTGCCGATATCTGTGCCCGTATTTCTCGCGGTGACTTCAGCTCACGGGTGGAAAAACGCTGTGAGTCGGATCAGATTGCCATCGCCATTAATACCATGGCAATGAACCGGGAAGAAGCAGAAACCAGCCTGACTCAGAATATTGCCAAAATTCAGCACAATACCGCCATTCAGAAAAGCGAAATCGACAGCGTGGCCACCGCCATGCATCAGATGACAGCCAGCACCGGTGAAGTTACCCGCCTGATTTTAGAATCATCGGATAATGCCAACTCGGTTTCAGGATCTGTTGGTGAGTGCAAACAATCACTGGAGAAAGTGGTTTCTGAAGTCAAAATGATGTCGAATGATATTTCTCAGGCCAGTGATGCAATGAATAAAGTGTCGGGCAGCAGTGACGACATTAATAAAATTCTGGATGTGATTACCGCCATCGCTGAGCAGACTAATCTGTTGGCGCTCAACGCTGCCATTGAAGCCGCCCGGGCCGGAGAGCAGGGGCGTGGTTTTGCTGTGGTTGCCGATGAAGTACGTGGCTTGGCTTCTAAAACCCGTGCTTCAACGGATGAAATCAGCAGCCTGATTGTGCGTTTGCAGGCCGAAGTAAAATCGGCCGTGGACGTGATTGGTGCCGGGGTTAATCGCTCCGGAGAAGCAACCGACGTGAGTGGCGCGGCCTTGCAGGAGCTGGAAGTGTCGATGCAGGATATTTCTGAAATTGCCGAACACTTAATTCAGGTATCAGCGGCGGCCGAAGAGCAAACAGCAACCGCGGATGAAATTAACCGCAACATCAGCTCCATTCACGAAACCGCTGAAGCGTTATCGCAAATGGTGTCTGAAGCGTAATCATCAGCGTATGCATTAATAGCTTTTATTAGCCCACGCTACGGCGTGGGCTTTTTTTGCATCAGCGAAAATATGGCTGCTACCATCACACCACCAATAATATTGCCCAGCGTGACCGGAATCAGATTGGCGACAATAAAGGTACTCACCGTTAAATCCTCAAAATCCCCGGCGTTCAGACTCACCAGTTGCCAGAACTCTGGCCCAGCCAATGACTGAATACCAATCCCTAGCGGCACCATAAATAAATTCGCAATACTGTGTTCAAAACCGCTGCTGACAAACAACGCCACCGGCAGAATCAGCACCAGTATTTTTTCGGCAACAGTGCGGCAGGCATAAGTCATCCAGACACCTAAACACACCAATAAATTACATAAAATACCCAGCGTCAGCGCTTCAAAAAAGCCATGGTGTATTTTATGGTTGGCAATTTTCAGTGCATTAGCACCCCACTCACCAGCGGCATTCATATATTGTTTTGCCAACATAATCAGCGCCACAATTAATAACGCTCCCAATATATTGCCGCTATAAACAACCAGCCAATTGCGCATGATTTGTCGGGTTGAAATACTGCCGTTGAAACACCCTAAAGTTAACAATGTGGACGATGTAAATAACTCAACACCACAAATTACCACCAAAATCAGCCCGATACTAAACACCAGACCACCCAATAACCGGGTGCTACCGGTAGGCGCGAGGCCTGTGGTCACCGTGATATAAAACACAAAGGCAATAGCGATAAACATACCGGCGGCCACGGCTTGAAAGAATGACTGACGGGTGCTTTTGTTCGCTTTATACAACGCCGTTGTGACGGCGGTGTGGTAGGTGCTGTCGGTTGACGGAGCGGAGTGGGTGTTGTGTTCCATTAAAAATCCAAAACTGCGGGAAGCTTATCGTAGTTGGCTGTCTTTACAGCCGGAATCAGTATATTCCTTTGAGTTGTAGTGATAATGGGGTTGGTTTGAAAATCATTATTACGGTTGTGTAATAATGGTGGCTTGTTAGATTTAGAATCACCAGCTGGCTCTTTGATAGGAACAAAGTTCTTTAACGAGTATTAATTGGCGGTTTCTTAACTAGTATTGATATGATCTTGCCCCGATAAAACGGACACATTACTTTTCATGCTGCTATTCGTTCATATTCCATTGGTGAACAGTAATTGATACCCGAATGCAGCCGTTTTCTGTTGTAAAAGTCATTAATATAACGAGCTAAAGAATACTTTAACTCTTCTGTCGTTTTAAATTCTGTCTTGCGTATCAACTCGGCTTTCAATGAATGAAAAAATGACTCCATATGTGCGTTGTCCGTACATTTCCCAGGCCTGCTTAGACTATGTTCAATACCATGCCGTCTCAGCTCTTTTTGATACTCTGCACCTCTATATTCAACACCACGATCAGTATGCAGCATCAGTGATTCTGATGGTTTTCGCTTACGTATCGCATTGATCAGCGTTCTTCGAGTGACGGCGGTTGTCCTCTTCGTATCCAGGCTCCAGCCAATAATTCTTCGTGAGTAGAGGTCCATGATCACAGACAAGTAATGCCAATTATTTTTAACCTTGAGATACGTTACGTCAGCAACCCACACTTTATTTTTTCGCTCAGGAACTTCACCATCTGGTCGGAGGTTTCCTCCAGAAGCCAGAAAACGTCTCATACCTGGTGCTCGGTACGTTACCCTTGTGACTCTGGCAATGAGGCCCATATTGCTCATAAGCCGAGCTATACGCTTCTTGCTAACACTGATGCCCTGTTTATACAGTGCTTTCCAGATGCGTGGGCTTCCATATCGGCCTTCGCTTTGATTCCATATTTTTCTGATTAAGCCTTTAAGCTGATCATCTCTTCGATCTCGCGTAGAGGGCTTACGATTTAACCAGTCGTAATAGCCACTCCTTGATACACCAAGCCATTCGCAGGTTCGTTTAATGCCTAGCTCTTTCCCGAACTTCTTGATGAATCGATATCTTGCTGATGTTCCTCCGCAAGAAACCGTTGCCACTTTTTTAACAGATCAAGCTCCTGCTTCAACTTTTTATTCTCGGCTTCAAGCTTTTTCACTTTCGACAACTCTTTTTCTTGCTGGCTTGCTGCATCTGTCAACTTTTTACGTTTGTCTGCCACGATCTTTCCTTCACGATATTCTTTCCGCCATCGTGACAGCATGAACGGATGAATGTCGAGCGTATTAGCTACTTCTTGAACCTGAATACCTGAGATCAAACTCAACTGAACGGCTTTTACTTTAAACTCGTTGGAATATTGCCAGGTCTTTCTAGGGTTGTTGTACTTTGGCATTGGACACCTCAATCTTAATTAGATTTCGGTGTCCGTTTTATCGGGGAAAGATCAATATTCAATGATTTTACTTGTTAGTCAGGAGTTTGAATGAATATTGAAGATATGGTGATGCTTCCTAAGATCATTACCGATAGTGAAAATCTTGAAAACGAATTTAAGGAATTGTTTGGATCTGATGAAGCAAAGAAAGCTAAAAAAGTAGTTTACTTCTTTCGTTCACTTCATCCAGTAGCTCGTTTTAAAGGTGAGTCAGATATTCTTTACATAGGAAAAACAGAGCAGTCAATGAAAACTCGTTATTTTAGGTATGCTAAACATTTATCTAATAAAGCGAATGGTAGTTTCTATAAGTACGTGATTGAAAATTATGGAGGGCTTAGAGTGGGATATATTTTTTCAGATGACCCTAAGAGCTTAGAAAGAGAAGCGTTTGATAGTTATCGTGCTACATATATGGAGAACCCTCCAAAATCTAAAGTAGGTTGAAGCTCTCGAAAGCTTCTCTTAACGATAAGTTATAACGGAATCAGGAATTTTTAGATAGTTAATTAAGAGTAAATGATTATTTTTTAATTTTTGAAATAAAATAAAATTCATTGATTTTTGTATTTGATTTTTGCGTGAAAATTATAAAGGCTTGATGATTTATTTTTAGAGTGATATTTTTCTGAGATTAAGCTGTCTTTGTAGTTTTGATAAAAGGATCACAGAAATGAAGAGAATCTTAGGCCTTATTCCTATTTTAACACTTGTAGGTTGTGCTTCCACATACGTAGTACCTAAAAGCGAAAGCTACTCAAATCTGACTTTGCCAGCCGAAGAGAGCAACTGGCAATTTCTGGGTGGTTCATCTAGGCAAAGCGTAAGTTTTGGTTTTGCCGGAGAGAATGGTTGTGGAACGTTTTTTAAAGAGATTCCTGCAAAGAACGAAGGCGATAAAGAGGTAACGATTCAAATTCCATCTGGACGTGAGATATTTGTTGGGTTTTTTGCGAGTAGCGGAAATAGCCTTTGTCGAGTTAATGTAATATTTACTGCGCTTGAAGGAGCTGACTATAGAGTAGAAAAATTGGGCAGTGGCTATGGCTGTGCAATCAGTATTTTTGAAATGACAAAGTCCGGTGATAATAAACCAGTCGCTTTGGGGGAGGTTAAGCAGAACTCACTGACTGGCGAAGTCTGCAAGCTTTAACTTCTGGTCACTTGAGAGATGATTAAACCCGGGCACTACCCGGGTTTAATCAAGAACAAATCAGTCCTCAATTCCCAAAGACCGCTTCATAAACTCCGGCAGTGCAATGCCACCGGCATGAATATCGGCGTTGTAGTATTCAGTGCGAAACTCTTTATTTACCGCATCATCAATACGAAAGTCCGTTGCATCACCACCTTTACACGCCAGTGTACAGCTCCACCAACCAGATGGATAAATCACCTGCGGGAACTGGAAAGTGTGAGAAGACGTGGCACCGGCCGTCGCCATATCCACATGGATATTCTTAATAATGGTGTTGCTGTGATACAGCGGTGATTCGCTTTGCTGAACCACAATACCGCCTTCGCGCAGAGCGTTAAAACAGTCGCGGTAAAAATCAACAGCGAATAAGCCTTCGGCCGGGCCAACCGGATCGGTGCTGTCGATAATAATAATATCCAGCGATTGTGGCGCGCAGTCTTTAACCCATTTAATGCCGTCGTCAAAACGGATATCAGCACGAGGGTCGGCGTTGGATTCGCACAATTCCGGGAAATATTTCTCCGACATACGAGTCACCATTTCGTCGATGTCGATTTGGGTGACTTTTTCCACGCCCGGGTGTTTCAGTACTTCACGCAGAGTACCGCAGTCACCACCACCAATAATGGCAACGTGTTTGGGATTTGGGTGGGTGAATAACGCCACGTGCGACATCATCTCGTGATACACAAAGTTCTCACGGGTGGTGACCATGGTGCAGCCATCAATCACCATCAGCTTGCCGAATGTCTCGGTGTCGTACATATCAATGGTCTGGAATTCACTTTGTACGCTTTCCAGTTTCTGTTTGATTTTCAGTGAGAAGGCGGACCCTTCGGAATCAAAAACTTCGGTAAACCAGCCCTGATCTTCAGGGAAAGCGCTGCTTGAGGAATTGGTGTCGGAGGAATTGGTGTCGGAAGATGTGCTCATGGCAGATACTCAAAGATAACAATGTGCTTTAAAATTAGCGCAAAGATAACCCAACCGCCCGCTGGAATGCTATCTACGTTGCTACTACTTCGTTAAAAACAGACTCTCAATACTCATTTATGACTTATAAACTCCGCTTGCTCGTCTGTTTTTGCCTTGTATTAGCTGCCTCGAAAACGCATCCAGTCACTGCAATTTTTTCTGACAAAGGTTGACCCACTTATGACAAAAGCGACCAGTGCCGCTGAGCATTACAACTTACCTTACTGGAGCGAAGGCTACGCTCAGGTGAATGCGGCCGGGGAGTTGTGTATTCACCCGCAGGCGGATGGCAGTCCCGGCGTTAATCTGAATCAGCTGAGGCAGCAGTTAACCACTGAAGGCTTGCGTTTACCGGTACTGGTGCGTTTTCCGGGCATTCTGCATCACCGGGTGCAGTCGCTGGTGAGTGCTTTCCAGCAGGCCCGTGACGAGTTGAATTACAACGGCAAATTTACTCCGGTGTATCCCATTAAGGTGAATCAGCAGCAGCCGGTGGTTGAGCAATTGTTAGCCGGTCAGAAGCTGGCAGGGGTTGAGCGCTTAGGATTGGAAGCGGGCAGCAAGCCCGAACTGATTGCGGTATTAGCGCAACTGGGTAGCAACCCGGGTGTGGTGGTGTGTAACGGCTATAAAGACTCGCATTTTATTCGTTTAGCACTGATGGCTGAAAAAATGGGTCATCAGGTCTTTATTGTTATTGAGAAGTTATCCGAGCTGCCGTTGGTGCTGGCGGAAGCGCAGCGTCTGAATGTTAAGCCACGCTTGGGCATTCGTGCCCGGCTTGCAACGATTGGTAAAGGCAACTGGCAAAACACCGGCGGAGAAAAGTCCAAATTTGGTTTGTCGGCCTACCAGATGCTGCAAGTGGTTGAGCAATTACGCGCCGCAGGGCAACTTGATTATCTGCAATTGCTGCATTTTCATCTGGGGTCGCAGCTGGCCAATATCCGCGATATTCAAACCGGCTTAGGTGAATGCAGCCGTATTTTTGCTGAGTTAATTAAACTCGGTGTGCCGGTGCAATGGCTGGATGTTGGCGGTGGCCTAGGGGTGGATTACGAAGGTACCCGCTCGCGCAGTTATTGCTCAATGAACTACAGCATGACGGAGTACGCACGCAATGTGGTGGCTGCGTTTAAAGACATTTGTGACGAACTGGGTCTGGCACAAGCACCCAATATTATTACCGAATCCGGGCGGGCGATGACGGCTCATCATGCGCTGTTATTAACCGAAATTATTGATTCTGAATCGCCACAAGAAGGTTTGGTAAACCCTCCTGAAAACGATGCACCACAGGCGTTAAAAGCACTTTATCAAGTGTTCGACCAACTGTGTTGTAACCAGGGGGAAGCAATTAGTCCACGTTCACTGGTTGAGATTTATCACGACGTGCAGCATTGGCTGGAGGATGCACAATCCGGTTTTGCGCTGGGTATGTTCTCGTTACCACAACGGGCGCAAATGGAGGCGCTATACAGCCGCATCAGCCGTGAATTAAAACAGCGGTTAAATCCGGGCAACCGTAGCCATCGGGAATTGCTGGATGAATTATACGAGAAGCAGGCGGATAAAGTGTTTGTGAACTTTTCCCTGTTTCAGTCATTGCCGGATATCTGGGGAATTAACCAGATTTTCCCGATTGTACCGCTGCGTGGCCATCACGAGCCGGTGCGTCATCGGGCGGTATTGCAGGACATCACTTGTGATTCGGATGGCCGTATCGACAGCTACGTCGATGCCGACGGCATCGAAACCTGTTTACCATTACCAACGATTGAAAAGGGTGAGCCGCTGGCGTTTTTCCTGGTGGGAGCCTATCAGGAAATTCTTGGCGATATGCACAATCTGTTTGGCGATACCGATTCGGTGGACGTGGTATTGGACGACAGAGGTGAAGTACAGCTGCAGAACCCGATTCAGGGCGATGACATTGCCACCGTACTGGATTACGTCAATTTCTGCCCACGAGAGATTCAGCAACGCTTACAGCAGCAAGTTGCTAATGCTCAGTTGAGTGAGGCTGACAAAACACTCTTCAGCCGTGAGTTGACGGACTCGTTGCAGGCATACACGTATTTGTCCTGAGGTGGTTTTTATGACCTTGATAAGAAAATCAGAAAATGACCGTTCATCGGAAAATGGACAGTACTGATTGAAGAGATGGGCGAAATTCTGACGTCTGAAAATAATTCGTAACAATTGTTATCTGTTTCTGGCGAATGCGGCTGGCTGGTCTATAAGTATTGGCATCTTTTTTAAGACCATGCCGCATAAGGAGAACAACGATGGCCGACGAAGAATTAGAAATGCATGATGACATGCATGAAGAAGCGGACAGTAACAACGAAGAACATAAAACCGACGGCAATGACGATTCGGAAAACACCTCAGAATCCGCCGACGACAATCTGGTCAGCACCAGCAGTGCCGCCCGTGACGAAATACGTCAATCCATGGAAGATGACGTGGCAGCGTTTTTAGCGCGTGGTGGGCAGATTCAGCAAATCGACGATAACGTGATGGCTGATCCACCGCGGAAGCCACAAACCAACTATGGCAGTCGTCCGATTTAAGGAATTGTACGTTCGTACTTAAAAGGCGTTTTTTTACGAGTTAAGTATGACTTAACAGGCCAACTTGGGCGATGGAGGAAGGATGGGCTCACTGCAGGTGGGCTGACCTGTTGTGTATCTGATAGGGTGCGCAAAACATTAGCAAGGATGCTAAGATGTACACCTATTCCAAAAAATCCCGTCGTCGTATGCACGCTATTCCCGCCGCTATTGCGCTGTTTTGTATGCTGGTGTTCTGGTTGTTTGTTGGCAACCATCCGGCTCATGCCGAGGCTCAGTCTCCTGCTCAAGCTCAATCTGAACCCCTTGCTCTGTCTCGTACCAATATCACCACACTGTTATCCAGCGAAAATACCTGGCAATGGCAGCTGGACTGCTACAACTGTGTGGTCGAGCCCCAGTACGACGTGATTTATGGTGATGTGGTTCGGCTGCAAAGTGCCTCGGAACTGGTGTTGTCGTCACGCCTGAATCAGAGCTGGAAAAACCCCTCGTTAAGCTGGCGCTGGACGGTTGACCGTTATGTCGAACGCCAGCCGCTGATGCGCCTGACACTACACGTCAAAGAGACCGAAACCTGGCCAACCCGAACCCTGCATTACATTTGGCATAGCGGTCTTGAAGCCGGTGAGTCAGAAGCCTTATCAGACTTTGAGCACCTGCTGGTTGTTAGCGGAAAAACCAGCAAAGCTGAAAGCTGGCAAAGCATTGAACGCGACCTGAATCAGGACTGGCAGGAGATTTATGAAGAAAACTTCCCCGGTATTGAGTCGCTTGAGCTGGCATTAGGCATGCCAGGCGAGAGTGGCGGCACCGGTGGTTTTATTCAGAAGCTGGTGATGGCCAGCTCTGAATAAAGAATAAATTAATAAGAGCAAATGCAGCGCTGTTATTTCTGGCGCTGCATGGTTCGGGAATACGCTGCACGGTATTCACCGCTCACAGGGTCAACGGTGTAAGCCGTACCATGGAATTGATCGCCCTGAATTTCGATATGGAAAAAGCCAAGGATTTCATCTTCTTGCCAGTAATATTCATTCAGCTCTGTTTTGATGACAAAGTTTTTCGTTTTGGCACCAGCGCCACTGATGATATGGAAGGTACCGGGACAGGAGTCTTTTTCTTTTAACCATTGCAGTGCATGAGTGTGGCCTACGATCATGGCATCAGCGTTACCGCAGACGTTTTTCTCCACCATCTCTTTAAAAAATTTGCCCTGGCCGATCAGGCTGTCGTAATTGCCAGCATTACCGTGGGAGCCATTGGAAATATAAGGGTGGTGACCAAATGCAATTTTCCACGGTGCAGTGGATTCCTTAAAACCATCCAATAGCCACTTGCCCTGTTTGTCGGAGTAATCATCTTTATTGTATTCGTCACTCGGGTCACCGGCGGAAGCGGATGGGTTGGTGTCCATGGCATAAAAACTGACCAGTGGCGTGCCATTAGCGGGCGCATTAAACCGGTAATAACGAGCAGGCATTTGCCACTTTTCACTTTTTCGGTCTTTGCGGTAATGGTATTCAACCTGAATTTCACCCTTATCGTTATCAGCACCGTCACCACCAATAATCCAACTGTTATCGTGGTTACCCAGTGCCATATAAAACGGAAAATCGAGGTTTTTGTAAGGGTCTTCAAATTTCAGATCAAACTGGATGTCATCAACCCCATCAACACCACTTTCATAAATGTTGTCACCCAGGCCAATGGCAAAATCGCACGGTTTTAACTGGCATACCGCTTCCATCGCTGCGGCGACTTTATATTGCCCATCTTTACCCGTGCCGGAGTCGCCAATGGCAATAAAGCTTACCTTTGTATCTGGCTGTGGATAAACAACGGTTTCATCAACAGGGGTGGGGTCTGCCGGTTTTGACATAGCAAACGTGTTGAGTGATATACCAGTCAGTGCGATGCCTGAGAGTGAGAGAGCAAGCAGTGTTTTGTTCATGAAGAGGATTCCAAGGTGAGTTTTTAGTATTATCGTTCCACTTTGTGAAGCCAGTATGACCAATAAATGACAAGGAAAAAATGGTTATTTATGCTGAGAAATGATGGCTATCTGCGCCATTGTCAGATGTGAGGTAAAGCGGCGCTGAGTCACCAGCAGGGAATATAGAACTACTGACCGCTAAGCGCTGAAACCGCCGCCACCAACTGCGATAAGTGGGTAATTTCCTGATCCGGAACACCTTCCTGTTCAACCCAGGCGGCATCGCATAAATTCACCCAGATGGTTTTAATACCTAAGCGTTGCGCGGCAATAATATCCTGCTCCTGGTGATCACCCACATGAATACATTCTTCCGGTTTTACTCCGGCGTGTGCTAACGCCGCTTCAAATAAATCCGCCTGCGGTTTGGGTGCGCCTACGTCTTCGGCATTAAAGTGGGCAGCAAATAAATGATCAATACCAATCAGTTTTAAATCGGCATTGCCATTGGTAGCGGCGATTAACGAGTAATCGTTTTTCAGGGTTTGAAGTGCGTCCAGCGCGCCATCAAATAAGGTGACTTGGCTGCGGGTTTTATAAAACACATCGAAGGCTTGTTGTGCTTTTTCCCGACCTTCGTCACCGCTGATGCCTGCCTGTAAAAATACCCGGCGTAATACTTCTAAGCGCAGCGCCGTCACTTTATCGCGCAATTCGGGGAAGCATTCAGCAATATCGTTTTTGTATTGGCGTAACGCTTCGAGGGTATAAAACTCGGCCGCTTGTGGCACATTGGTCACAATCCAGTCGTGACAGGCTTTTTCCGCTTTGACAATGACCGGGTCGGTTTCCCAGAGGGTGTTGTCAAGATCCAGGGTAATCAGTTTAATCGCCATCAGAGAAGCTACCTGCGTTGCCATTGCTGTGTTAAAAATAAATTTAAAATGCTCATTTATGGCTTATAAACTGCGCGTTTAAATGTATTTTTGCCTTGCACTGGCTGCCTCGGAAACGCTTCTATCTTGGCTACCAGTGCATATATTTAAACCACCGGAATTTGCGGTAACCGCAACGCCAGAATATCAGCCACATAATCCAGGAATAAGGTATCCATTGAACTGCGGTAATAAGATGGATCTTTACTGGCAACGGTTAATACGCCGTTATTGCCCGGGCCACGCACCTGAGCGGCCGCAACAGAACGAGCATCAGTGGTCTGGCTGCCTAATAACGCGGCGATATCGTTTTCATTCAGCTGCCCACACACGGCACGATGGCCTTTAAATAAACGGTGGATGCTACGCTGACGTTCGGTGGAGCGAATGGTGATTAACGGCGCTTCTAAATTACGTTCGGTAAAGTGTAATAACGCCCAGGTATCGACTCCGAAGTCGTTACGCAGAGAATCATCCAGCGCCGCCTGAACGGCCAACCAGCTTTCGGCTTCGACTAAGGCCAGCACCAGGCGACGGCTTTTTTCAAACAGCTGATCATTACGGCGGGCGTTTTCCAGTAAGTCGGATAATCGCTGGCGCAATTCAACATTACGTTCACGATGCACTGATAACTGGCGCTCGACCAGGCTGGTGGCTGGCCCTGCGTTATGAGGAATGCGCATTTCAGCCAACAGGTCATCCTTACCGATAAAAAAATCCGGATGATCCTGTAAAAACTGTTCAACATCGGCTTCGGTTAAACGAGGTTGCTGACTCATAAAGATTCCTTAAACGGCACTCAGAGGTTAATCCGGCCTTCAAATACGGTCACGGCGGGTCCGGTCATTTTGATATGAGAATCCGGTTTGCCATCCCATTCTATCAACAAATCACCACCCGGCAGCGATACGGTTACGCCCGGCTTTAACCAGCCACGTAACTGCCCGGATACGACGGCGGCACAGGCGCCGGTACCACAAGCCAATGTTTCTCCGGAACCCCGTTCAAATACCCGCAGGCGAATATGATGCTCATCGACGATCTGCATAAAGCCAATATTGGCTTTGGCCGGGAAGCTGGTGTGTGGCTCCAGAACCGGCCCCCAGTTTTCGACCGGAGCGGTATCCACATCATCAACCCGCACGACACCATGTGGGTTACCCATGGAGACCGCACCAAGAGAAATCTCACCAATGTCACCAGCATCGATAGTGTATTCTGGCGCAAACTCAGTCGCTTTAAACGGACTTGCTTTAAATGGAATCAGTTCGGGCTCCAGAATCGGCGCGCCCATATCGACGATTACTTGTTTGTCATCGGTCAGGGTCAGTTCCATTAAGCCATTGGCGGTTTCAACTTTAATGCTGCGTTTGCCGGTTAAACGCTGGTCGTAGACAAAGCGGGCAAAACAACGTGCACCGTTGCCGCAGTTTTCCACTTCACTGCCGTCAGCGTTAAAAATACGATATTTAAAATCGACATCCGGACGACTTGGCTGCTCCACGATTAACAGCTGATCAAAGCCAATGCCAAAATTACGATCGGAGAGTTCACGCACGCGCTCAGGGCGGATAAAACCGCTCTGAGTGACCAGATCAACCACCATAAAGTCGTTGCCGAGACCGTGCATTTTGCTGAATTTAAGCCACATAGGGAGTTGCCTGTGCTGTTCTCGAATACGTTATTCTGCGATCAGTTGTTCGTGAGCAAACAACTCCTGAATCGTCTCGCGCTGGCGCACCAGATGCAGCTGATCACCATCGACCATCACTTCCGCCGGGCGACCACGGCTGTTGTAGTTAGAAGCCATGACAAAACCATAAGCACCGGCCGACATCACGGCAACATGATCGCCAGCGGCTAAAGCCAGCTCCCGATCTTTGCCTAAGAAGTCACCGGTTTCGCATACCGGGCCAACCAGATCGTAGGTGCGTACCGGGGCATCGGAGCTTTCTTTTAATGGCTTAATATCCTGCCAGGCGCTGTATAGCGACGGACGAATTAAATCGTTCATGGCACCGTCGATAATGGCGAAGTTTTTGTGTTCGTTTAACTTCAGGAATTCCACCTGAGTGACAAACACACCAGCATTGGCGGCAACCGAACGACCCGGCTCAAAAATTAATTTAAATTGTTTGCCGCCGTCTTCACGTTGGCCTAAGCGTTGTTTAATCGCGGCAATATATTCACCCGCTGATGCTGGTGTTTCATCACGGTAGGTCACGCCAAGGCCACCGCCCAAGTCGAGGTGTTCAATCTTAATGCCTTGTTCGGCCAGGGTATCGACCAGTGCCAGAACACGATCTAACGCATCCATAAACGGAGAGATTTCGGTCAGCTGGCTGCCGATATGACAATCGACCCCTTTGACTTCTAAGCCCGGTAACTCATTAGCTTTGGCGTAAACCCGCGGTGCTTCGTTAATGTCGATGCCAAACTTGTTGTCTTTTAAACCGGTGGAGATATACGGGTGGGTCTGGGCGTCCACATCCGGGTTTACCCGCAGAGACACCTGAGCGGTTTTGCCCAGTTCAGAGGCTACGGCGCTAAGGCGTTCCAGCTCGGCTTCAGACTCCACGTTAAAACAATACACACCTACTTCTAAGGCGCGCTGCATTTCAGCGGGTTGTTTGCCAACACCGGAAAATACCACTTTGCTGGCATCGCCACCGGCGGCCAGAACCCGTTCCAGCTCGCCCTGGCTAACGATGTCAAAACCAGCTCCCAGTTTGGCTAACACGTTTAATACTGCCAGGTTGGAGTTGGCTTTTACCGCATAACACACCAGATGTGGCCACTCGCCCAGTGCTTCAGTGTAGGCACTGAAATGTTGCTCAAAAGCGGCGCGGGAATAGACATACAGTGGCGTACCAAACTGCTCGGCAGCGGCGCGTAAGGAAACCTGTTCGGCGTGTAATTCGCCGTTTTGATAGCTGAAAACTGACATCAGGATTGCGATTCCATGGTTTTGTTTGCAGGTGTGGTTGTGCTTGAGGGTACGTCTGTATTTACAGACGTTTCGGGCGTTGGTTCAGGGAGATACAGCGGCCCTTTCTGACCGCAACCCGCCGACAGGATTAAGCCAGTCAGTAGAAATACGCTGAACAGCATGCGTAAGCCGGATCTGAGCGCGATAAACGGGAGTGCCATTGATGATTCCACACAAGCAGAGAATAAAAGATGGCGGGCATTATACGGGCTCGTGCTCTGGCTGTCAGGTTAGCGAAGACGGTAATGTCAGCAGAGCCTGATTCAGTAGTTTTTCTATCCGTTGTTTCTGGCGCAGGTGGGTAATGACCTGCTGATTGTCATGCGGCAGAGACACATCCGACAGGTAACAAGGGTAATTCTCCCGCTGGCTGCGAATGGCCTGAACTTCTTCCGCCACCGCCTGATACAAATCATCACCGAACTGCCAGACGCTGAATTCCTGATTATTGCAGTAGAGAGTGGTTTGCTGCTGCTCATCGACCACCGCGCGTAAATCAATCAGGCTGGTCTGTTCATGCAGAGGCGGCAATTTGCGCCGTACCAACTCCAGCTCCAGACTTTGTTTTTTGCTGCGGATTTCAAACAGCAGCAGGTTGCGTTGTTGCTTTCTCTGGCCTTGATTCGAAGGGTTGAGCCCCTGCAACTGGGATAACCAGCGTTGATCGAGTTGCCGTAAAAAACGAATAATGGGTAATAACCGGCGGCTGCCTTCGTCATCGTGCCATTGTTGATGCAACAGCGCGCCTTTGTCGTCTAATAAATAAAAGAAAAATTTGTTTTTACGACGCCAGAAAAATAATTGCCAGATACCTGGACGAGCACGCTGATAAATTAACCGTAACGGGCTTTGCAGCAGCGCCACATCATCCAATACACAAGGTGCATAAAAGGTATTGGGGCGTTGTAATAAGCGTAATAACTCGATCGAATTCTGGGCTTTCTGCAACTGAATGCCCTGGGTTTCGTTGCGCAATAAATAATATTGCTCCGACGCTTCAATTAAATAAGGCGAACGTGGTTGCTGAATAAAATGCTGCATCACTTTATGCAACAAATGCTCAACCCGGGCCTGAATGCTTCTGGCCCGGCTGGCACAATGGCAATGTGTGCTAATGGGCGGCCATTGGTTACTGGTATTGGTGGTAGTGCTGCTGCCACGGGCTAACGGCAAAAATCTCAACAGATGCTGCAGGCAAAGTAACATCGCGTCGTTGCCATGAAAGCGCTCGACCGTCCATTCCCCCCAACTGTTAACGGTCAATAAATCCAGCGTGTGCACCAGATTTTCACGAGCCGAACTGTAGCCCAGTGCATCATCACGATTACTGAGTTTCTGCATGCCACGGCGGCTGAATTTATGTTGCGGATCAACCCCGGCATTAACATACAGCCGCCAGTAACGCGGTTGTGGCGGTTGCATTAAACTGCGGTTATCCGGATGCAGCGGCGCTTCTTCCCGTACCAGTTGCAGCAACTCTTTTAACTCGTACTGACTTAAGGGGTTATGGCTGGGAGACAGCGCAATATTGGTGTGGGCACTTAACAGGCCGTTAAATTGAGCAAAAAACAGCAGCTCCATCAGACTCGGCGACTGTTTTAATATTTGCTCGGTTTCGGCAGCATTTTGATTTAATGAGTCTTTTTGCCACTGGTTCTGGCCGTTACCCGGGATCAATTGCCACACCCGTTTTGGCGTGAGTCGCAGCGTCAGTTTCTCCTGTTGCAGTGAGCGACTGATGCCGGGGTTAATATCAATGATCTTGCCGGGCTTGGCATCAAAGGCGGCGTAAAGACGATTCCCCAACAGGCGCATGTCTGCTGGCTGTATATGTAACTTAGGCGCGTGTTTCTGACTGAATCCGGCCAGAAAACGATAGCTGGATAACATTTCACTGATCAGCGCATTACGTTCTTTATAAACTTTAACCGGGTTCCAGTGATCACGCCGGTCGAGCTCAATAAAATCGGCCACCAGCCAGCCCCACTGGCTGCATAAATGATTCAGCGTTTTAGCCCGCCAGCTGTTGCGCTGGTTGCGGGATAAATCCGACAGCGGTAGTTTGGCTTTGTAATAAAACGCCCGGCGTGCCAGCTGTACCCGTTGCTGATTACCTTCCTGCTCCAGCTGTTTAATCACCCGCTCTAACATCAATAAGTAGGCGTCGCAGTTTTCAACGTCGGTGATGCCCTGATGCACCCGCGCTTTTAAATCCCAGCATAAGGGGCGGATATTCGGATACTGAGTGGCATAGTGGCGGGTCAGCAGCAGTTTCAGCAGCGCTTTGTAAGGATTGCTCAGGCCTTTGTTAAGTTGCCATAAGCCGGCGCCAACAAACTCGGCCACCGGAATGGTATGAATCTGTCCAAAGTGCAGCCATTGGTCGGCCTGCACCCGGTGTTGGTCAAGCAGTTGCTCCCAATACTGAGCCGACTTTCGTTCCTGCTTTTCCGGAATCAACCACCACGAAGGTTTAGCTCCGGCCAGCCATAAGGCACTGCGATAAAACTCATCAAGCAGCAATAAATGCTGGCTGCTGCCACAATCTTCGCCCTCCGCCGACTGACTCTGACCCTGGCGGAAGTCACTCAGATTCATCGGGAAAAAGTGCAACTCAACACTCTGACTGGCTGCCCAACGCTCAATCACATCACATTTCTGTTTCAGTAAATCGAGCTGTTCCGCATCCAAGTGTTCGTCATGGCACAGCCAAACGTCCAGGTCACTACTGCGAGACTGCGCCAGAGAGCCGAGACTGCCCATCAGATACAGGCCAAGAATGTGTTTGTCAGAAAAGAAATCGCGCGGCACATTGACGCCCCGGGCCAGGCTTTGCAACGCGTGCTGATGCTGGACTTCCGGCTGAAAGTGCAAAATACCACAAGGCACATCGTGATTGATAAAACCGGGCAGCTGCTGGTGGTTAAGGTGAATCAGCATTGGCAGGGCATCCAGCACCAGGCGCTGGCGGCTGGTCATCAGGCTGCGGGTACTCTCCATTCTGGCATTGTTGAGTGCCATAAAGTCGGTATGCCATTGATGCAGCTGTTGAGCAGAGGGAATTTCCGGAATCATGCCTTAAGTGTAGATGCAGTTGCCGGAAAGGTTTAACAGGCCCTAAGAGAATCGTTAGAAAGCGCAAAATCTGCTGATTCTGCGCTTTGCGAGAGGTCTTATTTGGCTTGTGCCAGATAATTATCCAACCGCTCTTTGTTCATAATAAAAGTTGAGCTGAGCGATTTTGATGCACTTTTTACGGCATCCAGATTGGTTGCATTGCCAGCCTGAATCACACCAACCATCGCCATCATCGCATGTGGCAGACATTTATAAACGTACACCCCTTCTTTATCGAGAGTGACGGTGATTTTCTCGCTGAAACCACTTTTCCAACTTGCTGCTCCATCGGGAATCAGCCCGGCAACAGACTCCGAGTTATGACCTGGATCAGTCGGTTCAAAGGTGACGGTATCGCCAACAGCTACTTTCAGAAAGCCCGGTTCAAATACCATGGTGCCGTCAGCACCGTTGTTTTTTACCTGAACAGTATGATCAGCCGCCATCAGGTTGGCAGCGAAGAGGGTTAGCGCGATGGCGCAGACAGAAGATAATTTCATGACTCACTCCTTAGAAACAGAGTGGCTACTTTAGGTGAGAGTTTTATTGTTGTAAATGGTAATTATTATCAAAAGGAGGGCAAAGCCCTCCTCATAGTGAATTAGCACTCTGGAGTAAGGTCGCTGACAGTCAATGCGGTTCTTGGCAGGTCAAACCTTCCATTTGATGCAGTGATTACTAATTTTTCGCTGCTTACTGATAAACCGTATACAATTTCTGAATTATCACTATCGCGGAATTTGTAACTACCATCACCAAGATATTCAATAATTTGAAACTGCTTTTCTTCAATCCAGTAACAATTAGCAAAATCGTCAACGGCATCGCCAGCATAATCGTAAAAGGAAAGGTATCCATCTGAATCAATATGGAGATAACTCTCGTCGATTAATTCACCTTCGTTTGAGAAGTCTTCGTATATACCTGCAAAGGCTGCAATATTAGGGGTTGGAAATAATAGATCACTTGAAGATGAATCGCTGCTGCCGCCTCCACATGCAGTTAAAAGTGAGATACACGAAAGTAAAAGTAGCTTTTTCACAGGGTAATGTCCTTATTCATTGTGATTTTTGGCGCACGCTATCACATATCTAAACGCAGAGAAATTTAAAACCGCGTTATCGTGAAATTTGTGCTGTTTGTTATATTCAATGCAGTCGAATTTATTGGGTTCGACTGCATTAAAACTTCCTTTAAAGCACCTGAGCACCGTTCACAAACAAAGCGTCCACGACGCCCGAGAGTGCGTCATCGGCACAAGGAATATTTTCCCCTTTGGAATACAGCTGCGATAAATCCGCTGTGGCGCCGGCATCCACCAAAGCGGCGTTAAAATAATTTCCTTCGGCCAAACCAATACCCGCTAAATCAATTACCGCCGCTGGAATCTGGCTGGTGGCTTTAATAAACGCATTCCATTCCAGCTCGCCGGCAGCGATGAGTTTTAGTGCCAGTGGCAGGAAGCAATCAAACAGGCTCATGCCCGGTTCGGCATCGGAAAAAGGCGCTTTTTTCGCGGCAATTTCGTGTGGCCGGTGGTTGGATGAAATAGCTAATTCACCGTTATTCACGGCGGCTAATAATGCCTGGCGATCCGTCTCGCTGCGCAATACCGGCAGCACATTAAACTGGCTGTTATAACCATTCACCGCTTCGTCGGTATACACCAGATTGGCCAGTGGTACATCGGCGGTTACGTTAATGCCATTATCACGTGCCTGTTGCAGCATGGTAACGCTGCGGGCGCAGCTGATCTGGCTGATGTGCAGCTGTACGCCGGTTTGTTCGGCCATTAATAAAATCTGCGACAGGGCAATGGTTTCGGCGGTTTCGGCAATGCCATCCAGACCCATACGAGTGGCGGTGGGGCCAGCGTGCATACAACCATCGGCGAGGGTGGTGTCGTTGGCGCTGAGGAATAAGCGAATGCCGTAGGTGGCGGCGTATTCCATCACGCGCTGTAACACATAGCTGTCTTTAATCGGTTGGCGGGCGTTGGATAATGCCGGGCAACCGGCTTCGGTCAGGCTGAACATATTGGCCAGCTGCTCACCTTGTAACCCTTGAGTGGCGGCACCTAACGGCAGCACTTCGGCATAACCGGCTTGCGCCGCTTTTTCCTGAATTAACTGAACCACGGCGCTGCTGTCGGTTACCGGTTTGGTGTCGGGCAGGGCACAAATATGGGTAAAACCGGAACGTGCGGCGGCTTTGGTTTCCGTGGCGATGGAGCCTTTCTGACTAAAGCCGGGCTCGGCCAAATGCGCGCCTAAATCAATCAATCCGGGAATTAACAGTTTGCCCGTGCCATTGATGCTGGTTTCAATTTCTCCGGCGGCGGGTTTGTGGCCAATGGCCTGAATTTTTCCATCGGCAATATACACATCGGCAACGGTATCTAAGTTGTTGGCCGGGTCGAGCAGGCGGGCGCCTTCAATTAAACAATAGCGCATGATTAAGCCTCCTCGTTTGCAATTGAACTGGCAGATTGTTGCTGGCCACTCATGGCCATCGCCATTACGGCCATACGAACGGCAATACCATAACTGACCTGATTTAAAATCACCGACTGATTGCCATCGGCCACCGCCGATTCAATTTCCACACCGCGATTAATTGGCCCCGGGTGCATCACAATGGCGTCGGGTTTAGCCAGTAATAATTTTTGCTCGGTTAAACCGTACAGCTTAAAAAATTCCCCTTCGCTGGGCAGCAAGGCATTTTGCATGCGCTCTTTTTGCAGGCGCAGCATAATCACCACATCACAATCTTTTAAGCCATCTTCCATGCGGTAAAACGGCTTGGCACCAATGGCTTCAATATCATTGGGTAATAAAGTACCGGGGCCAATCACGCGAACTTCGGCGGCACCTAAGGTGCGCAGTGCATGGATTTGAGAACGGGCAACCCGGGAATGCAGAATATCACCCACAATGGCGACCACTTTGCCTTCGATGCTGTCTTTATGACGACGAATAGTCAGCATATCCAGCATCGCCTGAGTCGGGTGGGCATGACGGCCATCACCGGCGTTAATAATGGCAACGTTCGGCGTCACGTGTTCGGCAATAAAGTGAGCCGCACCTGAGTCGGCGTGGCGTACCACAAACATATCCGAATACATGGCTTCCAGATTCCACAAAGTATCCATCAGGGTTTCCCCTTTGGAGGTGGCTGATTTGGAAATATCCAGATTTAAAATATCCGCTGATAAACGTTTGGCGGCCAGTTCAAAAGTGGAGCGGGTACGGGTGCTGTTTTCAAAAAACAGATTCACCACGGTTTTTCCCCGTAATAACGGCACTTTTTTAACCGAGCGTTCCTGAGTGCTGATAAATGAATCGGCGGTATCGAGAATTTCGGTTAATAATGCTTTGCTTAACCCTTCGGTGGTTAAAAAATGCTTGAGGCGGCCGTCTTCCGTCAGCTGCACCTGATGGGGTGAGTGTGTCATGTTAAATTCCTCAGGCTAAAGACAGGGTCAGTGGTTGCGGGCCGGATAATTTCACCAGCTGACCATCGGATAATTCCAGCTTCTGACCGCATAAATCCGGTTGGATCGGTAATTCACGGCGGCCAATGTCGAGCAGGCACACCAGCTTGATGCTGGCCGGGCGGCCATAGTCGAACAGCTCGTTCATGGCGGCGCGAATGGTGCGGCCACTCATCACCACGTCATCAATCAGAATAATATGGCGGTCTTCAATGCTATCGGGTAGCTGCGAGCCTTTGACTTGTGGGTGTAAACCATGACGGGTGAAGTCATCGCGATAAAAGCTGATATCCAGCTCACCCAGTGGCTCGTCAATGCCGAGTTGCTGTTGCAGGCGTTCTGCCACCCACACACCGCCGGTACGAATACCAATCAACAGCGGGTTGTCGATCTGCTGTTCACTTAACAGTTGTTGCAGTTGTTGTCCGAGTTGTACGCAGGTTTGCTCACAATCGTGTTGCGTTAACGCCAGGCTCATAGTGGCTCCTGTTAATCCTGTTCGCGGGGATGTTCTGACATCCAGCTTTGTAAAATCAGTTCGGCGGCTAAACCATCCACCGAGTTGGCACCAAAATCACGATTGCCGCCTTGTTCAATCACCATGCCTTTTGCTTCGTAGCTGGTCAGGCGTTCGTCCTGAGTATAGGCCGGGCGATGATAACGGCCTTCTAAGCGACGGGCGAATTTCGCTGCGCGTGTACTCATCTCTGACGGGCTGCCATCCATATTAAGGGGCAGGCCAACCACAAAGGCATCGGGTTGCCACTCATCGATAATCTTCTGCAGGTTATCCCAGTTGGGAATGCCGTCTTTGGCTTTGATTGGGTTGAGGGCGCTGGCGCCGTTGGTCAGTCGCTGACCGGTAGCGATGCCAATGCGCTGAGTCCCAAAGTCGAAGCCCATCAGGGTTTTGATTTTGTTGGTGATGGCAACATCCGACATCAGGCGTGTCCTGCATCTGAGCTGAGAAATTCCGGGCTGATACCGAGTTGTTTTAATGCACAGCGGTATAAGTCTTTGGCATCGGTGTCGAATAATAATTCGCTGGTGGCTTCTACCGTGAGCCAGGAGTTTTGCTTTAATTCTTCATCCAGTTGTTGCGCATCCCAACCAGCATAGCCCAATGCCATACGATAATTTTGTGGTCCATCGCCGGCGGCAATGGCGCGCAGAATATCTTTGGAGGAAGTCAGGTGGGCTTCTTCTTCGACGTTCAGAGTGGAATCCCAGTTACCCTGTTGGCGATGCAGAATAAAGCCATGCTCCATGCTCACCGGGCCGCCGGCCAGAATCGATGGATCGATACCGGGCAGACGATCAATCTCCAGCTGCTGACAAATGTCATCGAGGGTGACTTTGAGCGGTTTGTTCAGGACTAAGCCCATCGCACCTTCGTCATTGTGCTCGCACAAATAGGTTACCGTGCCTTCAAACCAGGAGTCTTCCAGTTGTGGCATGGCAATTAATAAATGATTTTTTAAGCTGTGCAGTTGTTGCATGTGGGCTGTCGTATCAGAAAAAGTGACATCAGTTTACGTCGGATAAGTAGCGATTACCTTTAAATTGCCAGGTACGGATAATTTCCAGACGATCGGTGTTCTTACGCATCTCGGCCGTAAACGGAGCAAAAGGCGCAGACTGACGGACGATGCGTAACGCGGCATCATCCAATACCTGTCGGCCGGATGACTCCAGTACGCGTAATTCATAAATGGTGCCATCGGGGTTGATGGCAACCAGTAAACGCAGGCGGCAATCGTTGAAGCAGTTTTCGGCCTCGCGCGGGTAATTGCGTGCGCCATTGTCTTCGATGCGGCGACGCCAGGAGTTCACATAATAGGCGTCGTTGGCCTTCATGGTTGAGGCTGCGGTTAAGCGTTGAATGCGCGGTTGTTTGGCGTACAGCTGGCGCTGGCTATCCAGTTTGGCTTCCAGACTGGCAATTTCCAGGCTGCGTTGTAATAAGGTTTTTTGTGGCCCTTCGGGTAAATCCAATGGATTTGGCGGCAGGTCACTGGATTCGGTTGGTGTTTTTCGTTTGCTACTACCGGTGGTGGAGACCAGGCGCTTCTTGCCTTCCGGTTGTTTCGGTGCGGTGGCTTGCTGTTCTTGTGGTGAGGTTTCGTTGACCTGATTGTCATGGAAGTTGGCTTCCATATCGGTGGTCAGCATTTTGGCTTCATCGAGAGTGCCGCTGCCTTGCTGATTTTCCTGAGCGATAAAGTCAGCTTGTTCCGGGGCGGTGTCGCTTTTGTAGGTTGCCAGGGTCACTTCCAGTGTCTTTGACAAACTGGTGCGATCACTGGCACTGAAGCTGATGCCGAGAATCAACATGGCATGAATAACAAATGCCAGAAACAGGGCAAAAGACAAGCGGTCAGTACTGGAGACAGCAGCGGCAGACATGCGCGAAGAATATCCTCAGGAAACGGAAATCAAACGCCGCCAAGTCTGCGCTTATCGATGAAATTTGTCCACTGCCGCATTGACCTCTTGTGACCGGTTCGGCAGCGGACAGGGGCCGGGTTACAGCTTAGCCAGCAGGGTATCGATCAGCTGACCTGCGACATCAATGCCGGAGTCACGGCTGATTTCACGCACGCAGGTTGGGCTGGTGACGTTAATTTCTGTGAGTGAATTACCAATCACGTCCAGGCCCACAAAGTACAGACCTTTCTCTTTTAAGATGGGGCCAACTTTCTCGGCAATGGCGCGATTTTCGTCACTCAGTGGTTGTGTCACCCCGGTACCACCGGCGGCGATGTTGCCGCGGGTTTCACCTTTGGCCGGAATGCGCGCCAGAGTGTAAGGCACGGGTTCGCCATCAATCATCAGGATGCGCTTATCGCCGTCGACAATTTCAGGAATAAAACGTTGCGCCATGATTTGTTGCTGACCGTGGTTGGTCAGGGTTTCGATAATCACTGACACATTGGGGTCGTCCTGCTTCAGACGGAAGATGGAAGAACCACCCATGCCATCCAGAGGTTTAAAGATCACATCGCCGTGGTCTTTATGGAATTTTTTCAGTAATTCAGCGCTGCGACTGACCAGGGTCGGGGTCATTAAATCCGGGAAAGCGGTGGCAAATACTTTTTCGTTACAGTCGCGCAGGCTTTGTGGTTTGTTGGCGATCAGTACTCCGGCTTCTTCGGCGCGCTCAAGAATATACGTGGAATAAATAAACTCGCTGTCGAACGGTGGATCCTTGCGCATCAGGATAATATTCAGCTCCGATAATGGACGATGCTGATATTGGCCCAATTCGTACCATTTTTCCGGATTCATCTCGACCGTTAACGGCGCCATACGGCCCATGGCAATACCGTTCTCAATGTAGAGGTCGCTTTGTTCCATGTACCACAGTTCACAATCACGTTCCTGAGCGGCGTTTAACAGCGCCAGCGAGGTGTCTTTCTTAAAGGCGATTTGCGAAATCGGGTCCATAACCACGGCGAGTTTAATGCTCATATAGTCTCCGGCGTTGTTGATGTGTCATGTTCGGGAACTGAAAGTGTAACTTATTGACTATTCATATGGCGCAACAGATTTTCTGCGTGCATGCTTCTATATTCCTGCCAAGGCTGCTGGCCTGTGGGGATTAAGTATGATACAAGATTGGGCAATGGCGTCTGTTATCTTCAGAACAGTCACTGAATAAATTACAAGAAAATGGATGGTTAAAGGCCTCCCTATGGACGATAACTTTCAGAATGTAAAAGTCATGGTCATCGACGACAGTAAAACCATTCGTCGTACGGCTGAGACGCTGCTAAAAAAAGTTGGCTGCGAAGTGATCACAGCAACCGATGGTTTTGATGCACTCGCAAAGATTGCTGACACTCATCCGGATATCATTTTTGTTGATATCATGATGCCCCGCCTGGATGGCTACCAGACCTGCGCCTTGATTAAAAATAACTCCAAATTCAAGTCAACTCCGGTCATTATGTTGTCCAGTAAAGATGGTTTATTCGACAAGGCAAAAGGCCGTATTGTTGGTTCAGATGAATATCTGACCAAACCATTCAGCAAAGAAGAACTGCTGGGTTCAATTCGCCAGTATGTAAAATCCTGAACCCGCGAAACAGAATTTGAGAGGAAGTAGGCATGTCCCGCATTTTGGTAGTTGATGATTCTCCAACCGAAACTGAAGCATTCCGTAAAATGCTTGAGGCCAATGGCCATGAAGTAATCAGTGCAGAGAATGGTGCGGACGGTGTTGCCGTTGCCCGTCAGGAAAAACCTGACGTTGTATTGATGGATATTGTAATGCCGGGCCTGAATGGCTTTCAGGCAACCCGTCAGTTAACCAAAGATCCGGAAACGCAACATATTCCGGTGATTATTGTGACCACCAAAGATCAGGAAACCGACCGTGTGTGGGGCAAGCGCCAGGGCGCAAGTGGTTATCTGGTGAAGCCGGTTGCAGAAGCGACTCTGCTGTCTGAAATTGCATCGGTAATGGCAGGCTGATATGCATCCGTTTGCCCAGCTACAGGATATTGCTGAGCGTAGCCGCTCCCATGCATCAGACCTGCCACAGCAGGTTGAACTGGTGCGTTACTGGCGTGGTGTTGGTTTTATGCTGGCAGGTCAGCAGTTTGCTGCTGATATGTCAGACGTTGCTGAAATACTTCAGCCACCGCGACTGACCAAAGTGCCCGGCGTCCGTAGCTGGGTGTTGGGCGTTGCAAATGTGCGCGGTCGTCTGGTGCCAGTGATGGATCTGGCTGGTCTTCTGGGGCTACCGTCTAAAGCCAACTGGCGCAGTCGCCGGGTGCTGGTGGTTGAGCACGGTGATCATACGACTGGATTGTTGGTGGATGCTGTGTTGGGGATGCAGCAGTTCGCTGAAGATCGTATGGTGGAAACGACCGATCTTGATCCGCAATTCGGTAAGTTTGTTACCCGTGCTTATGAACGCGATGGTAAACACTGGCCGGTTTTTCAGTTGCTGGATCTGATTCGGGCGCCGGAATTTTTGCAGATTGCGGTATAAAAAATTCAAGTCGTGACGGCTGCATTTGTGGTTGTGACGCAATTAAATGATAAGTAGCCATCAGGCATATAATTTAAAAGTGAGTGTGGAGAGGAACGCATGAACGAAAATACAGGAAGCGTCTTGTCGACGGTCTTCAGGAATCGGGCCAATGGTATTCTGGCTGGCCTGTTGTTTTTATTCCTGGGTGTTTTTATTGCCATTACGGTATATGTGAACGCCTTATCGAACCGGGACGACCAGTATATTGAACACTCGGGTGAGCTGCGGGTGTTGTCACAGGAATTGGCAAAAAACGCGGTGGAAGCCGCCGGCGGTAAAGAAGAAGCCTTCGGCCAGCTGAAACAGGCGCGTGATAATTTTGATTTGCGCTGGGGCTATCTGACGCGTGGTAACCCGGCAACGGGTCTGGAGCCAGCTGAAGTCGCAACCATGACTGATGTACAGGGCATCTGGGACTCAGTAAAAGGTAATGCTGACCAGATTATCCGGGCTCAGGATATTATTCTCTCGCTGCACGAAGTTGCGGCCACGCTTGCAGAAACCATTCCTCAGCTGCAGGTGGAATACGATGAAATTGTAGAAATTTTGCTGGATAACGGCGCTCCTGCCGATCAGGTGGCGGTTGCTCAGCGTCAGTCCTGGCTGGCAGAACGTATTGTACGTTCGGTGAACAAAGTACTGGCCGGTGGTGAAGATGCGGTGATGGCGGCTGACGCTTTTGGTCGGGATGCGTCGTTATTCGGTCGCGTACTGAACGGTATGATTCAGGGCGATGTTGCCGCGATGGGTGTTTCGCAGGTAACTGATGAAGAAGCGATTTACGCACTGGCGGAAGTGGCAGAGCTGTTTGAATTCGTATCCGGCTCTGTTGATGAAATTCTGGAAACCTCTCCTGAACTGTTCCAGGTGCGTGAAGCATCGGACAATATCTTTGCTGACTCGCGCAGCCTGCTGGATCAGACTTCTCAGTTAACCACCAGTATTCAGAATGACCTGGGTGCTCGTACCGTGCTGCAGATTGTGGGCTATATCTCGGTGGTTCTGGCCGTTGTGATGATCATTATGTTGGGTGTGGTTTCTTACCGTGATACTCGTCGAGATCTGACCGAAACAGCCAGTCAGAATGACCAGAACCAGATGGCGATTTTACGTCTGCTGGACGAAATTGCTGACCTTGCAGACGGTGACTTAACCGCTTCCGCAACGGTAACCGAAGACTTCACGGGTGCGATTGCTGACTCCATCAACTACGCAATCGACCAGATGCGCTCGCTGGTATCGGCGATTAACGAAACAGCGGTACAGGTATCGTCGGCGGCCCAGGAAACTCAGGCAACGGCAATGCATCTGGCCGAAGCTTCTGAACACCAGGCACAGGAAATTGCCGGAGCGTCGGCGGCGATTAACGAAATGGCGGTGTCGATTGACCAGGTATCGGCCAACGCCTCAGAATCTTCTGCGGTTGCGGAGCGATCGGTTGCGATCGCTAACAAAGGTGCCGAAGTGGTACAGGCAACCATCAACGGCATGGATAACATCCGTGAACAGATTCAGGAAACGTCTAAGCGGATTAAACGTCTGGGTGAATCCTCACAGGAGATTGGTGACATCATCTCCCTGATTACCGATATTGCTGACCAAACCAACATTCTGTCTCTGAACGCTGCGATTCAGGCATCCATGGCCGGTGACGCAGGTCGAGGCTTCGCGGTGGTTGCGGATGAGGTACAGCGTCTTGCAGAACGTTCTGCTGCGGCAACGAAGCAGATTGAAGCGCTGGTTAAAACGATTCAGAACGATACTAACGAAGCCGTTATTTCGATGGAAACCACCACCTCCGAGGTGGTACGTGGTGCTCGCCTGGCACAGGATGCGGGTGTTGCCCTGGAAGAGATTGAGAACGTATCGAAAAACCTGGCGGAATTGATTCAGAACATTTCCAACGCCGCCCGTCAGCAGGCTTCTTCTGCGGGTCATATTTCCAATACGATGAACGTGATCCAGGAAATTACCTCGCAGACTTCTGCGGGTACCACGGCGACGGCGAAGTCGATTGGTAACCTGGCGGAAATGGCCAACAAACTGCGTGAATCGGTGGCGGGCTTTAAACTGCCTGAGAATGATATCGAGCTTGATGAGCAGCACGTGCTATAAGCACCTGAGTTCTCATGTCTTATCAGTTGCAAACCGGGATTACCTACGTGCCCAGGCTGGATGATATTCAGTTCGGGCGCTGGCAGAGCCTGCTGGAAGAACGAACCGGCATGTGTCTGCCTGTGCAAAGGCGCTCATTTCTGCAAACCAGCCTGGGGCTGCGGATGCAGGAAGTGGGGTGTTCCAGTTACGAAGAGTATTATCAGCGTGTGACCGATGGCCCTTCCGGGGCGATTGAGTGGAACACGCTGGTGGATCGTCTGACAGTGCAGGAAACCCGGTTTTTTCGTGATCCGGATGCTTATGCCTTTGTTGATCAGTACATTCAGCAAAAAGCGACGGAACTGGGTGATGATGAGACATTAGAATGCTGGAGTGTTGGTTGTTCTTCGGGTGAAGAAACCTACAGTCTGGCGATGGTGGCTGATCGTTATCTGACACCCCGGGGCAAGCGTTATGCTATTACCGGGACCGATATTTCAACCATCGTGCTGAGAAAAGCACGCTCCGGGCGTTATCAGCCGCGGACTCTGGAATGGGTGCCGCAGGACTATCTCGCCAGCTCTTTTAAAACCAGTGGCATCAACGAAATTGAAATCAGTGACCGTCTGCGCAACCGTTGTTGTTTCAGTCAGGTCAATATTCTCAATCTCGATGCCTGCCCACTGAGTTCACAACATATTATTTATTGTCAGAATGTTCTTATTTATTTCCGTCGCTGGCGGCGACGTGAAATTCTGAACGTGTTAGCCGAACGTCTGGCGCCCGGCGGTATTCTGGTGATTGGTCTGGGGGAAATGGTGGACTTTAATCATCCGTTGCTGGAACCGGTGCATAACGGCCAGATATCTGCATTCGTGCGTAAGAAAACGAATTCGACAGGGGAGACCGCAAGGCGATGAGCCAGGACTACATCGCCCTTGAATGGGTAAAAGGGGAAATCGAAGAGACGCTTCAGCAGGCACAGCAAGCGCTGGAGGCTTATGTTGAAAACCCCGACGATAAAAGCCGTCTCAGGTTCTGCCTGAGTTATCTGCATCAGGTTCGTGGCACTCTGCAAATGGTGGAGTTCTACGGCGCTGCGCTGCTGGCGGAAGAAATGGAAGCGGTGGCCCAGGCGATGAGCGATGGCCAGGCGCTGACTTCAGCTTCCCATGGCGAAGGCTCTCCGGCGCTGGAGGTGTTGATGCAGGCGATTTTACAGCTGCCTCATTACTTACAGCACATCAAGGTTGGCCGTCGGGATCTGCCGGTGGTGTTACTGCCGATCCTGAATGAATTACGCTCTGTGCGTGGTGAAAATGTGCTGCCGGAAGCTGCATTGTTTAATCCGGTGATCAAACATAATTCGATTCTGTCTTCCAAGCAGGCCGAGGTTTATAACGGTAAAGATTTCCGTCTGTGGGCGAAAAAAGTCCGTCAGATGTTGCAGGCTGCGATGTTGCAGCTGTTGCAAAACAAGCAACCAGACGTCGCAAAACAATATCTACGCAAAGCCTTTGCGCGCCTGCACAAAGCCTTGCACACCACGCCGCAGGGCAAAATCTGGTTGCCTGCTCTGGCCTTTTCCGAATGGCTGGACAAGCAAGACACAATATCTGATGACGCCAAAAAAATACTGGGTCAATTAGACCGTATTTTACACGCGGCCATTGAAGAAGGTGCAGCGGCTGTCAATCGTACGCCAGATGAAGAAGTACTGCGTTCTCTGCTGATGTTTGTCGCCAACTCCAGTATGAGTGGCGATGCAATTCGCAAAGTCCGGGACGAATACGCTTTAAATAAAGCACTGGTCAGTGATAGTGACCTTGAACAACAGCGTAATGAACTGGCAGGGCCTGACAAAGAAACCGTTGACCAGGTACTGCACGCACTGGTTGAAGAAATTGCCACCGTTAAAGATCGGCTGGACCTGTTGGTGCGTGGTAATGAAGATCGCAATGCCACATTGCAGGATGTTTCTCCGGCATTAAAACAAATCACCGATACCATGACGGTACTGGGGCTGGGAATGCCTCGTAAAGTGTTGCAGGAGCAACAACAGGAAGTCGCTCGTTTGCTGGAAGGTGAACTGCCGGTTGAAGACCATCACCTGATGGATATTGCCGGCGCATTGCTTTACGTTGAAGCCACGCTGACCGGTATGAAACGTGAGGGTGACCTCAATGTTAAGGTAAACGAAGGCTCCCTGACGGATGCACAAAAAGCCGTGTTGCGTGAAGCGCGTAATGTGCTGGAGCAGGTGAAGGACGCTATTGTTGAGTACATCGCCAAGCAATGGGCAGCAGAAGAGCTGCGCGATGTACCATCATTACTGCACAGCATTGAAGGCTCGCTGAGCATGATTCCTTTGCCACGGGTAGCCGGTATTTTGTCCCGTGCTGCTGCGTTTGTGCAGAATCAGCTGGTAAATGAAGAACTGAAGCCTCAGTGGTCAGTACTCGATACTCTGGCGGATGTACTGACAGGCGTTGAATACTTTATCGAACGTTATTCAGAGAAGCCCGGTAATGCCAGCGAAGATTTATTAAGTCGTGCGGAAGAGTCTTTGCTGGAATTACCGGCAACGGAACCTTTGAGTGACGCGATTGATGAAATCGACCTGCAGGATGAGCACTCAGTGCCGGCGGAAATTACTGCACTGGAATCTGATTCCATATCGAATCCCGATGAATCGGTTGCTGCTGATATTCCGGTTCTGGATGCTGAAGAAATTGAACTGACCAGCGATGATGTCGAGCTGATCAGTGAAACAGTAGCTGATATCGCCGAACCTTTCATGGGTCAATCAGCTGATTATGTGGAGCACACTGAATCGGCCGAGCCTGCAATTGAAAGCGTGGAAACGGTAGATCAGCCGGTTGTCGAAACTGCTACTGATGATGTTACTGAGGTGGCCAGTGATTCTGTTGCAGACGACGATGATTTAATCGACGATGAAATTATTGAAATCTTCCTCGAAGAGGCAGAAGAAGTTACCGAAACGCTGGATGAATATTGGCCGCAGTTTAAGGCGGCGCATAATGATCAGGAAGCGTTAACCACTGTTCGCCGTGCTTTCCATACCCTCAAAGGCAGTGGTCGCATGGTTCAGGCCACGATTATTGGTGAGCTGGCCTGGTCGATTGAGAATATGTTCAACCGGGTGCTGGATGAAACCATCAGCATCAGCGATAACCTGATTGCCATTGTTGATCACGTTATTGCGTGTTTACCAGAGTTGATTGAAGACTTCCGCAGTCATCGCTCTCCTTCGCTGGATACCGAACCTCTGATGGAGTATGCCAACACGTTGGCGGCCAATGAAGTGGTCGAGCCGTTTATGGCGACTGACCATTCAACATCAGAAGACGCTACGTCAGACGATGTGACCGACGATGATGAAGATGCGGCGTTACTCGACGTATTTGTGACAGAGGCGAATTCCCACCTGAGCACCGTTGAACAGTTTATTCAGCAAAGCCGTGATGATGAATTCAGCAATCCGTTAAGTGATCACCTGCAACGTGCCCTGCATACCTTAAAAGGCAGTGCGCATATGGCGGGCATTGCCGCGATTGCCGACGTGGCTGCTCCGCTGGAAAAAATGATCAAAGAGCTGCGCGCCTATCAAATTAAGAATGCGCCGGGAATTGTCAGTCTGGTTGAAGAAGGCGACCGTCTTATTCGTGAAGGACTGGCGAATAATTCACTGATGTCGCTGGAGCTTATCCCTGGGACAGATGATTTTATTGAGCGTCTGGAAGCGCTGGAAGACCTATTACTTGAGCCTCTATTACAAGCTCAGGAAGCCGGTAACGTTGGCCCGAGTCCTCAGACCATTGCGACCTTTCTCGCGCAGGGAATGGATTCACTGCTGGACGCCGATGAGTTACTGAAACAGTGGCAACAACAAGGCGATACTGAGATTCTGCAGCAGCTATGTAAGGATCTTGATCAGGTTGCTCGTGGCGCTGCAAAAGCAGAACTTCCTAATATTGAAGTGTTAGCCAATACACTGAATCTGTTCTATGCCGATATGCTGGCGCAGCAGCGTCAGTCTGATGAAAGCCCATTAGCACTGTTGCGGGATGCTCAGGAAGCTCTGTTAGGCATGATGGATTGTCTGGCGGCCGGACAAGAAACATTGCCAGCAACTGAATTGGTTGATCAGCTGAACAGTTGGGAGTTTGTGCAGCCTGAACCGGATACTGATGATGTTCCTTTAGTCGCTGATCTGCCATCGTCTGATGAGTTGCCGCCGGTTGCTGATGTGGATCTGCTGGAAGAAGACGATGAAATTCTGGAAATCTTCCTCGAAGAAGCCGACGAGGTTTCTGAATCCATTGAGGCTGCGATGGAGCGTTGGCAACAGCAACCAGATAACCTGCTTGATGTTGCTCAATTACAGCGTGAGTTGCACACCCTTAAGGGTGGTGCGCGTATGGCCGAACTGCAGGAAATTGCTGAGCTGTGCCATGAATTAGAAACCCTGTATGAAAAAGTGAATGATGGCCGGGTTGCGGTAAGCCCGGATTTATTCAGTTTGTTACAACGTGGTCATGATGCTTTGGCAGCTCAGCTGGACGCCGTTAAGCAGGGGCAAAAGGCTAATGATGAGCAAGCTCTGATAACTGAAATTCTGGCCTTTGCCGGTGCTATTAGCGCACCAGCAGAAACTGCTTTTGCGGATGCAGACGATGAGATTGAGCTGAGCGATACAAGCATTGATGAGCCTCTTAGTGAAACAGATGGAGAGGCTGTTGCGCTTGTTGAGACGCCTGTTGCGGAATCCCCGGTTGTAGAAGCGCCGGTTGCTCTGGATATGCCAGTCGTAGAGTCTCTGGATGAGTCTGACCGTGAGATTCTCGAAATCTTTATCGAAGAAGCCCAGGAGCTACAGGAACAGCTGGATAAAACCCTGCATAACTGGGAACAGCAACCGGATGATTTATCTCAGGCTGCGGAAGCGCAGCGGGTACTGCATACCCTGAAAGGGGGCGCACGTCTGGCGGGATTAACGGATATTGGTGATCAGGCGCACGACTTTGAAGCCAATATCCTGAAAGCCCAACAAGGTCAGCTCGAAGTGAATGCAGATCTGTTTAAACAGTACTACAAGATCCATGATTCTCTGACGCAAAAAGTTGAAGCGGTTGAACAAAGTCTGTTCAGTGATGGCTTTGTTTCGCTGGGTGAAAAATCCATCTTGGTTGATGCTGATGAACTGGATACAACAACCGTATCCGATGCAGCTGAAGTGGATATCGATACAGATACAGAAGGCCGTACGTTGTCTGTTGTTCCTGCATCGGTTATCGAACCTGTCGCTGACGAATCTGCAGCGACCAATGTGGTACCGCTGCGCCCGGATTCTGCTGTTGATACTGAGGCGGCAGAAGCCAATACCTCGCTGTCTGAAGTGGCTGAAGTGGCTGAAGTGGCTGAAGTGGCTGAAGTGGTGAAAAACCCTCAGCTTCCAACAACACCTCAATCGCCACAGAAACCTCAACCACAGTCACAAGCTCAGTCCGGAGGACGAAAAGCACCTCAGGAGCTGGTTAAGGTTTCCGCGGATTTACTCGACAATCTGGTAAACCTGGCGGGCGAAACCTCCATTGGTCGTGGTCGTTTAGAACAGCAGGTAACCGACTTCTCGTACACATTGGACGAGATGGATATGACACTTGATCGTTTGCGCGATCAGTTACGTCGTCTGGATATGGAAACCGAAGCGCAGGTACTGTTCCGTCAGGAGCGCCAGGGGCCGGATTATGATGATTTTGACCCGCTGGAAATGGACCGTTACTCCGCCATGCAGCAGTTATCGCGGGCATTGGTTGAATCAGCATCGGATTTGCTCGACCTGAAAGACACGCTGTCGGATAAAACCCGCGACGCTGAAACCTTGTTGTTGCAACAAAGCCGGGTTAATACCGAGTTGCAGGAAGGCTTGATGAAGAGCCGCATGGTACCGTTCCAGCGCCTAGTGCCGCGTTTGCGCCGGATTGTGCGTCAAGTCAGCCTGGAATTGGGTAAGCAGGTTGACCTGAAAGTCTTTAATGCTGATGGCGAGATGGACCGGACCATTCTGGAACGCCTGATTTCTCCTCTGGAGCATATGGTTCGTAATGCTGTTGACCACGGGATGGAGAGTGAAAGTGAACGACTTGCGGCGGGGAAATCTTCCGTTGGTAGTATCGAACTGAATTTGTCCCGTGATGGTGGTGATATTGTTCTGAAGCTGCGCGACGACGGTAAAGGGGTCAACCTCGATGCTGTTCGTAGCAAGGCCATTGAGCGTGGTTTGATGGAAGCCGACAGCGACCTGAACGATCAGGAAGTTATCCAGTTTATCTTGCAGGCCGGTTTCTCTACGGCTGAAAAAGTCACCCAGATTTCTGGCCGTGGTGTCGGCATGGACGTTGTGACCAGTGAAATCAAACAGATGGGTGGTAGTGTTGCCATTCAGTCTGAAGCGGGACAAGGAACAGAGTTCACTGTGCGTCTGCCATTTACGGTGTCTGTGAACCGGGCACTGATGGTGCGCGTTGGTGATGACTTGTATGCCATTCCGTTGAACAACATTGAAGGTATCGTACGGGCATCTGCTACAGAATTGCAGACTCTTTATGATATTCCGTCGGAAGAACGTCGTTACGGCTATGCCGGTAACGATTATCGTCTGGAATATCTTGGTAATATGCTGGATAACGAAGCGCAGCCTAAGTTTGCGGCTCAGCATTTGCCATTACCTGTGTTGTTGATTCGTGGTGCTTCTCCTTTTGCGTTGCAGGTTGATTCTCTGCTGGGCTCACGGGAGATTGTAGTAAAAACCCTCGGCCCTCAGTTTGCCTCTGTGATGGGGGTTTCCGGTGGTACGATTCTGGGTGACGGTAACGTGGTGATCATTCTCGATTTACCAGCGATGATCCGTACCCAGTCCAGCCTTGAGTATCAACATGCTAAGGCGCTGGATGTGCAGGACGCCGAACGCCGCCATGAACTGGAGAACCGGTTACCACGGATTCTTGTGGTGGATGACTCGGTAACGGTTCGTAAGGTAACCACACGTCTGCTCGAACGTAATGGTATGGAAGTCTATACCGCCAAAGATGGTGTGGATGCGATGGCAACCTTACAAGATCATAAGCCGGATCTGATGTTGCTGGATATTGAGATGCCACGGATGGATGGTTTTGAGGTGGCATCACAGGTTCGCCATGATTCCCGCCTGAAAGATATTCCGATCATCATGATCACGTCACGAACCGGTGATAAACACCGTGAGCGTGCTCTGTCTATTGGTGTAAACGAATATCTGGGTAAACCTTTCCAGGAAGATGTGCTGCTGAGCACCATGAACCAGCTGTTAGGGCGTAAGGAACACTGATATGGCGCTGCCCAGAGTCGGCATTCTGGCAGACGACCGGCTTCAGCAACACCTCCTCAAAGGCGCGTTAGTGAACTTTGGCTTTGAGGTGGTGGTAAACACAGATCCACAGCGTATGGAGCTGGTGAATTTTGAAGCCATTGAGCTGGATGCCTGGGTGATTGATTTACGCGACGATGACGATCGGCATTTGCACTGGCTGGATCGCTTGTTGGACGGTGATGTTCCGGTGTTGATGGGGTTCACCCGTGCTCCTAATAAAAACTGTGCGACATTTCCGAAATGGGAAAAGCGTTTGTACAGTAAATTAAAGGAGCTGGTGCAGGTTACGCCTTTGGTGACAGAAGATGCTGCGGTTCTTGGGCAGTTATCTTTTACACCGGGTAATCACAAAATCTCTTTGCCCGCCGTTTTCCAGCAACAGAACTTCAGCCATCGGCCTGCGAAACAAGTCTGGGTGCTGGGTGCCTCTTTGGGTGGCCCGGCTGCCGTAAAGCAGTTTCTGGATGCCTTGCCAGCCGGTTTACCTATCGCCTTTGTTTATGCCCAGCACATTGATCCGAGATTTGAAGAAACGCTGGCCAATACTCTGGGACGCCATGCGGGCTATACGTTTAAGAAATTTGAGGATGGCCGGGCGCTATGTTGCGGTGAAGTTCTTGTGGCTCCGATTGAAAAGGAATTCAGCTTTCGTCATGGCGCTTTATATTGCCATGGAACAGACTGGCCGGGTCCTTATGGGCCTTCTATCGATCAGGTAATTCTGAATGTGGACGCCGGTTTTGGCTGTCATGCTGGATATATTCTATTCAGTGGCATGGGGAATGATGGCTCTGATGCCATTACCCGCTTACCACACGATCAGCATAAAATATGGGCTCAGGATCCAGCCAGTTGTGCCAATTCATCCATGCCAGAGAGTGCGTTAGAGACAAATCGCGTGCACTATAGTGGCACACCTCAGCAATTGGCGCTGAATCTGGTCAATCATCTAAAAAACACATGGGTAAATCATAATGAGTCAATCACTGACTAAGACGAATGCACCGGATCAGATTGACTGCCTGCTGATCCCGCTGAAAGATAAAAACCTGATATTGCCAAATGTTGCGGTTGCTGAAATTGTCCCTTTTTCACACCTTCTGACCACGGCTTCTAATGTAGATTGGATGTTGGGGCGTATTGACTGGCGTGGGGTGCCGATCCCGGTGGTGTGTTATGAAATGTTATGCAATCAGGGAGCTCCGGCTCCGAACCCGAATGCACGTTTCGCCATCATTAATGGTGTGGGTGATCATGCCCAAATGCCATTCTATGCCATGTTGGTTCAGGGGATTCCGCGTTTGATGCACATTAATGAAAGTGATATACAAAAGGTTGACGCACTGAATGTTGGCGCTTTTGATCAATCTGCCGTATCCATTGGTCAGGAAGCAGCTGTAATTCCGAATCTCGATTTAGTAGAACAAGAACTTATAAAACAACTATAACGAGGCCGCCATGTCGAAATGGTTAACCGCATTACTTATTTCTCTGTGCTGTTTTAGCAACGTCCAAGCCAGTGAAGACGTAAAAAACCTGTTGCAACTGGAGGCTCATGCTTATCAGCTAACCTCCGATATCAGTATTCTTGCCCTGCAACAAGGCGGTGATCGTTACCATCAGCGCCTCAATCAGACGATTGCTTCAGGAGACGCAACCGCAGACAAGCTTAGTCAACGCTGGCCTCAGGTCAGCAGTCAGTGGCAGCAGTCGGTTCGCTTTACCAATGATCAGCGCCAATCAGCTGCCGACAACTCGGATGTGAATCTGACAAATGGACTGGAGGCCGTGCAGCAACTTTTATATCAGGCCATTCATACCGCTAAAAGTGAACTCTCAGTTGAGGAAATCAGTTCAGAAAATTATGCCACCTACGAAGCATTGGTATTGCTTGAGAAAATGGTGGCTGAGTATATGTTCTTCAACCTGAATGTTTTTGGTGGGATGGCTGCGGTGAACACTCAGATGGCTGAGAATGCGGCTTCGTTCCGGGATGCAGTGTCCCGAATGACTGCTGCTGAAGGTATAAAACAACAGGTTTTGCGCAAATGGAACTTTATAGAAAAGACCTTATTGAACTATAATAATCAATCAGCCACTTTTATTGTGATGAAAACGACAGATAAGATTCGGGAGATGTTGATTTCCTGATTGATGAACTGATATGAGAGTAGAAATATAAAATGGAGGATGTATTTTTCTCTATATGTGTCCCAACTTACAATAGATCGCATTTAGTTAAAAATGTATATGAGTCGGTGAGTCAGCAGAAGTATCAGAAATGGAAGCTCTATTTCTGCAATGATTGCAGCACCGATGATACACAACAAAAACTAGAGTCACTTTCAGAGTCTGATGAGCGAGTTAGCTACTTAAGCCAAGCTGAAAATGGTGGCGTTAACAAAGCCCGTAATAGAATTATCTCCCATATTCAAAAAGAAGCCCCCAGCTCTTATATTGTTTTTATAGATGATGATGATGTCTTGGCAGAAGGGGCTCTTTCAACGGCAGCTGAAATTATAAAAAACACCCCCGGATATTTTTGGTATGGACTTAATTGTATCAATAAAGATGGCAGTAAGTTCACTAGGTCAAAAAAATATGGGGAGATTACTTACTTGAATGATTATATGTTTGGCAAAATCCTTAGAGGTGATCCAACAAATATTATTAAAGCTGATGCCATTGGTGATTTGCGGTTTACTGAAGAGTTTAAAAACGCGGAAGAATGGTTTTTATGGTGTAACCTTTCTTTAAAATTCCCTATGTATCTGGTTGATCAACCAGGTTCAATTAAGGAGTTTTTATCAGATGGATTAACGTCTAATGGATTTAACAGATGCCGTATTGTTGATGTGGCAAAATATAAAATAAAAGTTCTTGAGCCAATTGTGGGTCGAAAAGCTATGTTGCATCAATATGTTACAATTGCCAAATATCTGATCAAAAAACGAGACTTTGATCAAGCGACTGATTATCTAAAGAAAACTTTTTTTTGCTCCCCTTTGTATCTACGTCAATATAAACATTGGTTGAATCTTGCCTCTAAAAAATAGAGGCAACTCTCCTAGACTTCCATCCCTTAATTATATTTTTTCTTTATCTTTCAATTGTTTATCACTAATGAGTATTAGTGTGACTACTAAGCAATAATATCTTAAAGAATAAACATGGAGGAATGGAACGCTGGTAATACTTGTTAAACTGTAGATTCCGACAAACGAAAATGCCATCATTTTCAAACTTTTATTTTGGATGATCATTATTGGGATTATCATCATCAGTATTAATGATATAAACCCAATAGGTCCTCTACTCATCCATGATTGTAGATAATCATTATGGACATGCTTGAAATTCCCAATTTTATATGAAATATTTCCTCCTTTAATCTCTTGCTGGAATGAATCAATAAGTTTCATATTGCCATTTATCGCAAAGGGAGAGTCTGATATTTTGGTTAGCGCACCACGCCACATTTCCAGTCGATCTCCTTGAGAACCAGAAACAGTAGTTCTTCCCGGTGAAAAATAATTTTCTACTTGTTGATAGGCGTCTATTAGCTGGACTCTTGTATGTTTATGGCTATATGCGCTGATAAGAATGATGCTTATCAATATCAAAATGGTAAGGAATGATCTTGGCGTTTTAACTTGAGTAAATGAAATTAGAGTCAACATGGCGATGGTTGCAAGTATTGCACCCTTAGCATTACTCGCTAGCAAGGCAAGTATTCCCAATACTAAGGCTATTGCGGGTAATATAAAGTATCTTTTACTTTCTCTATTTGCCATCAATAAAGTGGTTGATATTAGAATAATCGTAGCGGCAAGTGCAGTCCCATAGATCAGAAGCAGGTTGGTTCCCAAGGTAATACGCCCTGAGAAGTTACTTTCATACCAGGGTGATACAATCATTGTAAAAGTAAGAATCAAGCTGATCGATAATGTAAGAATGAGTTCTCTAATAGAAATGGGGGATGAAATAGTAGCTGCATAATAAATAATGGTGAGTGGAACTGCTATGCGAATGATATTGATGGCATAGGCTATGTCCATATCCGATTTTTTTAATGTATAAGCAACTAAGAAACTGATGCAGTAAAATGCGATAGTTGCTAGAAATACTAAAAACTCTTTCTGCCCCTGATCTTGTCTTTTATGATTTAATATCAGATATGGAAGTAGTATTAATAGGGAGGCTTCAAAGAAAACTTTGGCGACATGATAGAAAGGTATATATAAAGCCACAGTTGTCAGAATATATATTTTTATAACGTTTTTTTTGATTGGGTGTTTCATTTTATTTGAAGATGACTTTGAAAATATATCTGTAATACTTTGCGCTAAGAAACTTATATTTCAATATGCTTATAAGAAGTTTTTTAGCATCACTGTAATTGTGATTTTTTATTAACTCTCTTGCTAATAGTACTTGTTGGTCGGATAGTTTTTTTGGTGATACCAATCTCTTTAGTATTTCAACTTTGTATGAAAATACTTTTAACTTTTCCTGAGAGTTAACTTTGTTTTGGGTTAGCCCACCTTCTAAATATTCTATTATTTTTACATTCTTATTTATAATTTGGATCTGGCAGTGCTCTGCTATCTGACAGTAATAGGCCCACTCTTGTCCATTCTTAAAGTTTTCAGGAAACCGAACCTTATGAGCTACATCAGTCTTGATGAAATGATTAAGATCACCTTTTATATTTTTACCAAACATATAGTCATCTATATAAGACAGGGTTCCATACTTTTTGATCTTGGAGGCGACTTTAGAATCTGGAAAGCAACAATTGGCAGCAAGCCAAGGGATATTTGATTCTCTCAGATAATGATCAGCCCATGATAGGGCATCTGGAAGTAAATAATCATCATCATCAACAAAAACGATATATCCTGTTTTTTTCAAGGTTTCAATGTAATCCAGTGCACAATTCCGCATCTGGTTACACCCTTTATTTGACTCTGATGTTATTACAATATGGCGCTCATCTTGGCCGGCAATTGCAAATGCCGCATCCATTGGGTCAGTCGAGCAATCATCGACAATAACCTGTATCCAGTTGCTATAGTCCTGATTGCGTAGAGCTTTTATATTTCTTATCAGGAGGTCAGGCCTGTTGTAACTAGGCGTGATAATGTAAAACAACGTTTCTGTCATAAGGTATCTTCACTGCCAATGTTCTTTGATCCATGGGGCTTCTTTCCACATATCCCATGGACCATTCATAACATCGATTGGGTCAGGTTTTCCATGGAAAATAACAATCTTTGCTCCCTCGGGAATTTCGGCATAACCAGTGGGAGGTTGTAAAATACCTTTTTGTCGAAGAATTGAGCCAACTCTGCCATAAGATTTTTCAGCTCTGGCATTACATTGTTTTTTATAAGATACAACCCACTCTTTGGGCCAGGTGTTCATATGCTGTGGCGCCGCTTCCTCTATCCAGTCCTGGTCACCGTGAAGTCGTTGTACAATGTTATCCTGGTCATTCCGGAAGTTATTCCAGACATTTGTCATAGAACCTATTTCCAGACGGAATACGGAGCTGTTATAACCTGCTTTCAGGTCTTTTATAATACGGAATGAGCCCGGTTTATAAGTGAATAACTGATCAATGTTGTCGACAATAACAACGTCAAGGTCAAGAAAAATGGTTGTTCCTTGTATATCGAATAACTCATCTTTAAATAAAATTAACTTATTCCACCAACCCGTCAAGCCCAGATCAGGGAGCTCCCTGAACTTAATGTCAGGGTGTAACCCTTCTGGGGTATCTGATATGCAGTAAAAGTTAATTGGAAGAGTCGTGTTGCGGCTGACCATATTAAACAGACGATTAGCAAAATCTGCTGGGTATTTAGTGCCCCACTTCAGGCATACAACATTGTACATGTCTGTTAAATCCACAAATACGATAGATTGTTATGGTATCAGATGTTGTTAAGAGGACGAACATCAATTGCATGCAGTATCTGAATAAGTTGCTGGTTATCGTCGCTCAGGTAATATACCGGCATATCTTCCCGCAGCCAGCGTGTTATCAGCATAGTCGACGACATATCGCCGATAATCGCGGTGCGCTCTGGTAACACTGTCAGCAGTGCTTCTAATACCGCAGCAGAGGGGATGATCTGCACTCCCGATTCTCTGAGGTTCAGCAGGTCTTCACCGCTATTGCGCGGATGATATTTAGCTGCAATTCTCAGATGTTTGCTTTGTAGCTCAGTAATCAGATCTTTGATCTGATGCTCGTACTCTGCATTGGCTGCAAAAATTGATTCATGTGGCAAGGTCAGTACAACATTCAGCTCTTTAACTGATTCGGAATCAAGCTTACATTGCTGCAGAATACGGGTAGAGAGCTCGATTAATTCACGACTCTGAAATTGTTCACTGTTCAGGTGATTAACAACTTTGCTTTGTAGCAGAGGGTGGATGAGTTCTGGAAAAGCGACATGGACTTCGCTGATCCATTCTGACCCGCCAATGGTTGGTGGATTTTTCCACCAGAGACCGTAGGTTAGTTTCTTAATGGCATTATCGATGTATTTGTCGGACAGCTGGGATGAAGCTTTACGCCCAGTGTAAGTAAATACACCTTCGTCCATATAGTGCCCAATGCAGTTGATGCCCTGCTTCTGGCATTGTGCCATGCTGTATTGGAATTCTATTCTGCGGTCATTACCAACAAACATATGACCTGGCTGCAGCTCTTGTATCAATCTTTGCAGCTTTTGAAAGGTCTCCCGACGGGCCTTTAGCTTCTCGGCGTGCTTTTTATAACGACCGAAATATTGTCGGGTCGTGATAAAGGGAGAGCTTTGCCAGTTGTTATAGGCTTCCATAACCGGAAAGCCACTGCTTTCAGGCTGATCAATAATCACAAGGTGAGCATTTTCATCTTTGCGCTGTAACGCAATGGTGCTCGCAACGTACAGGTGTAAAACTGTAGATACAAAATAAATACTGTTAGCTGACACGTGTTACCTGCTTTTGTTCTGCCATCAGGCGCTGTACTTTACGATGAAAGCTGGCCCAGGATTTATCGTTAGCGCGTTTAACCAGGTGTTTAAAGCGAATAGTCCATGGGTAGATCCCCGGGTTACTGACACCATCGATAATCATCAGCTCAAAACCGGAGCCTGTTTTCTGGTAAACAATGTTGGATGGGCTGATATCACGCACACAAATCCGGTTGTGGACCAGATAATCACTTAATTGCTGAATGGGTTGTTTGATTTCCTGATCCGAAATTTCGCCATTTTTTAATAACTCAGTCAGTGTTTTTGAAACATCACCACTGTCATCAGCAATCAGATCAAATAAGTAGCCAGTACCCACATTGGTTTCAACGGTACCGCGATAGCATGAAAGGTGACGTGCATCACTTCCGGTTTTGTACAAATAACTGAAATAGCGGGCTTCGCGAACAGATTGTTTGTTGTCTCGTATAGATATCTTAATACACAAGCTGGGATTGCTGGGATGTTGATAGCATATCCGATCTCTTCCTTTACCAATTACCAACTTATCTGTGAGAATAATTTCTGCCATTTTCATGCCATTTGAGCTGTTTAATGCTTGATAAAAGTTATCCCCTGAATGATTTACATACAGGGGATGGGATCAAGCTTTAAATATAAGGGCTTCATCACAAACTAAAAAATCAACCCTGTCATCTCCAAGAGCACACAATGCTTCTTCTGGAGTATTGATGATAGGCTCTTCATGTGCATTGAAGCTTGTATTTACCAAACATGGCATGCCTGTCATTTCTTTAAAGTTTGACAGAATGTCATAGTAGAGGGGAGTTGCTTCTTTGAAGACAGTTTGGGGTCTTGCTGTTCCATCAACATGAACAACCGCAGGTATTGCTTCTCTATATTTTTCTCTGACATTAGCCGTTACGGTCATAAATTTACAGGCTTCTAATGTCCTGCCGTCTACTTCAAAGACTTCACTTGCGTCTTCGTGTAAAACAAAAGGTGCGAACGGCATAAACTCAGTTCTTTCAAGTCTCGCATTCAGTGAGTCATTAATATCTCGTTGCTCTGGGCTGGCGATAATACTTCTGGCTCCAAGTGCTCTTGGCCCCATTTCCATTGCACCATGGAAAATGGCACCAGCTTTACCTTTTGCTATGAGAGTAGCGGCAGCCTTGGCAACATTGGAGGGCTTATCTATAGAGAAGCCGCCTTGTTCTGCAGCCACAACCAGGTCACCGGCAGAATAGTCAAACCCGTAGTAAGCATTATTTAGTCTGCCTCGTTTTAGGTTTTCTAACCCTTCTTTGCGTATTAAAAAATCGACACACTGTCCAACCGGGAGACCTTCATCCCCCATTGCGGGAAATACAAAAATCTCTTCAACACCTTCAATTTCAGAAACATACTGGTTAAGTTTTACATTAGAGAATACTCCGCCACTAAGACCAACATATTTAGATCCAGTAATTGAAACTAATTGCTTGACCCACTTGGTGATGACCTCTTCGGTGGCGAGCTGAATCGAAGCAGCTTTGTCTTCCATGCTCAATGAGCCAAACTCGTCATCAAGGAAATTGCGCATCCCCTTTGAACCATCTAAAGAAGAGGTAATGCTACCATCTTCATTTATCTGAAACTGATCTATAAGCATTTGGGCTTTTGATGGTTTACCAAAGGCAGCCAACCCCGTTATTTTTCCTTCATGCCGCAGTGGTTTGAAACCACACATTTGAGTTACATGTGAATATGCATAACCTACAGATGCTCCCAAGTTTTGTGGAGAAGTCAGGACTGTGGCGTCACCGCCAACCAGGGTATTCAGGGTCTTTCCATCATAATAATAGGCGGAGTACTGAGCACCATCTCCACCACCATCACAAGATAAAAATAGAGCTGAATCTTGCCAGTCAGTGTACTTGAATGCTCCCAATATGTGAGCCAAGTGGTGATTGGAGAAAATAATCTCAGCGTCATTCTTCAATCCCATTTTTTGTCTTAGCAAAGGAAAGTTTACTAACTTACTTGCATCCAGCTCTTTGTGAGAGCTCATTTCTTTTACAACCCAGCGCTTTTTTTGAGTGCCTCTGAGTTTTTGAGACAATTGTTTCGAAAATTTTTGAGGTTTCAAGTAGCAAGAGTCAGGGATCAGAATTCGCGACATGCATACAACATCAACATCACTTCGAGTGATATTACCAATTTTTAAAACTTCATCGATAGAAAGAAGATCAAATTTATTGCCGTCGCATTTGATTCTGGTTACGCGTTCTTCTTTGCAAAATGCGATCAGGTCTTGCCCTTTATACAGGCATGCAGCTGCATCATGGCCTGTATGAATCCCTAAAATGTACATGATTAACCTCGAGACTATTGATATGACGCTCTGTTTTCAGTGTTTGCACGTTGTGCTAAACAGGATGCAAAGATACAAATGAGCATTGCTAATGCATTCAATATAATTCTGTTACAGGATGGAGAGGGGAACACATAAGTGTATAAGACAGGATTAATGTATCGTTAATATGCCAGCCCCGATCCGGGCCGAGATTCTAGCATATTAACGATGTTAAAGGCGCTAAGTCAGATCAGATTTTTCCACACATCGAGGCTGGCTTTTGCCTGATTCATGCTATAGAAGTGCAGGCTTGGGGCACCACCTTCTAACAGGCGTTTGCACATATCGGTAACCACTTCTTCACCAAACTTTTTGATGCTGTCGCTATCGTCACCGTAGGCTTCCAGCTGTTTGCGGATCCAGCGTGGGATTTCAGCGCCGCAGGACTCGCTGAATCGAGCTAATTTACTGTAATTGGTAATTGGCATAATACCCGGAATAATCGGGATATCGACGCCCATCGCCTGCACACGATCAACAAAGTAGAAATAGCTGTCTGCGTTAAAGAAGTACTGGGTAATGGCACTGTCAGCGCCAGCTTTTACTTTGCGCACAAAGTTCTGCACGTCAGCTTCAAAACTGGTCGCCTGAGGGTGCATCTCTGGGTATGCCGCCACTTCCAGAGTGTAGTGATCGCCGGTTTCTTCGCGGATAAATTCCACCAGATCATTGGCGTAACGCAGTTCGGTACCATCAAAGCCTGCGCCTGAAGGCAGGTCACCACGCAGAGCAACAATGCGGTTGATACCGAGGTCCTGATATTCTTTCAGGATCTCGCGGATTTCCGCTTTGCTACTGCCAATACAGGCCAGGTGAGGCGCTGCGGCAATACCACGTTCATGAATGGCTTTCACAATAGCGTAGGTGCGGTCGCGGGTTGAACCGCCAGCACCATAGGTGACGGAGAAAAACTCCGGGTTATACGCTGCCAGTTCATCACGAACATTCAGCAGCTTTTCCGTACCTTCTTCCGTTTTGGTTGGGAAGAATTCAAAACTCAGGGTAGTCATTTTTGCCCCCAATGAGCATCCTGCGGAGCAGGTGATGAATGTATGTCGGCGTGCAGCGCAGGGAGCGCTGCCCGAGCTTACAGGGATGGTATTTACAGCGTCCGACATATTCATTACCTGCTCAGAGCAGATGCTGAAGATTAGTATTTATAAGCCTCTGGCTTATATGGCCCATCCACATCCACTGCGATGTAGTCAGCTTGTTCCTGAGTCAGCTTAGTGATCACACCGCCGAAGCCTTCAACCATATCTTTGGCCACTTCTTCGTCCAGCTTCTTCGGCAGAACCTTAACGTAGATGCCTTCTTTCTTCTCAGCTTCGCTCAGGTCAGCGAATTTTGCTTCGTACAGGTAGATCTGAGCCAGCACCTGGTTAGCAAAAGAGCCATCCATAATACGGCTTGGGTGACCCGTAGCGTTACCCAGGTTAACCAAACGACCTTCCGATAACAGAATCAGGTGATCGTTGGTGGCTTTATCACGAATCACTTTATGAACCTGAGGCTTAACCTCATCCCACTCCCAGTTTTCGCGCATGAACGCCGTGTCGATTTCGTTATCGAAGTGACCGATGTTACAAACAACCGCACCGCTCTTCAGCGCTTGCAGCATGTTTTTATCACACACGTTAACGTTACCCGTGGTGGTTACGATCAGATCGGTGTTGCCCAACAGAGTCTTATTGATGCCATCCAGCTCGCCAGTGTTTACACCATCAATGTATGGAGAAACCACTTCGAAGCCGTCCATGCACGCTTGCATCGCACAAATCGGATCCACTTCGGTCACTTTAACGATCATGCCTTCCTGACGCAGAGACGCAGCAGAACCTTTACCTACATCGCCGTAACCCACAACCAGTGCTTTTTTACCAGACAGCAGGTGGTCAGTACCACGCTTAATAGCATCGTTCAGCGAGTGACGACAGCCGTACTTGTTGTCGTTCTTAGACTTAGTGACCGCATCATTTACGTTGATCGCAGGCACTTTTAATTCGCCTTTGGTCAGCATATCTAACAGACGGTGAACACCGGTGGTGGTTTCTTCAGAAATACCGTGAATGCTGTTCAGCATCTCTGGGAAATCGTTGTGAACCATTTCAGTCAGGTCACCACCGTCATCCAGGATGATGTTGGCATCCCAAACCTGATCGCCATCTTTTTCAGACAGAATGGTTTGTTTGATGCACCACAGGAATTCTTCTTCGGTTTCACCTTTCCAGGCGAATACCGGGATGCCTGCTGCTGCGATAGCTGCTGCTGCGTGATCCTGAGTGGAGAAGATGTTGCAAGAAGACCAACGAACTTCAGCGCCTAAATCCACCAGAGTCTCAATCAGAACCGCGGTCTGAATGGTCATGTGGATACAGCCCATGATTTTTGCGTCTTTCAGCGGCTGGCTGGCTTTGTACTTACGACGCAGTGCCATCAGAGCTGGCATTTCGCCTTCGGCGATTTCAATTTCTTTACGGCCCCAGGCCGCGTCTTTAGCAAATTGCTCAGCGTCCTGAGCAGCTACTTTATAATCGGTAAAAGACATATTCTTTCCCTTGCACAGTGTGCTTTTAAGTATTAGTCAGGCGTTTTGGTTGTTTAGTCGATGACCTTCTATCGCAGGGACGCGATAGTAGAGCATACAAGGATGTACTTGCTGCGTGTCAGCGACTGAATATCCAAAACACCTCTTTTAATGAGTGAAACGTTTGAGACCTTAAACGCCCGCAGCCGCTTTTAATGCATCCACTTTGTCAGTACGTTCCCAGGTGAACGCGGTGAAGGTTTTGCTCTTCTTCTCGCCTTGGTCTTCGTACTCATAGGTGTCCTCAAATGGCTCACGACCAAAGTGACCATAAGCAGCCGTCAGCTGATACATCGGGTTCAGCAGTTCCAGCTGGTTCTGAATCGCGTAAGGGCGCAGATCGAAGACTTGGCGAATCACTTTTGCTAATTCAATATCGGAAATTTTACCAGTGCCAAACGTGTTCACTGAGATCGACGTTGGCTCCGCCACACCAATGGCGTAAGACACCTGAATCTCACACTTATCAGCCAGCTCAGCCGCAACAATATTCTTCGCCACATAACGGCCAATATAGGCAGCAGAACGGTCAACCTTGGATGGATCTTTACCAGAGAAAGCACCACCACCGTGACGTGCCATACCACCGTAGGTATCCACAATGATCTTACGACCAGTCAGGCCGGCATCACCCACTGGGCCGCCAATCACAAAGTTACCGGTTGGGTTGATGTGGTACAGCGTACCTTCGTGTAACCACTCGGCTGGCAGAACAGGCTTGATGATGTTTTCCAGAACTGCTTCACGCAGGTCTTCCAGAGAAATGCTTGGATCGTGCTGAGTCGACAGAACCACGGCATCTACTTTCGGGCTATCGCCTTCCCAGTTAATGGTTACCTGAGATTTGGCATCTGGACGTAACCAAGGCAGGGTGCCGTTGGTGCGCAGCTCAGACTGACGCTCTACCAGGCGGTGGGCGTAATAAACCGGCGCCGGCATCAGGCTTGGAGTTTCGTTGGTGGCATAACCGAACATCAGACCCTGGTCACCGGCACCCTGATCTTCAGGCTTAGCACGGTCAACACCCTGGTTGATATCCACCGACTGCTTACCAATACCGTTTAATACCGCACAGGTCGCACCATCAAAACCAACCTCAGAGCTGTTGTAACCAATGCCCGTAATAACATCACGAACGATGTCTTCCAGATCAACGTAGCAGGAAGTGGTTACTTCACCAGCCACCACCGCCATACCGGTTTTAACTAAGGTTTCTACTGCAACACGGGCATATGGGTCGCGGGCAATAATGGCATCCAGTACGGCATCAGAAATCTGGTCCGCGACTTTATCCGGGTGGCCTTCTGATACGGACTCAGAAGTAAAAATAGAATATTCACTCATGCTTTTCAGGCTCCGTTTTTTAAATCGTATTTGGGTTGTTCGTTACTGGTGAACTGCTTCATTACTCTTTATGAAACAAGCGGAACTGGATCTGAAACCCGTTCCGCAACCCGAGAAATTGACTAGGGCCTTCGGTTAAACCCGCTTCCCTGGCCCAAGCGGTTAAATCAGCCGGGTCAAACCCGAGCCATAAATCACCACAGGATTCCCGCGCCCAGGTTTGTTCGTGAGGGCACAGGTCGGTAATTAACAAGCTGCCGCCTTTGGTTAATAAACCGGCAACCTGCTGGAAAATCGTTTTGGGTGCGGGCACGTGGTGCAGCACCATATTAGCGGCGGCAAACTGATAGCCGCCTTTCTCATCATCTAGTTGGTCCGCCTCACCAAGCACACAGCGCACGTTCAGTAAGGACTGCTGATTCACCACCTGCTGCGTTAATGCCAACATATCAGGCGAAATATCTAACGCCGTTACCCGCTCAAAGTGCTGCGACAGAGCCGGGATAAAAGCACCTTCACCCGGGCCAATCTCCAGCGCCTGAGTGAGAGATGTCTGACCACTTGTCACTGAGTTAAGCAACTCATTGAGCGCTTCGCCATATTGATCGTGCGAGGCGATTAAATCCTGCTGCTCTTTAAAGTCTTCGGCATGGCGGGCAAAAAACTCAGCACAGGCCTGAGCACGCTCCTGCAACACTTCAGTCACCGCTGCCTGAACCTGAGCGTGGGCTTCATCTTCGCTGCCATCAATAGCCGAGAAGGTTGCGCTCAGCCACTGATTAAATGGCTCATTGCCCTGAATCAGTGGGCGACGATAAAAAATACTGTTGCCTTCGCGCTGGGTGCTGGCTAAACCAGCCTGGGCCAGAATCTTCAGGTGGTGGCTCATGCTCGACTGCTTAATATCAAACACTCGGCACAGCTCCAGCACACCAAAGGCACCTTGCCCCAGCAGCTTCAGAATACTCATTCGCAACGGATCACCCGCCGCCTTACAGGCCTTCGCCAGATCAGGCTGCTGAATCGTCGTTGTTGAAAATTGAGTACTCATAGATTGCATCATGCTGCGCAGTGTAGTGTGCTTTTTACTCTATATCAAATTTTTTCGATATAGATTTTTTGTGGAGTCTGGATGTTGATACAGATATCATAACAATCTCATAACAAAGGATTACGATATGTTACGGATGACTGTGTTGTCAGTACTTGTTTTACTCTGTGCCTGCAACTTTGTTCCAACTCTTTCTGAAGCGAGCGCATCAGAGCACTCGACTCATTTGCCGGTAAAGGTTCACTCTTTGCCTGTAAGCGGAGCAGGCTGGCTGATTACTGGAGCATCGGCTTCCATCAGTCAGTCATTACAAAAGGCCTACGCTCCTGAATTGGTGTTCCAGTCGAAGCATCCGATAACTGAAGAGTTCTTGGCTGACATCCAGTCTTTGCAATTAACCATCACCCGTAACCGGTCTTTATTTGGCAATGTTGCCGATGCTGATTGGCTTTTTTGCGGTCAGAGTATCACGCCTGATTATCAGAACCTTTCGCGCAAATGGTCCAAGGGGCAACAGCTGATCACTCTGAATTTTGAATTAAAAAACCATGATCGCTCTGTGGCTGACTGTACGCAGAAACTGCTGAGTTTGAAGTTGTATTTATATCCGGCAGATCGGCCTGTAAAAGCTGAGCTGTCTGACCCTGTTATTACCATTGGATGGATAGAGAAAGAATAATTATGAAGAAAATAATAGGCCTTACGTTGTTGACTTTATGTATGCAGGGATATGGTGCAGATATTTCAAGTCAATCAAAAAATAACAAGGTGACCAGTCCAAATCCATATTTGGCTTATTTGCCTAAATCCGTTAAACCAGATTACAACGGGTGGGAAAGAAAGTTAAAAGAGCAGAAAGAAAAGCGAAAGTTGTCTGCAAGACAGTCTTTTTCCCGGTTACTTGCAAATAGCCCGGCACCACTCAGTATTACTTCTGATAATACCAATATCGATATTAATTCCTCTCAATTGATTCCGCAATTAGGTACAGGAGAAGATCAATTTCAATATGCCATTGTATCAGGCACGTTTCCTGATCAATCCGGGGGTACTCTAACCCCGTATATTGATTTAAGACCAAATGAAGAAGATGGCGATATTGCTTCTGCTTTTGAGGTATCAATGCCAGCTCAAGGTGGCACAGATGTGTATCGTGGTGTTATTGGTGACGGAGAACTATCTGAAACAACGGGTGATTTTGATTTTCTGAAGATCTCCGGGTTGGTTGAAAACCAGGAATACACTTTTTATGTAGAGAGATTTTTCTCGGGACTAAGTCCGGATATTACAGTGTTCTCATCAACCGGGACTGTGTTAGGAGATAGCGTATTTTTTAATAACGGCAGACGTATAAATTTCGCCTCTTCAAATAATAGGGAGGTGTATTTAATGGTGCATGGGCGCGGTAGCTCGTTGTTAAACCCTTTTGATGCAGACTCCGGTTCCGGAGCTGTCTCGCAAGGTGATTATATTTTAAATTTGTATACCAATGGTTCTTCAGGAACCACCTTGTCTGTAATTGATGCTACGAATAATGAAGATGATGGTGACTTAAAAAAAGCGGGTGCTGCGAGTTTGCCTTCTTTGGATGTATCGTATCAGTATAATGCACAAATTGGTGATGGCCCTTATGGGTTGCTTGGTACGGGTTCAGGAGATTTTGATGTATATGCATTAGGTGAAATGGAGTCAGGGCAAGCTCTTACTATCGCTGTTAACACCCCTGCAAGTAGTTTAGATCCATATATTGAAATATATAACTCCAATGGCAATTTGGTCGCTGAAGATGATGATGGTGGGATTGGTTTTGACAGCTTATTAACCTTTACTGCTCCTGTTGCTGACCGTTATTTTGCCTTGATTAAATCCTTTGGTAGTTCACTGGGTAATGTATTTGATTCTTCTTCAGGAAACGGAGTTGGCAGAGAGGGCTCCTATGAATTAGTCCTAACACTAGCAAGGTTTCGCCCTATTGTTCCTGAAGAGCCAGATTATGATCCTGAGTACCAATATTTTTCTCTGAGTTTAAATGCGGGTGATATCGTTGAGGCTAGTGTTGATATCTCATTGGGTGGTTTTGATGTTGCATTACTTGATGATAATGATAGAACTGTAAACTACCTGTCTACATCTCTTTCTGAGATTTACCCGACGGACTCTCCTTTAGGTGGATTGCCGGGCGAAGGATATGTTCTGTATATGATTCCCGAAGATGGTGTTTATCACTTGAATTATGGAGCATTTACCCAAGGAGGGGATTATAGCGGACACGTTGCCCTATATCGGCCTTATCTTGAAACAGTAAATACCGATGATCACCAAACTATTTTTGTGGACTTTGATGGTGCTCTTATTAATGCACAAACTGTGTTCGATGATGAGTTTGCTAATGAGAATGCCAGCCTATCTCCGATAACGGACTTTTTATCGGACTGGGCATTGCTACCGGAACACGAAGATCAATTGATCGATGCCATTATGGAAGTTTTAAATTTTCAGTTGAATGAACATCTGGCAGAACAAGGAAATAATGAACACTTCACCATTACATTGCTGAACAGTAAAGACAACCTGGATCAATTCGGAGAGGAAAATGTCTCCAGGCTGATCATTGGCGGAAGCATTGATGAATTAGGAATATCAACAATCGGCCTGGCTCAATCAATCGATGTTGGTAATTTTGCTACTGGGGAAACTGGTGTTGTTTTATTAGATGTTTTAAGTGGTAGCCCTTTTGAGTATGGCGAAGATAGCGCTAATTATTATCAGGCGACAACCACAGACGATAAAATTTCTCTTATCGCAAGAATGGTAGGAACCATTGCCGCTCATGAAGCAGGCCACTTTTTAGGGAACTTTCATACCGATCAGTTTAATAATGTAATCAATATTATGGATCAGGGAGGAAACCCAAGACAGATTGCCGGTGTCAATGACGATGATGTTTATATCCCTGGCCAGTTTCCGATCCCTGTTTTTACTAGCGATGTCTATGTGCAAAATGAAGGAATCCTGGGAGTCGAAGATTCACTAAATACAACAGCATTTGCTTTAAGTCAGATGCCGAAAATTGATCCGGTTGATCCAGTTGATCCAGTTGATCCAGTTGATCCAGTTGATCCAGTTGATCCAGTTGATCCAGTTGATCCAGTTGATCCAGTTGATCCAGTTGATCCAGTTGATCCGGTTGATCCGGTTGATCCATCATCTCCGGCTACTGATCAAAACTCAGGTGGCGGTGGTAGTGGTGGCGGCACATTGTTCTGGCTGTTGCTGATGACTCCTTTTATAAGACGACAGAGCGCTGCATAACTTTTGATGTATTAACGACCCCGGCTTTTTAGTTGGGGTTTTTGCTATCAGGGTGTTAGCTTTAATTGATTTCTATAATTTATTGGCCGCTGATAAATTAAACATCAGATCAAACAGGAGATAACATCATGAAATTTGTTCAGTCTTATATCAGTGCCCAAGCTGCTATTCGTATTCATCAGCAGGTATCCCGTGATGTTGAGAGAAAGCAGGCAAAAGCACAGTGTGGTGAATGCAACTACGGGGATAACTACTACGGCGATCAGGTGTGCCTGAATAAAGCTCAGTAAAGATCGTTGTTCCCTGCGACAGCCCGTGCAACAGTACGGGCTGTTTTATCTGTGTGAATGGTATCGGTGTGAATGGGAGCAAGGTGTGTTGAAGTTTTTTTCAGGTGTGCTGGCGCTGGTTTTGGCAACGGGTTGCAGTGCGAATCAACAAACAGAAGTTTCAGGGGTCACTCAGAACGAAAAGCCAGCCCATCACGGTGACGGTGTTTTCCGTAACCTGTATCTGTCAGACGATGCTAAGCCCGGCACCTTCTCGTTTCTTAAAGCCCGCTTTTTTGATGAGCAGGACTGGCCACAGGAGCCGCAGAATTACAGTCAGTTCTGGCAGCCGACACCACCTGACGTCGTTCAGCATGCAGGATCATCACCACAAGCTACTCTGATTGGTCACTCCACCGTACTGTTGCAGTATCAGGGCATAACGATTCTGACAGACCCGATCTTTTCAGACCGGGCATCGCCCTTCAGTTTTGCCGGGCCCAAGCGTTACACCCAGACCTCGCTGAGTCTGGCGGATTTACCGGCGATTGATGCCGTGGTTATTTCCCATAATCACTATGATCATCTGGATGTTGAAACGGTACAGGCGCTGGGTAATAACACTTTATGGATTGTGCCTCTGGGGTTAAAAGACTGGTTCGCACAATTTGATGTCACCAATGTGGTTGAGCTGGACTGGTGGCAACACTATTTGCTCAAAGGTGTTGAAATTCAGGCGCTGCCGAGCCAGCACTGGTCGCGCCGTTCGATGTTTGATACCAATAAAAGTCTATGGGCATCCTGGGCTTTTAAATGGCCTGATTTTACGGCCTGGTTTGGTGGCGATACCGGTTATAACGACGTGCAGTTTAAAGAAATTGGTGATGCATTAGGGCAGGTTGATTTAGCCATGATCCCGATTGGTGCTTATGAGCCGCGCTGGTTTATGAAGTACCACCATGTTAATCCACATGAAGCGGTTAAAATATTTAAAGATATTAATGCACAATCTGCGTTTGGTATTCACTGGAATACCTTTGTATTAACCGCAGAAAATATCGACGAGCCGCCACTGGCACTATCACAGGCTTTGCAGCTGAATCAGATTAATCCAGATCGTTTTCAGGCCATTAATATTGGCGCTACCTGGACGGTTGATCAGTTGGCAGGTAATGCGACTGTTCCTGAATAACACACTTCGCCGTTCTGCCATAAACGCCATTCACCGCGTTGATAAATGTCCCAGGCTTCATCGCTGGTGAGTGGCTCAGTGGCAATGACACTCACCACATCATTGGGAGTCGTCTCCGACTCAAAATCAACCGTGACATCGGCATCTTTTAATTGTGCCGGGCCAAACGGTGCGCGCCGGGTAATGCTGGCTAGTTTGGTTGAGCAGAAAGTAAATAACCAATCACCGTTACTTAATAAACAATTAAAGACACCTTGTTTGGCATAAAACTGCGCTTTATCTGCCAGGGCCTCTGCTATGTCTTCGAGCTTCGCGGTACGTGATAAAGAGTGCCTCAGGTGATTCATTAAATCGCAAAAAATAGCTTCACTATCGGTATCACCAACGGCTTCATAAAATCCCTCTGGAGCAACAAAATCAGTAAGCTGGCCGTTGTGTGCAAATACCCAATACCGGCCCCAGAGTTCCCTGGTAAAAGGATGCGTATTCGCCAGGCAATTATGGCCCACATTGGCTTGCCTGATATGGCAGATTGCCGTTTCACTTTTGATCGGATGAGATTGCACCACGGTGGCAATTTCTGAGGAGGCACTGGCGCTGGACTCGTGAAAGGTTCGCACCCCTTTACCTTCATAAAATGCCACGCCCCAACCATCTGAATGAGGTCCGGTATCACCACCGCGACGGGTGAGGCCGGTAAAGCTAAAGCATAAATCGGTTGGCGTATTGGCGCTCATACCCAGTAGTTCGCACATCGTCTTGAGATTGTCCTCTTCGTTCTGATTGGTGTATCGCTAGATTATATTAGGATAGTGTAGATGATGAGCCACATGATAGTATCTGCGCCGCTTATTAAAACTAATAGACCTAATAATAAAGGGATTTTTCGATGTTAAAGCAGTTGTCTGTTGCAGTACTTTCTATGAGTATGCTTGCCTGTGGCGGAGGTTCTTCTTCTGGTGGCTCTGGTAGTAATGGCATTAGTCAGGAAATAAATCCATCTCTTTCTGGCCCAGCTTCTGCCCCTCAGTTATCAACCCTAAATGGCAATTTAAGTGATGGCTCGACCATTCCACTGAATACCGTTGTTAACTCGTCCATTCAAGCTGGTGCCGAACTTCAGTTTTCCTTTGTAGCTAGTGAGGATATGTTACTGGCGGTCGTATTGGATGGTGCTGATGCGAATGACAGTGACTTGGATTTAGTCGTAGATGGAGTTGAAAGCATTAATGGAGGTGCAAATGAAGCTGTTGTCATTCAGGTTATAATGGGAGAGACAGTTTCTATTGAACTGAAGTCTTTCAATGATAATGAGACCAGCTTTGAACTAACGGTTGTTCGCGCTAATCGAGAAAGTTTAAGACTTATGAACAACGAGTTTGTTGTTTTATCTGATGTTGTTGAAATTGAATCTTGCAATGACGGCGCGCCTCGCACACGTAATGATATAGCCGCGACAGTGTTTAATTTTTCAGAGGGTTATGCCAGAGAGTTAATGAGCTCTCGTCAAGACTTTGCAAGCTCGTCAACTGAGAATGCACTCAGGTTTACTTTTTCTGAGTCTGGTTCCGATGATGATGGTGATAGCTTTTCACAATCTGGTGACATCACTTATACGGTTGACGTAAATACCGGCGATGTTTCGGCATCTGGAACAAGTTCAGAAACCGAAGTATTTAATGGCCAGACAGATAGCTGTGCCTCAACACTCACAGCTACAGGAAATATCGTTCTCTGAAATCGAATTATCCATTAGAAAGGGCAGCAGGCCCTTTTTAATGGATGGTCATTTTAACCAATGGCGCTTTAATAGAGCGCTTTGTGATTAACGCGGCACCTTACGAATCCGGCCTTTCTCATCAATCGCAACATACACAAAGGTCGCATCCACGACTTTACGGCGCTGCTCTTCATTCGGATTTAACGTCCAGATTTCCACCTGAATCCGCACCGAGGATGTGCCAATTTCCAGCAGCTTGGTATAGATGCATACCGCCGCGCCAACCCGGATAGGGGACATAAAGGACAAGGATTCCATCGCAATATTGGCAATCCGGCCTTTGGCCAAACGGCTGACCACACTTTCTGCAGCGTGATCCATTTGTTTAACGACCCAACCACTGCTGATATCACCATGGATATTGGCTTCAGCGCGTGTTGGAATCACACGCATAGACAGCTCACCATCCGGTGTTGGGATATTATCTTCGGTTATTGAAGGTTCATGTGGACGCGATTCCATCGACTCAGACCTGATTGTGATTATTTTGTCGTGAGTTTACTGTTTTTTATACCGGCCGCCCAGCCATCCACCGCGTGATTACGGGTAACTCAGTATCGCAATAACGGTAATAATCCTGCTCTTAGCCATAAATCTGGTCTGGTAAGTAGGTCGCCATCTCCGGGAAGGCCGCCAATGCCATCAGAACCAGCAGCTGTATCACAATAAAAGGAATCACACCTTTGTAGAGAGTTTGGGTTTTGATGTCAGGCGGAGTGACCCCTCGCAGATAAAACAGAGCGAAACCAAATGGCGGAGTCAGGAAAGAGGTTTGCAGGTTAAGGGCGATCATAATGCCCAGCCATACCGGGTCGACGCCCATACTAAGCAATACCGGCGCAATAATCGGAACCACAACCAGCGTGATTTCAATAAAGTCGAGAATAAAGCCCAGCAAGAAGATAACTACCATCACCATTAACATGGCACCGAATACCCCACCCGGCATATCCGTGAAAGCGGAATGCACCAGCTCTTCACCGCCAAAGCCGCGGAATACCAGTGAAAATAATGCTGCGCCAATAAAAATCAGGAACACCATGCTGGTGACTTGTAGCGTGCTGTCCATCACTTCTTTTAAGCGCTTTAAATCAAATTCGCCATAACCGATGGCCAGCAAAGTAGCGCCCAATGCACCAATGCCGGCCGCTTCGGTTGGCGTGGCAATGCCGGTAAAAATTGCGCCCAGTACCATAAAAACCAACACCATCGGTGGTACCAGAGAGACCACTAAGCGGCCGAAAAATGCCCAGGAAAATGGTGGACGATCCTGAACTGCTGGTGCGGATTCGCCTTTAAACAGGGCAATTAAAATGATGTAGGCAAGGTAAGCCGTCACCAGTATCGCCCCGGGAATGACCGCGCCTAAAAACAGGTCGGCTACGGAAATGGTGTCGGGTGCGAAGATGCCCATATTCAGCTGAGCCTGTTGGTAGGCGCTGGATAACACGTCTCCCAGAATAATCAGGGCGGTGGACGGCGGGATAATCTGGCCCAGCGTACCCGTGGCACAAATAGTGCCAGTCGCTAATGATGGGCTATAGCCATTTTTAAGCATGGTCGGCAAAGAGATTAATCCCATCGTTACCACGGTTGCACCAATAATGCCGGTGCTGGCGGCCATCAGTGCGCCGACCAGAATAACGGATAACCCCAGCCCGCCACGTAACGAGCCATATAAAAACCCCATATTACGCAGTAATTGTTCCGCCACCCGGGATTTTTCCAACATCACTCCCATAAAAATAAATAAGGGAACGGCAGTTAAAATCTGATTCGACAAAATACCAAATAAGCGATTCGGTAAGGCGGATAAAAAGGCGCTGTCTAGCGTGTCGGTCAGTACACCAAAACCGGCAAACAATAGTGAAGTACCCGCCAGAGAAAACGCCACCGGAAATCCGGCCATTAATACCAGGCACACACAAACAAACAGAATCAGCGGCAACCACTCAACCATGATGAACCTCCTTGCTTGCTGTGTGAGTTTTTTGCACTGTTTCAGGCAGGAAGGTTCTGAGCAGCTCCGCAACCGCTTGTATTAACATCAACAGTGGCATCACCAGAATCAGAGTTTTTAATAAATAGACAAAAGGCAGGCCGCCGGCCTCCTGAGATTTTTCACCAATCTGCCAGGCAATGCTGACGTATTCCCAGCTGCTGTAGAGCATAAAAAGACAAACCGGAAATAATAAAAAAATGATTCCTAAGCGATCGACCCAATGCTGTTTTTGCCGTGACATGGAATGGTAAAACACATCAACCCGAACATGGCCGCCTTGCTGCCAGGTATAGGCGGCTCCCAGCATAAATAATGCCGCATGCAGGTACGAAACACTTTCCTGCAGGGCAACGGATGGCACATAAAATACATAGCGTAATGCCACCACCAGGCAGGTCAGAATAACCATCAGCAAGGCAAACCAACGCACGGTTTTACCCACGGTTTCGGTGAAGCGATCAATCAGGCGTATTTTTTCAAGCATATGCAGGGCTGGATCAATAGTAGTGAATTATTTCTTCTTTTTCTTTTTAGCGTCTTTGATGGGCAGGTCACCATCGAGGAAGCGCTGGGCTGCTTCTGCTGCATCTTTAACGCTGGTTGCAACGGCAATAACGTCACGCTGTTGCAGCTGGTTAACCAGACCTTCACCCAGAGCCGAAGCAATCAGCACATCAATTTTATCCACCGGGTGTGATTTTTCCGGATCAAATCCCTGCAGAATATAATCTTCACTGAATTTGATGTTTTCCTGCTCTAATACTTCAAAGCCATCGGTATCAAATAAAATAAAGGTGCGGCAGCGGCCTGGTTGTCCACATACCGTTTCGCCATTTAAGCTGGCAACAGCAATTTTCATAATTAATTCTCAAATAATCGGGTTATAGCAAAGCCGCTGTCAGTTGCAGTAGCACGAAAGCAAAAATACCAGCCAGCACATCATCAATCATGATGCCGAAGCCACCGTGTACTTTTTTATCTAACCATTGGATTGGCCAGGGCTTGAGGATGTCAAAAATACGGAACAGAACAAAGCCGTAGATTAACCAGCCGATGCCGTCAGGCAGCCACAAATAGGTAATCCACAAGCCAATCCATTCATCCCAGACGATGCCACCATGATCGTGGACACCCAGGTCGCGAGAGGTGTATTCACACACCATCACACCAAAGGCAAAACCAGCGATTAAGACATACAGATAGGGGAGGGTGGGAACTCCCTGTAACAGCAACAGCCATACCGGAATGGCTGCCACGGTGCCCCAGGTGCCGGGCGCTTTTTTCGGCAAACCTGAGCCTAAGCCAAAAGCGAACAGATGAATCGGGTTTTTCAGGTTCAGCCCTTTGAGGTCGGGGCGAGCGCTAAGATTGAGGCTTTGAAACAACACGGTATTTTCGCCTGGATAAAAAAGAGCTGCAGTGTAGCAGCTCTTGAGTAATCATCGCGAGTCGTGTGCGGTTTTATCCGGCTACAGCCTGGGTGGCTGATTGGGGCTGCGGCAGCTGGTCTTGCAGCTCATCCTGATTAAGCAACAACAGGTTGGGGTTGAGTTGCATCACCGTCACTGGCTCGCCATCCAGCTCTACGGCTTTTAGCCAGGCATGAGCAAAATGCGGCAGCAGCTCGTCCGAGCCGCTGTCCTGCTGCTCGGGGGAGCAACTGAAGACTTCACCAATATCATCGACCTTTAAGCCAATGACCTGGCTTTTATCATCCTGAATCATAATGACCGTTGGCCGGACACTTGAGCTGACCATATTCCTAGCATCGCTGAATAATGCCTGCAAGCGGGTCAGAGTAGTGCGTTTGTGCTCGGTTAAAATAGCCAGGGCGGCATCTGTCTCGCCAGCATCACGCATGGTCAGCAGTTCATGCGCTAAGGCATGAATACGCTGGTGTGGGATATCAAACTTCTCCAGCAATTGCGCCAGCGCTTCGTTATCGGTGTGAAAATGCTTGTACCAACGGCCAAAAGCACACTCGTTTGGATCTCTGGCTTTGGTAAATTCGCTGCCCTGGGTCAGGCTCTCTTCTAAAGCATCCAGCCAGTTAACGTGGTCCTGCTCGCGGGCATGCAGTAGCTCAACCAGTGCCTGGACCTCAGTTTGTGCTGAGTCCTGGCCAAGCAAATCAGCCAGCGACAACACCACACAAGCCTTGCCATCAAATTCAACCATATCGTGTTGCTGGCCGTCACCGAGGGCAACCCGGGTCAGTTTTAATGAGTTATCGGCGGTAATAAAACGCACGCTGGCAATGGGTACGGCGTAATGTTGCTGGCCATGCCGGAAACTGAGAAATTCCATAACGATTCACTGTCGTTGGATAAAGATGCCATCAGTATAGACGGCTCTGCTGCTTTGGCCGGGCCTATAGGGTATCGAGCGGGTCGATATCCAGATGCCAGCGAACCTTGTTAAAGCCTTTTTGTTGTTCCAGAAACTGCACCAGAGTCGCAGCAACCCGATGCAGGCTGGCACGCTCTTTGGCATACAATTGCAGCTGGTGGCGGAAGCGTCCGGCGCGACGCTCCATAATGGCCGGGAATGGCCCCAACAGATTCACGCCTTCCTGTTGCAGCTTTAACCCCTGATGATCATGGTACTGATGATGCTGGCGTTGCAGTTCCTGAATAAAGCCACGTGCTTGCTGCAGAAATTGCTGTGCCAGATGGCGGTCTTCACATTCGGCCCGTAACAGCGCCATAAAGCTGTAAGGCGGCAGCTGTTGTGCGTTGCGCTCCTGCAACATGGACAACGCCAGTGCGTGATAACCACTGTCGAGCAGCAGATTCAGCTGAGGGTGATCGGCATACAGAGTCTGAATCCATACTTCTCCCGGGGATTCAGCGCGCCCGGCACGTCCGGCAACTTGCAGAATCAGCTGGGCGCTGTGCTCCATGCCACGAAAGTCGGCGCTGAATAGCCCTGCATCGCTATCGAGGATGGTTACCATGGTCACATCGGGAAAGTGATGGCCTTTGGCTAACATTTGGGTGCCAACCAGAATGCAGGGGCCGCCGTTATGAATCTCATCGAATAAGGCATCAAAGGCCTGTTTGGTACGCACGCTGTCGCGGTCTACCCGGCGAATCGGGAAATCCGGGAATAGCTGTTCAAGTTGTTGTTCGATCCGTTCGGTGCCCTGACCCACGGCTTCAATTTTCGGGCTATGGCAGTCCGGGCAATGAGCCGGAATACCTTGCTGAAAATCACAATGATGGCAATGCAAATGCGCCGGATATTGATGCAGGGTTAAGCGCGCGTCACAACGGCGGCATTCCGCCATCCAGCCACACTGCTGGCAGGCCAGTAACGGCGCAAAACCCCGGCGATTAATAAACACCAGCACCTGTTTGCCGTTGCGCAAATGCTGCTGCATTTTGGCCAATACCGGTTGGGCAAAACCCGCGGTCAGCGGTTGATGCAAAATGCTGTGTAATTTCATCGCTGGTGGCTTGGCGTTACCGGCGCGGCGTAACAGCTTCAGATGCAGGTATTTGCCCGTCAGGGCGTTATGTAAGGTTTCTAATGACGGTGTCGCGGAGCCCAGTAGTACCGGAACCTGGGCTTTATGGCCTCGTACCAGAGCAAAATCCCGCGCCGAATAGCGTAAGCCATCCTGTTGCTTAAACGAGGCATCGTGCTCTTCGTCGAGAATAATAAGCCCTAAGTCAGGTAGCGGGGTAAAAACGGCAGAGCGGGTGCCAATCAGAATACGGGCAGCACCTTCACGACACTGACGCCAGCCTTGTAAGCGTTCACGATCGTTTAAACCGGAATGTAGCAACGCTACCGGCACGTTAAAGCGGGCACGAAAACGGCCAACCGTTTGGGGAGTTAAACCAATTTCCGGTACCAGTACCAGTACTTGTCGATTGTCTTGCAGCGCTGCGGCGATCAATTGCAGATAAACTTCGGTCTTGCCTGATCCGGTAACGCCCTCCAGCAAGCAGGGTTTGAAACTTCCCAAATGAGCACGAATGGCATCTACGCCTTTTTGTTGTTCGCTGTTGAGTGGTAGCGGTGCCGTGATGTGTTCTGCCATGGCAGGTGCTGGCAGCTGTTCACTTTCCTGAATCAAACCGAGTTCAGCCAGGCGCTTTAGTTGCGCTAAGGTAAAGCCACGAGTGGTCAGAGCTTTATGCGGCCATTGTGGCTGTTGCTGAAACAACTGCCACAACGACTGTTGCTTGACACCTTTCAGCTCAGGTGTTGTGCTGCTGGATTGCTTTTCCCAGACTTTCTCATCGGCTTCGGTCAGCTCACAACCCCGGCGCAACATGGTCGGCAGAGCCAGTTCCAGTACTTCCCCTAAACTATGATGGTAATAACCGGCCAGCCATTGGCACAAAGCCAGCGTGTGTTGATCCACCAGAGGCTGGTCATCCAGGCGTTGCAGCAGCGGCTTGAGTTTGTCGTGTGGAACATCCGTTTGTTCACTCGTTGTAATCACAATGCCGGTGAGCAATTGTGAGCCAAACCGGACTCTGGCCCGTTGGCCCGGTTGATAGCGATCGGCTGTTTCAGTGTTGGCGGGCAGGTAGTCAAAAAGCCTGCGTAACGGCACGGGAAGGGCGATGGTGACGACAAAAAAGGGCATGAAAACGCTTGCTGCTGACGGTGGCTCTGGTATTATGCGCGTCCCTTTTGCCCACGCAAGTGCGAAGGCAAATTTAACTACTTATATCAGTAGCGCGGTGCTGACAGAAGTGCTGTTAGTGGCGGCGTGAAGGTAAAGAGGCTTAATTATGCAAAACGATATTCAACCAGAATACGCGGAACTGAAAGCAACTTGCTCTTGCGGTAACGTTGTTGAAACCAAATCCACCAAGCCAGGTACTATGGCTCTGGACGTATGTTCTTCTTGCCACCCGTTCTACACTGGTAAGCAGAAAGTTCTGGATACCGGTGGTCGTATCGACAAGTTCAAGAAGCGTTTTGGTGCTTTCAAGAAGTAAGCAAAACGTTAAGAAAAACCCGCCACTTTGGTCATTACGATCTGGGTCGCGGGTTTTTTTGTGCCTGTGAGTTAGTCGAGTTGGTAATACGTTTTGTATTGTACAAAACGTATTACCTTTAAAATCAAAGGCTTATTAAGTTTCAGGTCGAATGCCTGAATGCTGCAGGCACAAAAAAGCCGAGCTAAATAGCCCGGCTTTTTGGAGACTTAATTGCTGAGCAATTATTACTCCACGATACCAGCTACAACGCCAGCACCTACAGTACGACCGCCTTCACGGATCGCAAAACGCAGACCTTCGTCCATCGCGATTGGTGCGATCAGAGTTACAGACAGAGTCACGTTGTCACCCGGCATTACCATTTCAACGCCTTCTGGCAGCTCAACAGCACCAGTCACGTCAGTGGTACGGAAGTAGAACTGTGGACGGTAACCTTTGAAGAATGGCGTGTGACGACCACCTTCATCTTTACCCAGTACGTATACTTCAGAAGTGAACTTGGTGTGAGGCGTGATAGAACCTGGCTTAGCCAGTACCTGACCACGCTCAACTTCGTCACGCTTAGTACCACGCAGCAGAACACCAACGTTCTCACCCGCACGGCCTTCGTCCAGGATCTTACGGAACATTTCTACACCAGTACAAGTAGTGGTAGTAGTTTCTTTGATACCGATGATCGCAACTTCTTCACCAGTATTGATGATGCCGCGCTCAACACGACCGGTTACAACAGTACCACGGCCTTGAATAGAGAATACGTCTTCGATTGGCATAATGAAGTCGCCGTCGATCGCACGCTCTGGCTCTGGGATGTATTCATCCAGAGTTTCTACCAGCTTCTTAACCGCGGTAGTACCCATTTCGTTGTCGTCTTCGCCGTTCAGGGCCATCAGAGCAGAACCTGGGATGATTGGCGTGTCGTCACCTGGGAAGTCGTATTCAGACAGCAGGTCACGCAGTTCCATTTCAACCAGTTCCAGCATCTCTGCGTATTCTTCAGAGTCTGCGCCGCCGCAGTCTTCAGCCAGCAGGTCAGCTTTGTTCAGGAATACTACGATGTAAGGTACACCAACCTGACGAGACAGCAGGATGTGCTCACGAGTCTGAGGCATTGGGCCGTCAGTAGAACCACATACCAGGATAGCGCCGTCCATCTGAGCAGCACCGGTGATCATGTTTTTAACATAATCCGCGTGTCCTGGGCAGTCTACGTGTGCGTAGTGACGGCTTGGGGATTCGTATTCAACGTGAGAAGTTGAGATGGTGATACCACGCTCACGCTCTTCTGGTGCGTTGTCGATACCTTCAAAAGCTACCAGTTCGCCGCCCCATACTTCTGCACATACGCGGGTCAGCGCTGCAGTCAGAGTGGTTTTACCATGGTCAACGTGACCAATGGTGCCTACGTTTACGTGCGGTTTGGAACGCTCAAACGTTTCCTTAGCCATAATTACAGCCCTCAAAACAATATAAGTATTAACTGAAACCCCAACCAAGTCAGACCACACCGGGTTTCCACACTTGTTTCAGGGCGAAATAAAGTGGGCAATATTAATGTTCTGGAGATGGGAGTCAATATCCCTGTTGAGAGGTTTGCTCCGCTGTCATATTGGCGTAACAGCAGAACGCCTTTTTAACGGGCTTGTTTAACCACCGTTTGAGCCATAAAACCGCTGCAAAACGGTGCTTTAAAACTGGCCGTTGCTAGCGAATGAAAATTGCCACACAAAGACAGTACCTTTCGGCGAGCAAACCTTGTAGAATGGCGCGCGATTTTGACCTTACCTTTTTGAGTAACGATATGACTGACTTAAGCAAATACAGAAATATCGGTATCTTCGCTCACGTTGATGCCGGTAAGACCACTACAACTGAGCGTATCCTGAAGCTCACTGGTAAGATCCACAAGACTGGTGAAGTTCACGATGGTGAATCCACCACTGACTTCATGGATCAGGAAGCTGAGCGTGGTATTACCATTCAGTCTGCAGCTGTTACCTGTGAATGGGCTGGTCACCGCCTGAACGTTATTGACACCCCTGGACACGTTGACTTCACCGTTGAAGTATATCGTTCCCTGAAAGTACTGGATGGTGGTGTTGGTGTATTCTGTGGTTCTGGTGGTGTTGAGCCTCAGTCTGAGACTAACTGGCGTTACGCGAACGAATCTGAAGTATCCCGTATCATCTTCGTGAACAAGCTGGACCGTCTGGGTGCCAACTTCTATCGCGTTGTTGATCAGGTTAAGAAAGTACTGGGCGCAAACCCACTGGTTATGGTTCTGCCAATCGGTGAGGAAGATGAGTTCGTCGGTGTTGTTGACCTACTGAGCCGTCAAGCGTTCGTATGGGACGATACTGGTCTGCCAGAGAACTTCGAAATCAAAGAAGTTCCTGAAGACATGAAAGACGACGTTGAAATGTACCGCGAGCAGCTGATTGAAACTGCTCTGGAACAAGACGAAGAGCTGATGATGGCTTACCTGGAAGAAGGTGAAGAGCCGTCAATGGACGACATCAAGCGTTGCATCCGTGAAGGTACCCGTAAGCTGGACTTCTTCCCAACTTACTGTGGTTCTGCATTCAAAAACAAAGGTGTTCAGCTGGTTCTGGACGCTGTTGTTGACTACCTGCCGTCGCCAACTGAAGTTGATCCTCAGCCTCTGACTGACGAAGAAGGTAACGAAACTGGCGAACACGCTATCGTTTCTGCTGATGAGCCACTGCGTGCTCTGGCATTTAAGATCATGGACGACCGTTTTGGCGCCCTGACCTTTATCCGTATCTACTCTGGTGTGATGAACAAGGGTGATACCGTACTGAACTCTGCTACCGGTAAAACTGAGCGTATCGGCCGTATGGTAGAAATGCAGGCAGACGACAAGTCTGAGCTGACTTCTGCACAAGCCGGTGACATCGTTGCTGTTGTTGGTATGAAGAACGTACAAACGGGCCACACTCTGTGTGATCCTAAGCACGAATGTACTCTGGAAGCCATGGTATTCCCAGAGCCAGTAATCTCTATCGCAGTTAAGCCGAAAGACAAAGGTGCTGTTGATAAGATGGGTGTTGCGATTGGTAAACTGGTTGCAGAAGATCCGTCTTTCCGCGTTGAAACTGACGAAGATTCCGGCGAAACCATCCTGAAAGGTATGGGTGAGCTGCACTTAGATATTAAAGTAGACATTCTGAAGCGTACTTACGGCGTTGAGCTGGAAGTAGGTGAGCCTCAGGTATCTTACCGTGAGACCATCACTCAGCCGATCGAAGACAGCTACACGCACAAGAAGCAGTCTGGTGGTTCTGGTCAGTACGGTAAGATCGACTACACCATGAAGCCAGGTGAGCCAGGTACTGGTTTCGTATTCACCACATCTGTTGTTGGTGGTAACGTTCCTAAGGAATTCTTCCCAGCCATCGAAAAAGGCTTCAAAGCTATGATGGCTGAAGGCCCTCTGGCTGGCTTCCCAGTGTTAGACGTTGAAATCGACGTACACGACGGTGGTTACCACGCGGTTGACTCCTCTGCTGTTGCATTCGAAATCGCTGCAAAAGGTGCATTCCGTCAGTCTATGCCGAAAGCAGGCGCACAGCTGCTGGAACCAATCATGAAGGTTGACGTATTCACTCCGGAAGACAACGTGGGTGATGTGATCGGTGACCTGAACCGTCGTCGCGGCATGATCAAAGACCAGGAAGCTGGCGTAACAGGTGTTCGTATTAAAGCAGACGTACCTCTGTCCGAGATGTTCGGCTACATTGGTCACCTGCGTACCATCACCTCTGGTCGTGGTCAGTTCTCTATGGAATTCAGCCACTACATGCCTTGCCCAATGAACATCGCAGAAACTGTGATGGCAGAAGCAAAAGCAGCTAAAGAAGCTAAGTAATTTTTAATTAATTACTAAGTGTGCTAAAAATAAACCCCAACTCTATTTTTTAGAATTGGGGTTTTTATTTGCCTATCAATTGTATAAAGGAATATTCAATGAAAATTCTTGTAGCTCTATTTTTATTCTCCTCTACTATGCACTTTTGCTATGCAGAGACAGTACTGTGTAAAGGGAAAGTCGATAAGATAGGCTTTCATGCAAGTAACCTGCTTATGTTAAAGCTAAGTAGTATGAATACAGGAGTAATTATTTGTAATACGGAGGAAGAGTTTACAGTACCTGGAACAGGGCATTCGACAGGGCCTGAAATGTGTAAGGCTCTACTCTCTATGTTAATGCATGCAAAAGCGGCTCAGATTGATATGGGTACTGTTTGGTTTGATGGCGATAATGTTCCTGCTGATTGTGAATCATGGAAACCTTGGGCACACGCTAATATCAGACACTTTATGTACTGATTCATTTGAAACGAAGTGATTTCAATTAATTACTGCTTGTGCTAAGAGTAATCCCTCTATTTTTAGAGTTGGGGTTTTTATTTCCCAACAATTATATAAAGGAATATTTAATGAAAGTTCTATAACCTTATTTTTACTTGCTCTTTCTGCGCAGTCTTATGCTGGAACACAGGCGGGAACGATAGATTATATTATTGTTCGAGCGAGTGATGGATTAGTTTATTTTGGTATGAAGGATGGTGAGAAAATAGATAGCCCTGCATGTGCCACTATTAGTTACTGGATGATTCGTGACGAAAACTCTAATTCTGGTAAACAGCAGTTATCTATGCTTTTGGCAGCTCATGCTGCGCAAAGATCTATTTCAGTGCATGGTATGAATACCTGTAACCGTTGGGGGGATGGGGAAGATGTTGATTACATTAGGTTGCGTTGATTATATATGATATCTACTACAGGGAATAAAATATGAAAATTATTATTAGTCTGCTTTTAATGATTTCAGCAACGGCTTACGCTGTTGATGGTAATTTAATTCAAGATACTTTCTTAGATAAATTAAATACGGCTGATGAGCGTGCTTGTGGCAAAGCTAGTTGTGAAAAATGTTTTAATATATCGCCTACATTCGACCGGCCGTGTTCAGACCAATTTGATTACCTTAACTTCTCTAATGTTAGAGACTCACTGAGCCTACCGTCTTTTCGTGCAGCCTGTACCTCTCACGATGCCTGTTATCAGGTAATCGGCCAAACTAAATCTCAGTGTGATCACCATTTCTTTAATGATATGTCTTCTGAATGTGCGGATGCTTATATTCGAGGATTCCCAGGGTGGGCCAGAGATATTGTTGATGGTTCAATTGGTGCAGTAAGAAATAGTGTTGCTGCACCGGTCCGAAATGCAATTAATCGGGCTTATTATCAGGCATCTGATAAGCCTGAACAGCGTTTTGCCACCTCAGCCCAATTTATCAAATTACCAAGCCCAAAAGATATCATTGATGATGTTAAGGATATTGTTGATGATGCCAAGGATACGGTTAGTGATGGATTAGCTGATCTTGAAGATCAATTCCGTGAAGAGGTAACCAATGTTGGCGATCAGCTGTCTGATGCTGCCTCTGGCTTTGATGATTCTCTTCGTCAGGAATTAGGAAATCTGGGTCCTTCACTTGATGATGGTGTCAGACGTTCTTATCAACAAATTTCAGATGGTTTGGCTGATTTAGATGATCAGCTGAGAGAGTTACTGTCACCAATTAATGTTGTTAAATATGCTATGTGCTTGGAAACTGCACATGTAATGACAACGGCAGTTGAGGTTTGGCCTGGTGCTCTGGAAGGCTTTGATTATTTGCAAGAGGACGCAGTAAATTATGTAACTGATCAGGTTAATGAACATGGCTGTTATGCTGGAGACTTACAAATTGTCAGTTCAAGACCAACGACAGCTACTATGATCCAGATTATTGAAGGAAGTTTTTCTGCGCAAAACCTGAACGTAAGTGTTACCCAGAGAGATCAATTGGTCAGTGATTGGCAGTCTGGTAATATTGATTTAAATGATGTGATTAAACAAGCACACCAGGCTCGTGTCGTAGTTGATCTTATTCCTATACTGGCGTTGCTGTAATCTTCATGCGAGTGTTATAAAAATTTAATCCTTTTTCTTCGAAACTGGGCTGGTGACTCTCCAGCCCAGTTTTTAAACGCCTTGATAAAATTACTGGCATCGCTGTAACCCAGTTGGGCTGCAATCGCATCCAGCGAAATATCCTCTGTTAATAATTGCTTCGCCTGTTCAAAGCGGAGTTCATCTTTAATCTGCTGAAAAGTCACTCCTTCTGCTTTGAGTTTGCGATTTAATGTTGCTGCTGACATGTGTAATTGTTCAGCCATTTTATCGATGGTGGGTAATGCAGGCAGTTGGCTGGCAAGTTGCTGTTTGAGATTATCCCGCAGTGTCTCGGGCTCTTTAACCAGATCAAGAATCTGCTGCAGACGTTGTTCTGTTACGTGCTCCATTTCTGGGTTAAAGAACGGCAATGGTTTAAGAAGTGCTGACACGGGCCATACCAACTGATTCCGTGGCGCCTGATGAATGGTGCAGTGGGGGAGTGCATCTGTGATCGAAGAAGCGTCATGTTGCCAGCCATCTCCCAGGTCAATATACACATCGCTATGCGCTTGTTTGCCTTCGCTACCAACCAGTGTGCGGCAAATGGTTTCGATGCTGGTCAGAAACGCCAAAATTAAAAATGGAGCGGCCAGTTCGCTTTCAAACCGGGGAGTAACCGATAGTATCCGTTGTTCTGGTGTCGGCTCGCGTTTTATGGTGAAAATCTGAGCGCGGGTCTCCATAAAGCGTGTAACCTTATTGCCGGCTTCTTCCATCGTTTCGCTGCACTGAGCGGCGAATCCTAATGTCCCGTGGCTTGACAATGTCATCCGTTTGCCAAACTCCACAGCAATACGAATCTCCCGGGTGAGCTGGCAAAAGCGCTCAATAAAGGCAATGGCTGAACGGTGACCAACGCTGGTATCGGGAGACAGAAAAAGCTCTTCTGTCAGCCCGGTTCCTTTGAGTAAATCGCTGGTGCTCAGACCACGCTCAAAGGCCAGTTCTGCCAAAAGAATCAGATAATCTGAGGAAATGTGATGGTCGCCCTGACCTAATATTCTTATTGTCATGCCGAGCAAACTAATGTGCCTGAGTGATTTTCGCAAGCGGATTGAGACGCGCAAGTTGACTCAGAATCACCATGTTCTGAAGTTATTCCACCGGGAATGAGTTGATTGGCCGTGGCAGACTGATTGTCATAACAACAAAACTCTCATAACAACAAAAAACCTTAGCCATCGTGCAGGGAGTCACAATGACAACTTCAGCCGTACACAGGTCAGAAACACAAACGCCAGCAGCACAGCCTGGCAGCACATCTCAGCCGCCTGAAATCACCATACGTCGTATGGCGTTTGATATGAACGAGCCTATGCGAGACTTTGCAATCGCCAATAACTCGTTAATCAGCACGTTTTTTTATGCCTTATCGGCGATGTTTCCTGAAGGCGAACGCTTTTTTATCCACTCGGTACGCCACTATCGTGACCAGGTGACCGACCCGGTTTTAAAGGAACAGATTCGCGGTTTTATTGGGCAGGAAGCGCACCACGGCCATTCTCATGAAGGGTTAAACGACAAACTTGTCAGCATGGGTTTTCCGGTTGATCAGGTGGTACAGACAATGGAGAAGCGGGTTCGGTTTCTGAAAAAACTGTCGCCTCCCCGTCAACTGGCTCTGACCGTTGCGATGGAGCACTTTACTGCCACGCTGGCGGAGCAGATTCTGGATAATCCGGTTTATTACACCGATATTGATCCTACGTTACGCAATATGCTGATTTGGCATGCGGTTGAAGAAATTGAGCATAAAGCGGTGGCATTTGATGTCTATCGTCAGTTTGTTGATAACGAATTTATGCGTAAACGAGTGATGGTGCTGGCTGTAAGTAGTTTGTTGGTGCGCCTGGCAAAACATCAGGTTCAGCTGTTAATTGCGAAAAAGCATATGCCCAGCTGGAAAGAATGGAAGCAGGCGTTTCATTTTTTCTGGAATAAAGATCACGGCATGATGCGCCACAGTATGAAAGCCATCATCCCCTTTTTCAGAACCGGGTTTCACCCTTGGGATATTGATCAGAGTGCATTAATTGATGGCTGGCAGGAACGTTTTCCGGATGTTGCTGAGCTTCAGGTGTAGCTCACAATGGGCGTGTTCAGATTATCTGAACACGCCCAGGCCGTTTAGATTTTAAACTTGCCCACCAGCGGCTCAAATACGGAGACAATATGCAGCAGTTGAGAGCTGCTGTTTTGTAAGGTCTTAAATGATCCGGAGGAACGTTGGGTGCTCTGATTGGCGTCGATAATATCTTCAATGATTTGTTTAACAGTTACTGATTGTTCTTCGGTCGCGCTGGCGACCTGATCATTGATGGACAGGATTTTCTGAATTGTCTCAGAGATCGCAGTTAATGATTGCTGAGACTGACCCGTCAGATCAACGGTCTGACCCAGAGACTGGATACAATCGTTCATGGATGATACCGACGAATGGGCTCCCGATTGCAGTTTCTCAATCATGGTCTGAATCTCACTGGTCGACTCCTGAGTACGCTGCGCCAGCGAACGTACTTCATCGGCTACCACAGCAAAACCACGGCCTTGTTCTCCGGCGCGGGCCGCTTCAATAGCGGCATTCAGAGCCAGTAAATTGGTTTGCTCAGCAATGCCACGAATAACATCCAGTACCGAGCCGATATTTTCACTATCGGTTGATAGGCCACTGATTTGTTCTCCGGCGTCTGACATTTTGTTTCTGAGCTCTTCAACGGCATTAACGGTTTGTTGTTGTATTTGTCGCCCGGCTTCTGTCTCTTTATCCGACTGCGTTGCTTCAGCAGAAGCATTGGTGGCGCTCAGTGCGATTTCGTCAATGGCAAGTGTGATTTCTGATGTGGAGTGCTGAACATTGCTTAATAATTCTGAGCTGTGATTTAAGTCATTACCGGCCTGGTCGACGGTGCTTAGCAGTGCTCCTGACTGATCTTTTAAGACCGGCATTGCCTGGTTCATTTCGATAATAATCTGGCGAATCGATTCAATTGTATGATTAAAGGCTTTGGAAACATCGGTGATTTCATCGTGACCTTCCACCGGAATCAGGCGGCTCAGGTCGTTATTTTCAGCAATATTGGTTAAGTGTTGTTTGGTTTTTAACAGCGGTGTCTGAATGGTACTGATCAGAATCCAGCCGGTGGTCAGTCCAACAGCAATAACAAACAGCACCATCAATAACAGGGTGTTATTTGCACTTTGATAGGTTGATTCGTTGTTTTCATGATAGCTTTGAGCGCCAACAACATTCGTCTGAAACATCCCTTCAATCTGCTGCTGAAGGGTCATAAACAACCGGCGATATTCACTATTCGCTAACTCATCAGCTTCGGTATCATTATTTTGCTGACTTAATAAAATAATACGATCACGCAGTTGATTGAGCTGACTCAGGTTGTTTTGTAGCTGCTGAAACAGACGGGTTTCTTCTCCCTGATCAAGGGTCTCTGAAAACTTCTGAATGGAAATTTTCATAGCGCTCTCGGCATCCTGTATATGCTGCTCGGCTTCCCGCATCGCCTGATCATTGGGCGAGATAATATGACTCTTCATCCATACGAATTCTTCATAGCTGAGTTTTCGTATGTCGGTGAGGTTTACCACACTGGTAAAGTAATTATTATAAATTTCCTGACTACCCTGATTCAGAGTGCTGTTCGAGCTAAACGCCAGGTAAGCAATAATGACTGGCAGAAACACAAATATGGCAATGGCACCGGGAATTTTTTGCGAGATTTTAATATTTCTTAACATCGACATCGTCTTACCTCATCAGAACTCGGCACTGGTTCTGAAAGAAAAAATAGTAGGGTTTTCGTCATACTCCGGGGACAAACCAAAGCCGGAGTTCTGAATTTTTTGCAGAGAAAGCGTCAGAGACAGTACATCCGTTGCCTGATAGCGGGTATAGAATTCATGCTGTTGTATGTCATCGGCTGCACTGACTTTTTGGTAGTCATGGCTGACCTCTGTCTGACTCAGACCAAGACCCAAAGAGAAATCCTGAATATCTTTCTGAACCGAAATAGCGCTGAATTGTTTGGCTTCACTCACCGCTTCATTGGCGATGCCATAGCGCAACACAACCTGCCCCAGTGCGTTTTGATGGGCTAAGGAAATATTCAGACCATGGTTTTTTTCTTCATCTGAGGCATCGAATGTCTCGGACTCTAACGTGGTTGCCCAAACGGCTGTATGAAGAGCAAACTGGCTCACCTGCCACACGAGTTCAGCAGATACAAAATATTCGTCTTCCTGATCCAGCAGTGCGGAATAGGTGCTATCAATATCACCCAGGCCCTGAGCCTGAGACAACAGGGCAGAGAATGATAGCTGTGAGGATATCGCTCCCTGATAGCCGACACCCAAGGCATAATCCGGTGCGGCACTGGTTTGAATATTGACGAATGATGATGAGATAAACTGACTGGTTTCATCATTGCTCCAATCGCCCGATTCAGTAAACCCGGAAGGGTAGAGCAAACCAGCAACCAGTTCGCCATTTCCTAACGGGTAATACACTTCAAAATTAGAGACCTGTATTCGGCCGTCACCATTTTCATCGGTGGCTGCACCGGCATCGGCATACGCTTCACCGTACACATCGGTAACCCGATCGGCATTGCTGGAAGAAGTACCTTCGAGGTAGATGTGCCATCGCCCCTGGCCCAGTTCGCCGTCAATATCCATATCAAATACGCCGAGGGTCTCGGCATCCACATCCGAGTCAGACGCTGTCAGATAGGTCGCGGTTACTGCTCCCTGAACCTGAGCATCAGCGGCTATGGCTGGGTGAATAAGCAGGGAAGAGACGGTCAGACTGCAGGTTGATAGCAGACTGAAGGTGCATCGAAAATAAGATGGCATGCCCAAATACCTTTGCCAAAGAGAGATGCTTTAAGGCTAGTACAAAGGTATTGGTATGCAATATCAGTTATTAAGCGCAGGGCGCTCAGAATGATGTGACCCGCTCAGTCGGAATAACAAAACTGAAAGTACTGCCTTTGCCGATTTCAGACTCCACTTCCAGCAGGGTGTCATGGTGTTCCAGCGCATGTTTAACAATCGCCAGACCCAGGCCCGAACCGCCAACGGTGGACTCGCGTGAATCATCAACCCGGTAAAAACGTTCGGTCAGGCGGGCAATGTGCTCGGGTGGAATCCCCATGCCCTGATCTTTAACACTGATTTGAACACCACTATCCAGCGCATCAATACGAAATTCCACGTCACTGTTATTGCCGTATTTAATGGCATTGGTGATCAGGTTGCTCAGCACCGAGCTCATTTCATCACTGAAGCCATCGATCTCGATATCTTCAGAGCAGTGGAAATGAATATCGGCGTCACCATATTCCTGCAACTGATCCACCACCGAATGACCTAAGCTGCGCAGATTGAAGCGCTCACCACTGCGTTCGCTATTGGCGCTCTCCAGTTTGGACAGCTGAATCAGATCATTCACCAGGCTTTTCATACGCTGGCCCTGGCTGTTCATCTGGCCAACGGCTTTATCCAGCGCATTGGGTAATTCCATATCAGACAGCATTTCCAGATAACCATTAATCACTGTTAATGGCGTGCGCAGTTCATGCGATACATCGGCAATAAAGTTCTGGCGCATGGTTTCTACCCGTTTACGCTCGGTGACATCACGAATCAGCAGAATTTTCTGATCGAGGCCAAACTGGGTGATCTGTACCTGAAGGGAGGTTTGTTTGATGTTCTGGATATCAAATTGCAGCGAGTCGGAATAATCGCCGCGATCAAAGTATTTGATAAACGACGGGGTACGAATCAGGTTTTTGATGTGCTGGCCTTCATCCTCTTTGCGCAGCGACAATAAATAGATAGCCGCCGCGTTAAAATTGGTGATGTAGCCTTCCTGATCAATAATCACTACGCCATCGTGCAGCGATTCAATCCCCTGATTGTAACGACGCAGCTGTTTTGCCTGTTGTGCCAGCTTGGTTTTCAGGTTTTTTTCGCGCCGGATCAGCTTATCGACACTGTAACCAATCAGACCACTGTCTTGCGGCGCCGGGCCTTGGCGATAACTCCAGCGGAACAGCGCATTCATGGTACGGATCGACATAATCAGCGAGACAATCAGCCCCGCTAACAGACCGTACAAAGGTTGATCAATCGTCCAGCCAGAGGCCAGCCCCAGGGTAATTACCACACCGACTTTAGTCAGCTCACCCTGCAACGCAGATTGGTGCAATGTTCTCGCCTCATATCGGGCAACGGAATGCCCTGTTGGTTCTACTCGTCAGGACTGAAACGATAACCAGCACCGCGTACGGTCTGAATCAGCTTGTCCTGATCATCTATCGATATCGCCTTCCGTAAGCGCCGGATATGAACATCCACTGTGCGGTCCTCAACGTATACGTTGCCACCCCAAACCCGGTCGAGTAACTGGGCGCGCGAGTATACGCGATTCGGGTGCAGCATGAAAAACTCCAGTAAGCGGAATTCCAACGGCCCCAGGGGCACATCAGTATCGCAGATGGTGCATTGCTGGTTGCTGCGATCCAGCTGAATTTTCCCGGCACTGAGCTGGCCGTCACCACTGGTATTGGTACGTCTCAGCACGGCACGAATACGGGCTACCAGTTCGCGTGGCGAAAAGGGTTTGACGACATAATCATCGGCTCCGGCATCAAGTCCGGAAATACGATCATCTTCATCCCCGCGCGCCGTCAGCAGAATCACCGGAATATCTGCAGTACGTTCATCGCGCTTAAGCTTTTTGGTCAGCTCAATGCCAGACATCATTGGCATCATCCAGTCGAGCAGCACCAGATCCGGGCGATCGTTAATAATCATCTGATGCGCTAAGGCACCATTAGCTGACAACTTCACTTTAAAACCGGCCAGTTCCAGGCTGGTGCTGATCATTTCAGAGATTGCGGGCTCGTCGTCCACAACCAGAATATAGCCACTCATGCGGGGTCCCAATCTTACGTGAAAATACTGAAATGGATTGTGACATTTTTATTAAGCACATGCAGCGCTAATCTGAGAATAGACGATATTGGAGAAAGTTAAGATTTTCATAAACTTAGCGAAAAAAACAGTTGACGCATTGGATTCTGATCTCTAATATTCGCACCCACTTAAGCCGCTATAGCTCAGTTGGTAGAGCAACTGACTTGTAATCAGTAGGTCCCGAGTTCGACTCTTGGTGGCGGCACCATATACAATGACAAGGGCTTCCGTAGCAATACGGAGGCCCTTGTCATTTCTGGGCAACAGGTCTACCTTATTTATCCCGAAGCGTCAGGGATGGAATGGCGAATGACCCGCTTGCTACTCTTTATAAACCGCTTTTTTTACCGAGCTGTTCGCTCTTTCTGTGCGCCAGTTTTTGTTGCGCCGTTGATTCTGACGACCATCATGGTTAATGCTGAATCATCGTCACCTTTATCCGTCGTGACGTTTGATATTCCCCCTTATAGTTATTCTGAAAACGGTGCTCAGCACGGTTATGTACATACTCTGGTCGAAACGGTTCTGAAAGATGCTGAATTTGACTTTGAGATTGTCCAATATCCCAGTCAGAGAGCGGTTCGATTAGCGCAAACCAGTGCCAATACGCTGATTTATCCGTTGGCTAAAACCGAATACAACCAGCATGAATACCACTGGATTAAAAACCTGGCAACGCGCAATGTGTCCTTCTACCAATACTATGCCCAACCTGAAATAACCATTGATGCGATTGAGGATATTGATGGGTATAGCATTGCAATTGTACGTGGTTCTCCCATCAAAGACTTTTTTCAGGTGGACCGTATCCATCCGGTTATTGAAGTGAACAGCTCTTATCAGGGTCTGCAAATGCTCAAAAGTGGCCGGGTTGATTTACTGGCAATTGATGGGCTGGTGCTGGCTCATACCATTGATATTGCTACGCGAGAGCAGCACGCCGATTTTAAGTTGGAGCAGTTTACCAATATTTATCAGGTACCCGACGAGCTGCTGGAAGCCAGCCAGCTTTACCTCGCCGCTTCGGTTTATACCCCAGAAGCACAGGTGCAGGCTCTGCGGCAAGCATTTGCAGAGCAACAAACCGTCGGCAGTATTATTGAAGTGGCCCATTGGTGGACTAATTCGAACGAACAAAAAGTGGTGAGTGCATTGGCTGATTCGCTGGCACAGCAAGGGTACACCTGGGCGGATTATAGCTATCCAGGCGGTGCCGGGCATCGTATGGATGAAATTATGTCGTTGCGCAGCAGCGCAAAAAACCTGCCGCATGTGATGCAGAGTTATATGGGCCCTGCGGTATGGGAATGGGCGTCGCGCAAGCAGCTCCTGTTATTGAATGATGTGGCCAAAGCCGGTGACTGGCAGGGCCGCTTGCCGCCAGAAATTAATCGTATGATTCAGTATAACGGCGATTATATTGCCGTTCCGTTTAATCGACAGCGGGTTAATCAGCTATGGATCAATCAGGCATTATTCAACCGATATGAGATTGATATCCCCACCAGTTGGAGTGCCATTTTTGCGGCCGCAGAACAGTTGAAAGCGGCAGGCGTAACGCCCTTTTCGATGGGGGATAATGATTGGCAGCGCAGTACGCTGTTTGAAAATTTGATGCTGAGTCTGGGTGGTGTCGACTTTTATCGAAGTGCTTTAATCGAGCTCGATCCTGCTGCTTTTCAGAGCGCAAAAATGAAGCAGGTTATGCAGACTTTTCAACGCATTCGCGATTATGCCAATCCTCGGGGAGACTACCCAACCTGGGTCGATTCTGCGCGGGCGTTGGCTGAGGGTAAGGCTGCGATGCATGTGATGGGGGAGTGGGTGGTCAATGTGTTTGAGGAGAGCGGGCTGCATTATGGCAAAGGCGGTTATATCAGTGTTTCGCCACCAGATACCGATTCGGTCTTTTTGAACAATACCGATGTGTTTGCTTTTCCCAAAAAAGGCCGTGCCGCTGAAACAGCGCAAAAGACATTGGCCGGTATGATTATGAGTGATCGTATCCAGTATCAATTTAATCAGATCAAAGGATCGGTACCGGCAATCAAAGTGCCAGCGTCAGGAACTAAAGGGTTAGTGTCAGCAGCGAAAGGATCGGTGCCTGTCGATTTTACGCCGTTGCAAATAAAGCAGATGGAAGCATCAGACAGCGCTGATATTCTGCCTTCTTTTACCTATCAGCAAACGGTGCCCAATCACATTCGAGAACCATTAATGACCGTGATCAGCCAACTGTTCGATCGTGAACTGGATAGTGATGCCGCTATTCAGAAGATGGTCGGAATTATTACCACTCAGCGCTGACGATTCAGAAACGCATCGACATCTGCAGCTGATAGCTTTCAGATTTTAATGGCTTGCTGATTGAATAACGCCACTCACCGGCTTGTGCTTCTCCCTGATATATTCCCCAGGCGGTTTCAGCAGCAAACTTCATCAGATCCACAGACGAGTGATTTTTAACACTGTGGTAAGACACTTCTTGCCATTGCTGCGTCTGAGTCCAGTGCTGGTAGGTATTTTCATCGTCGTTACTGGCAAAACAGGTTGATATGGGCGACATCAACGCAAAGCAGGTAGCACAGGGCCGTAACCAGCGTTGTTTGCTCAGTGTTCGTTTCAGGGCGGCAGCACTGAGTGCTTCCATTTGCAATAAAATAGCACCAAGACGATCACCGGATTCTTGTTGCTGTAATAAAGCCTGTTGTAGTTGCGCCTGTGTAATCAGCTGCTGTGTCAGTAGCAGGTCACCAAGGCGGTATGAAGGTTGAGAAGATTCATTGTGGTTAGGCATCCTGAACAATCCTTCCCGTGAGTAAGTACTCATTCAGAATGGCATAGCCGTGAGGTATCTCCAGTGTCTTTACTTACCGTTTTGTAGCCTTGCGTAAGAATTTCTCGCCTGGGTTTGAAACACGAACTAACCTGTTTTTCTAAGTGATTGAATTGGTTGATGAAATGATAAGGCTGATTGAAGACATAGCTGACGCAATTCGTCCATATAGCGATGATGTGGCGCTGGCGATGGTGGCAACGATGTTAGTAATTTTTGGTGATCATATTAATTCAGCGGTGCGGACGCTGGTTAAGAAGCAGCCATTCTGGTTGCGCTTGCTGGCATTTATTGCGTTGTGCTCGATTGGGTATGGGGCGTTATCGGTATGGTTGACACCACTGCTTGAAAACCTGTTGCGGAATTTGCCCGGCTGGCAGCTTTTAACAGTGATTGTGGGGAGTTTTTTGATGGTCGCTGTGGTGGCACAGAAGCAGCGAAAAATTTAACGTAAAGAAAAAAATTCAGAATAGAAAAAGAAATTGAGCTGAAATGGAAATCGGACAACCCGGACATCCTGTCCGGGTTGTCACAGCACCCTAAAACCATCCTGGTTTATGTTCATCCCTGCCACCTGACCCTGGTGGTTGATCATCCATGACTGCTTCCTTAGCGATCGTTCGTCCTCGCGTCCCGGCTTACCTTCCTTGCTCGTGATCCATCACGTTCAATTAATCCATCATCCTTTTGGGTATCCGTTCCGTTCTTCCGTGTTGGCAGCCTTGCCACTCCTCTTGAAGATCCTTCTTCGTGTCCTTAAGAGCATCATGCTCTATTATCCTTAGTGATCATCCTGATCGGCTAACTTCCTGTCAGCGGTGCGTCCTGCGGAATTAAAGATAGCAAATCTCTTTCGAATAAAAAGTTGGTTTCAGAAAAGTGATAATCAGTGTTATTTGTAAAATTTCCGTAAAACCCAATTAAATCAAGGGTTTGTGAGGTGTCTGCGGCGTGAATAGGTAAAATGACGAAGGCGATTTGTCGAGATGTCCTACCGCCTTGTGAGATATATCTCACAAGGGTATGAGGCAATGTCTGCAAGGGCGATTACCGCATAAGTATGAGTAATGATGGAATTAACTGAAAACCGCTGCTATTTGCCTCTCGGGGCTGAAATTATCCATTGCTTAAAGTGGGGCATGTTGCCGTTGCGGCAGCCAGATAAGCCCTGGATGCAGTTACCTCCGCCACCGCCAATGGCTATTTCGGAAGCGGATTACCTCAATCATATGCAGCGTGAGTATGAGCGGCTGAATCCGGGGATTCAGGGATTGCTGAGCTTTGAGCAGTTTCTGCAGCAGGCACAAACGAAACGGCCACAAATCGAACAGGCACTCAGACAACATAAAACCCAGCAGTATAAAACCCAGCAAAGTGCCCGGCAGGAAGGCCCTAACGACTGGTGTTATCAACATTTTTACCCGGACCCCAATTCGCTGCTGGCCTGGCAGCAACAAGGTACGGGTTTCAGCCGGATCTGGCTGGCACTGGAGCCTGAGCAACTGCCTTATGACATCAAGCCGTTGCACTATCGGGATGACGTACCAGCCCGTTACCGCGAGCGATTGGGCAGCGCGCCGCTCAGTTGTGCGACATTGCAGCAATCCGGTCTGGTGATGCCGGTCAGTGAATTGGCGAAACAAATTACCGTTCAGGGTGTGGCGATGAATTTACTGAAGCTGCCGCCCAAAGCGGTAAAAGGTGTGCTGTTGGGGATGAATTGCCCAGCGGATCAGGTAAAACAGCTAACTCACTTCTGGCGCAGTGATATGCGTTATCAGCGTAAACCGCTGAGCCAGATGATCTGGCCCAAAGGTGAGTATCGTTTTCGCTTTAAAGCTCTGTAAGTCGTTATTTCTTTTGCTGAATCTGCGGTGAGTTGATTAGGGCCGAAAACGCTTGCGGGTCAGCCAGCTCGCCATCCTCACGTAAAGCCGGATAAGGCAGGTTGTATTTTTTGCACAATTTAAGCTCAATCGGGCGACACCACTCAAACAGCAGACGCTCATACAGTTCGTCATCCAAACGGCGCTCGTCGTATAACCCGGCTTTCTGACGTTGGTGCTGGGCTTCAGTGAGAATGATGGCCGCCGCCACCGACACATTAAACGACTCCACCATACCCTGCATCGGAATAATCAGATGGTGATCCGCCAGCTCGGCGGCGGTATCACTGATGCCTTCTTTTTCGGTGCCCATCATTAATACCGTTGGCTGAGTAAAGTCGTAATCACGGTAGTTAATGGCTTCGTCACTCAGGTGAGCGGCACACACTTTATAACCTTGCTGCTGAAAACCGGTAATGGCCGAGGCAATGTCCGGGTGAGTGTGTTTTTCAATCCAGGAATCTGAGCCCGCCAGAGCAGCTGTTTTTAACCGGAAGGTATCGTGTGGCCACACGACATGCACTTCCGGGATACCCACGGCATCGCAGGTACGGGCAATGGCGGCCAGGTTATGGGGTTTATACACTTCATCGGTCAGCACCGTTAAATCCGGCTGACGTTTGTCCAGGGTATCTTTAATGCGCTGCAGACGTTCTGGGGTCATGCGTGGGAAGCTCCGGCTAAATCACTCAGTCAAAAATTGTAATACTGCCCGGGCAGCTGCCGCACCGAGGTAGAATTTACGGGGGGCGCATTGTATAAAAGCCGCCTGATTGATGCACGAAAAGTTAATGCACAACGACACGATACAGGGAAAAATGCGATGAAAGGCAATCCAATTCTTGGCTTCAGTTATGTGTGGCGTGGGTTTATGCAGCTGGGCCGCCCGGAACTGCGGCCTTATGTTGCCTGGCCAATTCTGATCAATGCCATTCTGGTGTCTTTTCTGAGCTATTCCGGTATTCAGTGGCTGCATGGCTCGATTGAAGATGTGTTGGGTTATGTGCCGTCCTGGCTGGATTGGTTGTACTGGATTCTGATGCCGGTGGCGGTGATGACGGTGCTGCTGATTTTTGCCTATTTTTTCAGTGCCATTCTGGTGGTGATTGCCAGCCCCTTTAATGGTCTACTGAGTGAAAAAGTCGAACAACAGCAAGGTTCGACCATTCCGGATGAATCTATCCCGAGCATGGTGAAACGCACCTTATTGCGTGAACTCACTAAGCTGGGTTATATGTTGCCGCGTTATCTGGGGCTGATCATTATCAGCCTGATTCCGGTGGTGAATCTGGCAGCCCCGTTTTTATGGTTCTGGTTCGGCAGCTGGATTGTGGCGCTGCAATACCTCGATTATTCCTTTGATAACCATACCCGCCCCTTTGCGGAAACCCGCACCACTCTGGGTCAGCAACCTCTGACCGTACTGGGGTTTGGCGCCATCGTAGCATTGCTCATGACGATTCCTCTGGTGAATTGGTTTGTGATGCCAGCAGCGGTGATTGGTGCCACATTACTGCGGCTGGAACAAATGCCGTTTGTGGATCATGACATTCTTTCGGGCAAAGGCGACACGCTGAACTATGCTTTAAAGAATGATGTAACAACCCGACTGACTGATGGCAAAACTGAAAATTCTGGTGGTGGATGATGCGGCATTCATCCGTGACCTGGTAAAAAAAGCCGTAAAAGATACCTACCCTGGCTGTGAGCTGTTCGAAGCCATTGATGGTCGTAAAGCCATCAGTGTGATGAACAGCCAGGACATCGCCGTGGTGCTGTGTGACTGGGAAATGCCGGAAGTTTCCGGTATTGAAGTGTTGCAGTGGATGCGTGCTGATGAGCGTTATAAACAAGTGCCGTTTATGATGATCACCAGCCGGGGCGATCGTGACCATGTTGTGAAAGCCGTGGAAGCCGGTGTCTCCGACTATATTGGCAAACCCTTCACCCGTGATAACTTCGTCGCCAAGCTCAGCAAAATGGTGTTTAAGCACCATAAAATCCGTCCGAATGTGGCTGATAAACAGCATGCCACGGGTCTCGGAGGTGATTCTGCCAATGTACTTGCTGCGGCTTCTGCTAAACCCAATCCAAAAGAAGCCAAACCAGCCGCTCAGGATATGGGGGGCGCTTCGGTATTAATGGGCAACAGCAAGTCGGCCAAAGTGGTTGATGAAGCCGCGCCGGCGAAATCCACAACGGCTAAGAAACCCGCTGCGCGTGCCAAAGGCATTGTCAGTGTGCGTTTTGGCTCCGGTGGCTCGGCTAAGTTAGTGATTAAAGACATTAACCTGCAGGAAATGTTGGGTGTATTTCGTCGCGAAGGCCCGCTGCCAGCGTTGCTGGAGCAGGTGGTGCTGGATATCACCGATAAAGAAGGCGGCGATGTCGCCCGGATCAATGGTTATGTGCGCATGATGCAGGCGCAGGAACCGCATGTGGATGCCGAAACGATTCAGATGTTAATTCGTTACGTGGATGATGATCCGGATAAAATGGCGACGCTGTCCAAATATATTGCCAGCGTGCGTTAAAAACGACTTACGTTGCCATAACGGCGTTAAGCGGCCTGCTAAAGAGACTGACTTAATCGGTTAAACAACGTTCAGCGGGAAAGTGGCAGCAGAACTCGCTGCCTTGACCTAACGTGCTGCGAATTTCCAATTCGGCCTGATGCCGTAACAACACATGTTTCACAATAGCCAGCCCCAGACCGGTACCACCGGTCTGGTTATTTCGGCTCGGGTCTGCCCGGTAAAAGCGTTCGGTCAGGCGTGGAATATGATGCTCATCAATGCCCGGGCCGTTGTCTTTGACACACAAACGCACTCCCTCGCCATGGTCTGACCAACTGACCTCAATATCACCACCATCCTGAGTGTATTTCACCGCATTAAAGATCAGATTTGAGAATGCACTGTGCAGCTCATCCTGATAACCCCTGAGCTGGGTATCCGATTGAATTGCCAGTGTGATGTTATGGTCTCGCTCACCACTGAGTGCCTGGGCGTCGGCAACAATGGTTGCCAGCATGGGGGTGATGGCAATGGTGTCTGATTGGTTCTGATGGCTGGTTTCCAATCGCGATAACATCAGTAAATCGGTAATCAGATTCTCCATGCGTCGGCTTTGTTGTGCCATTTGGCTGATCATCCGGCCCCAGCGTGGCGGCAGATAATCGGCGGCCATATCCATCGTTTCTATATAGCCTGATACCACGGTTAATGGCGTGCGCAGCTCGTGGCTGACATTGGCGACAAAGTCTTTGCGCATGGCTTCCAGTTGCTTCAGACGGGTGACGTCATGCACCAGAATCAGTCGGTCCTTACGGCCAAACAGGGTGATATTAAATTGCAGCTGTAACTGAGCATTGACCGGCGAGGGAATGGATAACGGCTCGTCATAACTGACCGAATCAAAATAGGTTTTAAACAGAGGGTTGCGAATCAGATTGGTGATGGGCTGGCCCACATCCACTGGTGCCTTGAGGCCCAAAAACTCACCGGCAGCACGATTCCACCATTCCAGGTTGCCATGGCTATCCACCATCAGTACTGCGTCCTGTAAGGCGGCGGTCGAATCCTGAATGCGGTTGATAATGGCCTGTAGCCGTTGCTGGTGTTTCTGGCTGCGTTGCTGCAGGCGTTGGGTCTGGTAAAAGATGCTGCCCCAGATACCGTAGGTGGATGGCAGTTGAGTACTCTGGCCCTGCTTCAGCCAGTGGTGCAGCCGGTAAAGTTGCAGCCACTGCCAGATAATATAAAGGCCGCAGGCCAATGCCAGCGATATACTGAGGGTGTCAAAATGGTAGCCCGCTGCCAGTGCAATCGTGAGCAGCAACAGCAGTGGGCGCAATTCCCTGCGCCAGCCTGAGGTCATGGCTATGTTATGACGCTTTGGTCGAGAAGCGATAACCCGTGCCGCGCACGGTTTGAATCAGATGGTCGTGAGCATTGCCGAGTGCTTTACGCAAACGACGGATATGGACATCCACCGTGCGTTCTTCAACATACACATTGCCGCCCCAGACCTGATCCAACAGCTGAGCCCGGGAATAGGCACGCTCCTGATGGGTCATAAAAAACTGCAGCAAGCGATATTCGGTTGGGCCAATATCAATCGGCGACTCATGCGACATCACCCGGTGGCAGACCGGATCCAGCACCAGTCCACCCACGGCAATCGGTTCTTCAATTCCCTGAGGAGTAGCGCGGCGCAGCACGGCTTTCAGGCGAGCCACCAGTTCTCGTGGCGAGAACGGTTTAGTGATGTAGTCATCGGCCCCAGCTTCCAGCCCTTGTACCTTGTTATCTTCTTCACCTTTGGCGGTGAGCATGATAATCGGCAGCTCGGCGGTCAGCTCTTCACGCTTCAGACGACGCGCAAATTCGACACCACTGGTGCCCGGCAACATCCAGTCGAGCAGGATCATATCGGGTTGGCGATCCACTACCTGTGAGTGTGCTTCCTGTGCGGTGGCCGCTTCCAGGCATTCATAGCCAGCCATCTCCAGCGCAACAGCAATCATCTCGCGGATCGGGGCTTCGTCATCGACGATCAGTACGGTTTTACCTGCTTTACTCATAGTTCCAGTCACGCAAGTGTCATATTTGATAATGCGCGGTATTACACTGGGATAATGTTACAGGCATATGACAGGCAGGGCATGACCCTGACATTGTCAACTAAACAAGGACGTAGTGAGCAACCAGTCCGGCCCACACAATCAGCCCGAACCAGTGGCTCTGGCGGAAAGTGGCAAAACAAATGTCGCGCTCTCGTGAGCGGATATTCCATACCTGCCAGCCGAGAAAAGCCGCTCCTGCCAGCAACGACAGATAATACGGCCAACCCAGTTGTAACTGACTACCGGCCAGCAGCAAGGCAAACACGGCAATACCTTTTAGCGTAGCCACCATCACAATGTCCATATCACCAAACAGAACGGCGGTAGATTTCACCCCGATTTTGATGTCATCGTCACGGTCGACCATGGCATAGACGGTATCGTAAGCAATGGTCCAGCTCAGATTGGCGATGTATAACAACCAGACAACCGTGGGTAATTCGTCACTCTGGGCGGCAAACGCCATTGGAATCGCCCAGGAAAACGCAGCACCTAAGACCACCTGAGGCAGGTGAGTATGGCGTTTCATAAAAGGATAAAGTGACGCCAGTGCTAACCCGCCAAATGACAACAGCACTGTAAATACATTGGTAAACAGCACCAGAATAAATGCTGCTGTAATCAGCAGGGCAAAAGTCATTAAGGCTTCTTTGGCACTGATGCGCCCGGCAGCCAGCGGCCGATCATGGGTACGTTTAACATGACCATCAATATTGCGGTCGGCAAAGTCGTTGATCACACACCCGGCTGAGCGCATCAGAAACACACCCAGAATAAAAATACAGACATTGGCAAAGGAGGGTTGCCCTTCTCCGGCGACCCATAAGGCCCATAAGGTTGGCCATAACAGCAGATACGAACCAACGGGTTTGTCGATTCGGGTCAGCTGCACCCAGTCAAACCAGCGGGGAAAATAACGATCTAATTGTTGTTGCAAAACGCGCTGCAGAGGTTGCAAGACAGAAGACATAAAACCGTTCGTATCATCGCGGCGCCAGTGCCGCCAGTTGTTGAGAAAAAGCTTCCGATACCATTAAAGGTTTATCACCCAGAGTAAAGACCGAATGCCGGCACCATTCTAGCGCTAACGGATTCGGATTGCAGTGAGAAACCCGTAGCGGTTGGCGTTGCAGATCTGGCTGGCGAAATAAATAACTGCCCAGTGATCGTTTGCCGAGATATTGCAACCGGCGTTCCTGTCCGGTCAGTGTCGTCAGCGGAATGGCCGTACGGGCATACACCAGCGGGTGTTGATCGACGTGCAGAATCACTTCCCGTACCCAGACTCTGCCCTGATGAGATAATGCCAGGCAACGGCGCTCTAACGGGGTCGGTCGACCATAATATTCACGCACAATCTCGACACTGAAATGGCCTAATTGGCTTAAGCGTGCCGTCAGAGAACCATGATCGAATAACCAGTCACGCCAGTAAGCCGGAAGGCTGGCTGGCGCAATGTGATTTCGGGTGGACCAACTGGGTGCAAGCGGGTGCAGAATGTGGTGTAACGCTGAACTGTTCATCGCCGCGCAGAATGCGTGAAAGTCGCTCATTTCGCAAGGGAAAACCCCGACGCGTGCGGTAATTGACCGTTGCTTTTAGTCACTGGCATCAGTAGCGTTACGGCTGCTTTAAAACTGCCGGATTCAGATGGCAGAGTGTGATTAGACATAATAAGAGAGATTCATCATGAAAAAATGGCAATGTGTAGTGTGTGGCTGGATTTACGACGAAGCCGAAGGCGCGCCGGAAGAAGGCATTCCACCGGGCACCGCTTGGGATGATGTGCCGGATGACTTTATCTGCCCGGATTGTGGGGTGGGCAAAGATGATTTCGAAATGGTCGAAATCTGAGTATTAATATTTTGATGAAGGAAAGGGTATGAGTGATCCGATAGTTGTTATTGGCTCAGGCCTGGCGGGTTATAACCTGGTTAAGGAACTGCGCAAGCTGAATCCCGACCAGAGTATTCTGATGATCACCGCTGATGACGGTCGTAACTATTCCAAACCCATGCTGTCGACCGGATTTGGTAAAAACAAAAGCGCCGATGATCTGGCGATGGCGACGGCAGCAGATATGGCTGACCAGCTGAATGTTGTAATTCGTACCCATACCCGGGTGACTAACATCGACCCGGCGGCTAAAAAAGTCTTCGTTGGTGAAGAGCCGGTGGCTTACAGCAAGCTGGTACTCGCCTGGGGTGCCGAGGTGGTCAGCCCGAGAATCGAAGGCGATGCCGAAGACTGCATCTATTCGATTAATGACTTACAGGATTACGCGCAGTTCCGCGCTGCGGCTAAAGGCAAAAAGCGGGTACTGATTATGGGGGCCGGCCTGATTGGTGCTGAGTTTGCCAATGATATGGCCAGTGGTGGGTTTGACGTGGAAGTGGTGGCGCCGTGCGATCATATTCTGCCGTCATTGCTGCCGGGCGAGGCGGCTAATGCCGTGCAGCAAGGTCTTGAAGGGCTGGGCGTACGCTTCCATTTAGGCCCGTTGGTCACTCGCATCAGCAAAGAAAATGATGCCCTGGTGGCGTATCTGAGCAATGGCGAAACCATCGAAACCGATCTGGTTGTCTCGGCTATTGGCTTGCGTCCACGTCTGGATCTGGCGGTGAAAGCGGGACTGCAGGTGAGCCATGGTATTGTGGTGAATCGTGAGCTGCAAACCAGCGAAGCGGATATCTATGCACTGGGCGACTGCGCCGAAGTGGATGGCCATGTGCTGCTGTATGTTTTGCCTCTGATGGCATCGGCCAGAGCACTGGCAAAAACCCTGAATGGTGAGGTAACGGCGGTTAATTATGGTGTGATGCCAGTGACTGTCAAAACTCCGGTGGTTCCGGTGGCCGTGGCTCCGGTAGCAGCCAATAGTGACGGAAACTGGTCAATTGATGCTCAGGGAAGCGATGTTCAGGCAGAATTTCGCAATTCTGAGGGCAAATTGCTCGGGTATGCTTTGACCGGAGCCAAGGTTATGAATAAAGTAGCGCTCAACAAAGAATTGCCTCCTCTGATGCCGTAAGGTTGGCTGTTAAGCCTGTCAGAGAGACGAGTGTGTGGTTTTCTCCGCACTCGTAATTTCGTTGTTTGTTTTTTTCCTGATATTGACCCCGGCGTTGTCGGGGGCTGTTATCCAATACAATAAGGATTTATTCCATGCGTAAACCAGAACTGGCTGCGGCCATTGCTGAACAAGCTGATCTGAGCAAAGAAAAAGCATCTGAAGTGATCAACGCGATCACCGATCAGATTGCCAAAGCACTGAGCGAAGGCGATTCCGTAAGCCTGATCGGTTTTGGTACTTTTGAAGTACGCGACCGTAAAGAGCGTCAGGGTAAAAACCCGCAAACTGGTGAGCCAATCACCATTCCTGCGGCTAAAGTACCAGCATTCAAAGCCGGTAAGGCTCTGAAAGAGGCAGTACAATAAGTACTGATGCCCAGCTGCTGACTCGTGAGTGGGTGAAGCAGCTGGTGATCGGCGAAGGGCTCTGTCCCTTCGCTCACCCCGTGTTCGACACCATGCTGATTGATGTCAGCGACAGCACCGATTTAGAAACCGTCACCGCCGAATTTATGCATCTGCTGCAACAGGTTGCTGACGCCGACCCGCAACAATTGCCAACCGCTTTGTTTGTCACCCCCAATGTGCTGCACGACTTTGATGAATACTGGAACTGGGTGGGTATCTGCGACAATTTACTGTATCAGCTGGGTTATGAAGGTATTCTGCAGCTGGCTACCTTTCATCCGCAGTATCTGTTTGAAGGCGAAGATGAAGCGGATATGAGTCACTTCACCAACCGTGCGCCGTACCCAACACTGCATATTATCCGTGAAGCCGAAATGGAAGCCGTTCTGGCTTCGGCCACCAAACCTGAGCGTATTCCGGAAAGAAATCGTAAACATATGCGCCGTTTGGGACGAGAAGGGCTGTTAAAAGCTATGCCTGCTCTGGCAAAATCCCGGGTGTTTGACGACCCACGCTGATGTTAACGTCATTATCCAGCGTGGGCTAACGAGCATGATTTATCCCATTCAAAACAAAGTAAGGTACTCACCATGATTAAATTTCGTCTGCTGTTATGGGCGTTAGGCCTGATGATGAAGAAGTCAGCGAAAAACAACCCGGACTTCCGCGAGCAGCTGCAAGGTAAAGATCTGGTCTTTCAACTGCAAACCGCTGATGGCGCTATTGTCCGTCACTATGTGGTTAAAGATCAGCAAGTAAAAAGTAAAGGCAAGGCACACGCTGACCCGGCGTTTTCCATCAGTTTTAAAGATGCTCAGACCGGCCTGGCAGTGCTGACCTCAAAAGACAAAAATGCCTTTATGAAGGGCATTCAAAATAAAGAAATCACGCTGTCTGGCGACTTTAAAGCCGTGATGTGGTTTCAGGGGCTGGCAAAATTAATGAAAGCCAAAAAGAAGAAGTAAGCCGAGAACAAACGGCTTTAGCGATATCTAACGGAGTAATGGCGGGTAATGTTTTTGAGAGCAGCAACAGGATGTTGCGACCGCCCGGCAGGCACATGGATGTGCCTTCGGGGCGGCGGCAAAAAACATTATCCGTTATCAACTCCGTATCAGAATGAATAACCGGAATTAACAACCGAAGTTAATAAAAAGGAATCTGAGATGAATCTGACCAAACGAATTCTTATTGCCATGGCGCTGGCGGTGGTGCTCGGCAGTATCACTCAGGTTCTGCTGGCAGATGACGGCCTTAATCAGACCCTGCGTTATATCCTCGATGACCTGCTGGCAAACGGGGTATTTTTTGTCCTCGGTAAAATTTTTGTGGCCAGTTTAAAAGTGCTGGTGGTGCCGCTGGTGTTTGTGTCGCTGGTGTGTGGTGTGTGCCACCTGAAGGATCAGAGCAGTCTGGGGCTGCTGAGTGTTAAAACCATCGGTCTGTATATCATCACAACCGGTTTAGCCATCTCTCTGGCACTGTTTCTGGCGACTTTGTTTGAACCGGGCTCCGGCGTATCGCTACAAACCGAAGCCAACTACAAAGCACCAGCAGAGACCTCGCTGAAGCAGGTGTTTATCAATATTTTCCCGACTAATCCGATTGCCGCCATGGCCGAAGGTAAAATGCTGCAGGTGATCGTATTTGCAGTATTGATTGGTTTGGCGATTGGCCGTGCCGGTGCCGCCGGAGATCGGATTGGTGCCACCTTTAATGACTGGAACGAAGTACTGATGAAGCTGGTGACCTTGTTAATGTCATTAGCGCCATACGGGGTGTTTGCTCTGCTTTTCAGCTTGTTTGCCAAACAAGGACTGGGAACCGTCGGCGACTTAGCCATTTATATGCTGACGGTGGTGGGTGCTCTGGCGGTGCATGCATTGGTGGTATATCCGCTGATCCTGAAAACCCTGACGGGTTTGTCACCGGCTATTTTCCTGAAAAAAATGCGCAATACTCAGCTGTTTGCTTTCAGTACCGCGTCCAGTAATGCCACTCTGCCGATTACCTTGCGTACCGTGGAGCAACGACTGGGGGCCGATAATCGCGTGGCATCCTTTGCCGTGCCATTAGGTGCCACCATTAATATGGACGGTACGGCTATTATGCAGGGCGTGGCGACTGTGTTTATTGCTCAGGCGTTTGGTCTTGATCTGGCACTGACTGATTACTTGTTAGTGATTGTCACCGCGATGTTGGCGTCTATCGGCACGGCCGGTGTTCCGGGTGTCGGGCTGGTGACACTGGCACTGGTATTACAACAAGTGGGTCTGCCGGTTGAAGGTATTGCTCTGATTATTGGTGTTGACCGTATTCTCGATATGATCCGCACGGCGGTGAATGTCACCGGCGATGCCATGGTTTCTGTGACAGTGGCTCACTCGGATGGCGCACTGAATAAAACCATCTTTAATGACCCGCAAGCAGGAGACGTAAAAGCATGATTCGGCGGTTATTTTCAGTTATTGGGTTACTGACTCTGGCAACCTTACCGGCGTTAAGCTGGGCAAATTCAACGGCCGCCGCTCAGCAAAACGGTTTACAGCACGACGTTGAGCACGAGCAACAGTTAGCACGGGTGAT